>JBBKWQ010000239.1:0-3379 GCA_037969115.1 Ilumatobacteraceae bacterium
ACCGGGCAAGGTCAACCGCAATCGGCTGAGAATCGCCCTGCAGCACGCTCAGGGCCGAGTCGTCGACCTCGGTTGTGGGTCAGATGCCTACACGTCGCGGTTGAGCGAAGCCGGGTTCGAGACCCTCGGTGCGGATCTACTGCTGCCGGTCGGTCGCAAGCCCGAGATTTTTGCGATCGCAGCAGTCTCTGAGTTGCCGTTCCAGAATCGGAGCCTGGGGACGGCACTGCTCTTCGAGGTGCTCGAACATGTGTCGGACCCTCGCGCTGCGATCGAAGAGATCGGACGAGTTGCCGATCGGCTGATCCTCTCCGTCCCGAACTGCGCTCACCAAGCGATTCTTCCGATGAGTGGGCTCGCTCAGTATCACTACACCGACCCGACGCACGTCAACTTCTTCGATGAAACTTCGCTCACGGACCTGTTGGAGCAGGGGCACTGGAATGTCTTGAAAGTCGAACACATCAACCCGGTTTCACCGGGGATCTTGTCTCTCTACGGATGGGGACTTCCACTGTCGCTCGCCCGTTGGCTCGCTCCAGTCCTGAAGCGCCTTCCACGACCTCGCAAAATCACCATGTCGATCGTCGTGGTCGCGGATTGGGTCGGGGAGCGCAGCTGATCCATCACCGAAGGCGTGCCCGTCGGGGCCAGATGAATATCACAACGGGTGCCGCGTACGTGACGAGACGCGCAAGCGCATACCCGCTGATCCCGATCATCATTGCGAAGATGATGGAAAGCGCCACGAGAGCGATCGCTTGAGCCGACCGCAACAAGATCAAGCGATGGAACTGGCCCCGGAGACGTTGAACGTCATATAAGGGTTGCAGTGCGACGCGCGCGATCTCCGCGACGCCATAGATCACCACAAGGCGGAACGACGCTCCCTCGAGTGCGCCGTGGGCAAGGACAGTTGTCGACCGTTTCAGGGTGATGACCAAGCCGAGGTAGCCGGCGCTGACCGCAGCGAGCACGAACGCAGTTCGCCCGAGCGTCCCCGCAAGCCGATTGGCCGAATCGATGCGCCCGAGCACACCGAGCCGGACAGCCGTCGCGGCCGCGATCAGTGGCTGATACAGGGTGACGACTGCCCGGTACACGCCAAGTCCGACGATACCGATGAAGGCAGGAGCGATCACGAGCACGAGCTGGCCGGGGATGATCTGGAGTGCGAACTCGATGCCGAACCGGCTCTGAGCGCGCAGGTCGCCTCTGCCGGCTTTTTCGGTTTCCGAACGGTCCTCGCCGACACGCCGATGTGCAATTCCGGCGCCGAGAACTGCGGCAACAGCGTAGATCCAGGACAGCTGAACGAAGCTCACCGTTTGCGTGAGCGCAGACATCGAGACGCCGACGATTGTGCCGGCGAGCCAGATCGAATCACACGTCAACGCCGCGCCTGGTCGGTCGAGAGCGAGCGCCTCGTATCGGACCCCGTCGGCGAGCAGCGTGGTCGCACCGACGACTGCGACGGCGATCACCACTGCCCCTGAATGGCCCGGGACGAAGATTCCGACGAGAAGCATCACCGTACCGGTTGCCCCAGCACAGACGAGGGCCAAGCGAGGCATCAGCCAGGCGAAGTGACGTGGCGTGAGTTCGTCGCTGCGAGTGAAAAGCGCCGCCTCGTAGACGGCGGTGCGTACGAATCCGAGCATGACTGACATGAGGATCAGTTGCAGAGAGGCACGACCGAAGTCCGCGGCAGACAGCAGCAGGACGGCTCCAAAGGCAAAGACCGCACTCGACGCGCTGTTGACGATCTGGTCTGCGAACCTGAGCGACTCACCCCGAAGCACTCTGATCATGTCAACGCCTCGTGTTCGCGTTTGCCGACAGTTTGACCTGGCGAGCGACATGCTGGGAGGTGTCGTCCCACGATCGGCTCAGAGCGTTTCCCATCAACGCTCGCACCCGGTCTGAGTTCCATGATGTGAGTGCCTGCTCCAACTGCTCGACGGTGGGTTCCGCCGCGTCGACGAACTTTGCGAACTTCCCCAGGGCCTCGTGGGCAACGGGAACGTCGGCGGCGATGACATCACACCCGCGATGCGCAGCTTCCACGTAGGGGAGCCCGAATCCCTCGGACACTCCGAGAGTCACGTAGACGCTTGCCCGTTCATATTCCTGCGCAAGTTCGCTGATATCGAGTTGGTCGGCGAAGAAAGCGGCGTTGCCGAGAAGCTGCAACGTATTCTTCGTCTCGTCGGACACGCTGACTGCGCGCACGCGAAAATCCTCTCGCACGAGACTGGATGTGACCAGGAGCCTTGCGAGTTCCTCGTTGCGCTTGTGGCGAGCGCGGCCGATCATGAGAATGGTGCGCGAGTCGATCGGCGAGACGACAGGGCGACCCTCGAACTGCCCCGGACCCATTGGCACGACAGAGACGTCGTCGGCTCGGCGAGGACTCACTTCGATCAGCTGAGAACGTACGTGGTCACTGATGGTGAAGATGTGATCAGCATGACGCATGAGCCGTCGCAGGTCGGTGGAGCGATACCGTCGCGCAATTCCCGATCGCGTTCCTCGCCATCGAAGGTCATAGACGAACGGGAGGAAGGCACCTGCCGGTCGGCGCGCTGGCATCGGGCTCGACAACCACACCGATGCAGACGACGGTCTCGGACTGACGACGAGCCGCGACAGGATGCTGGTCGAGCCGTTCTCACTCTCCACGCGCCAGTCGCCGCCCAGATCTGTTTCGAGTCGATCCGCCAGCGCCCGATGGATCATCCCGGCGCCCGTGAAGCGGTCGGCTTCGATGCCGAAGACGCGAACCGTCCGCGTTCCGCCGGTCGGATTCCGGCCGGTCATGCCCTATCAAGCCACGCACGCACCGATTGAGCTTGGCGACGAAGGCCGTCCTCCAGCGTAGTTCGAGGCTGCCACCCGAGCAGTTGCCTGGCCCGGTCGGTCGATGCCTCGGTACGTGGAACGTCGCCGAGTGCGACCTCGGTACGCCGAACCTTGATCGGGCTGCCGACAGCGCGCCCTGCAGCGTCGATGAGTTCATTCATTGACACCGACGATCCGCCTGCGACGTTCATCGCCAGGCCCAAGTCCGCCGATGTGGATGCGGCGAGGATGTTGGCTTCGACGACGTCACCGACATAGGTGAAGTCGCGCAGGGCATCACCCGAGCCGTAGAGTTCAAAGGTGTCTCCGGTGAGGCCGGCCACGAGCAAACGGTGGGTGGCCATGTCGGGGCGCTGGCGTGGCCCGTAGACGGTGAAGTACCGAAGCGCCACCGTCGGAAGGGCGAAGTTGGCGGCGTACAACATTGCGAGATGTTCGCCGGCGAGTTTCGTCACTCCGTAGGGCGACCGGGGCGCGGGCAGCACGTCCTCCGTCGTGGGGAAGACGGTGGTTGCTC
>JBBKWQ010000240.1:0-11103 GCA_037969115.1 Ilumatobacteraceae bacterium
GGACATGGCGCCCACGCCGCCGTCCGCGATCCGATCACGACATCGACGCCCCCCGCAGCAGCCGCCCACCCGTCCGGCATCACCGCGACCGACAGGCCGGCGCGACGAAGCCGCGCACCCATCAACATCGCCTGATCGACGCCGGGCGTGACAACCAGTGTGGGGCCGGTCCCGACTGCGGTGAGCACCGCGGGGAGCGGATCGCTGGTCGGCGGTAGACGGAGGACCCCGCCACCATCAGCGAGCAGCGAGGCCGACGCCGGCGACGTCGGTTCGGGCCGTCGACCGGTGCGCTGAGAGTCTGGGAGCGATTCGACGTTGCGGTGCGGTGATGCCGCGAGCAGGAAGTTGCGGCTCCGACCCGCCCAACGCACCGCGGCCCAGGCACTCAGCTCGATCAGGTCGCGAGGCGGACCGACGCCGGACACCTTGGTGATCTCCTTCAGCGGCACGCCGAGCGACTCGGCGCCGGCGCCCAGCGCAGCATCCGGGTCGATCTCGACCACCCAGCCACCGACGCGCCGACCGTGCAGGGGCGCACGTACCATCGACCCGAGCGCGAGCCGACGACGCAAGTTCGGTGGGACGAGATAGTCGAATTGCCTGTCGAGCCCGGACACGTTCGGCTGGACCCGAACGACGACGCGGGCTTCGGAATCGCCCGTGTCGGCCACTCAGATTCCGGCGGCAGCCTTGAACTCGTCGAGCCGAACCGTCTCTTCCCAGGTGAAACCGGGCCGACCGAAG
Source organism: Ilumatobacteraceae bacterium (assembly GCA_037969115.1). Lineage (GTDB taxonomy): Bacteria > Actinomycetota > Acidimicrobiia > Acidimicrobiales > Ilumatobacteraceae > JBBKWQ01. The sequence continues at coordinate 748 of JBBKWQ010000240.1, forward strand.
TGCCCATAGGCGGCCGTCGCCTGATAGCCCGGCTTCTTGAGGTCGAGGTCGCGGATGATCGCACCGGGACGGAGGTCGAAGACCTTCTGCACGGCAGCGGTGATGGCGGCCTCGTCGATCTGGTTGGTACCGAACGTGTCGACGTAGATGCTCACCGGATGCGCCATGCCGATGGCGTAGGCGACCTGCACCTCACATCGTTCGGCGGCCCCACTCGCGACGACGTGCTTGGCGACCCAACGTGCTGCGTATGCCGCCGAGCGATCGACCTTCGACGGGTCCTTACCGCTGAACGCCCCACCACCGTGGCGCCCCATACCGCCGTAGGTATCGACGATGATCTTTCGTCCGGTGAGACCGCAGTCGGCGTGCGGCCCGCCGTACACGAAGGTTCCCGTCGGGTTCACGTAGACCTCGTAGTCGTCGTCGGCGAACTGCTCGGGAATGACCGGCCGGATGACCTGTTCGATCAGGTCGGGGCGAATCACGCTGTCACGATCGATCCCCTCCTGATGCTGCGTCGAGATCAACACGCCACGGAGTGCGACCGGCTTGCCGTCCTCGTAGTCGAAGGTGACCTGCGTCTTGCCGTCGGGACGAAGGTATGGCACCTGCCCGGACTTGCGAACCTCGGCCAACCGCTCGGCGAGACGATGAGCGGTCCAGATCGGGAGCGGCAGCAGGTCAGGCGTGTCGTTCGACGCGTAGCCGAACATCATGCCCTGGTCGCCGGCACCCTGCGATTCGATCTCGTCCTCGACGGACAGACCGCTCCGGGTCTCCTCGCTGCGGTCGACGCCTTGCGCGATGTGCGGGCTCTGCTCGTCGAGCGAGACGATGACACCACATGTGTTCCCGTCGAATCCGAACAGCGCATTGTCGTACCCGATTCGCTTGATGGTCTCACGCGCGATCTTGGGAATGTCGACGTACGCGGTCGTGGTGATCTCACCGGCGACCACGCACAACCCGGTCGTGAGCATGGTCTCGCAGGCCACGCGCCCGTGTGGATCTTCGGTGAGGATGGCGTCGAGAACGGCGTCGCTGACCTGATCACACATCTTGTCGGGGTGCCCTTCCGTGACACTCTCCGAGGTAAACGTCCAACGCGACATAGCTACTCCTTCATGTATTCGTTCTGGGGACCGCTGTTCAGCCGGTCCGTTCGCGCACGGCGACGATTTCATTGACGACGGCACGCGCGATCTCGCGTTTGTCGCGTAGACCTACGCTAACGGGCGGGCCTCCGACTCTGAGGATCGTCACCTCATTCGTGTCGTGCTGAAAGCCCGTCTTCGGCGCGCCGACGTCGTTCGCCACGATCAGGTCGAGGTGCTTGCGGTCGAGCTTGGCCTGAGCATTCGCGAGCAGGTCGGACGTCTCGGCGGCGAAACCGACGAGGACCTGACCGTCTGGCTTGACTGCGCCCAACCCGGCGAGAATGTCCGGGGTCGGTTCGAGGACGATGTCGGGAACACCGTCGTGCTTCTTGATCTTGCCGGGAACCGGAGACTTCGGACGGAAGTCGGCAACTGCCGCCGCCATCACCACGATGTGGGCCTCAGCGGCTTCGTCACGCATCGCAGCCTCCATCTGGGAAGCCGTCTCGACGGTCACCGTACGAACGCCGGTCGGTGTCGGCAGATCGACCGTGGTCACGAGTACGACGTCGGCACCCCGGATCGCTGCTTCCGCTGCGATCGCGTAGCCCTGTTTGCCCGAGCTCCGATTCGCGATCACTCGCACGGCGTCGATGGGTTCGCGCGTGCCACCCGCGCTCACGACGATCTTCGTGCCCGCCAGATCGCCAGGAGACAGGACACGTTCCACCGCTGCCACGATCGATACCGGAGACGCGAGGCGACCCGTACCGATGTCGCCACCGGCGAGTCGGCCGCTCTCTGGTTCGACGATGTGCACCCCTCGGCTCCGGAGCACCGCGATGTTGTGCACCACGGCGGGGTGTTCCCACATTTCGGTGTGCATCGCCGGGCAAACCACCACTGGGGCGCGCGTCGCCAGCAACGTGTTGGTGAGCAGGTCGGTGGACAAGCCGTGGGCGTACGCAGCGATCACCCGAGCCGTTGCCGGAGCGATCAGGATCAGGTCGGCCTGCTGACCGAGTGCAGTGTGCGGGATCGGCTTCGCCGCGTCGAACAGTTCGGTTTGCACGGGCTCGCTCGCCAGTGCGGACAACGTGGTGCGGCCGAGGAAGTGCTCGGCCCCCCTGGTCATCACCGGCGAGACGTGTGCGCCTGCGTCGATCAGCCGACGGCAGACCTCGACCGACTTGTAAGCGGCGATACCACCACTGACACCGAGAACGATCCGTTTGCCCGCCAGCACGAGGATCTCAGGCTGCGCCGGTCAGGCCTCGGACGCGTCGTCGGCCTCTTCGGCCACGACCGGCGCCTTGGGTGCGGTCCAGATGATCTTGTTCTGCGAGATCTCTTCGAAAGCGATGCTGATCGGCTTACGAGACGTGGACGAAACCTGTGGCGGGATCATGTGCCCGAGGCCGTCGCCCAACTGGTTGAAGTAGGAGTTGATATTGCGGGCTCGCCGCGCAGCCAGGGTGACCAGGCTGAACTTCGAGTCGACGCGGTCGAGCAGACCTTCGACGGGCGGATTCATCATCGATTCGTGACTCTGGACCATGCGACCAGCTCCTTTGGTGAACGTGCTCTCGCCGGAAAGGGCCGCGACAGCCAGAACAGCTTACCGCCTACGTTCACAATCGATGATGGTCAGGAGACCGTCGATGGTTCGGTCGAGATCGTCGTTGACCACGATGTGGTCGGCGAGTCGGCGCCCGATCGGTTCCTCGAGCTCGGCCTTCTTCAGACGAGCGAGCACCTTGTCGCCGGGATCGCCCCGGCCACGAAGCCGTCGCTCCTGCTCGTCCCGAGATGGTGGCATCACGAAGATCAGAATGGCGTCGGGAAACCGGCGTTTCACCTGCTGAGCGCCGTCGACTTCGATCTCGAGAACGAGATCGCGCTCTCCGGTGTCTTCGGGGACAGGCGTGCCGTAATAATTGCCGAGGAACTCCGTCCACTCGAGAAACCCACCCGATTCGATTCGCGACTCGAACGATTCCGGTGACGTGAACACATAAGCGTCTGCCGACTCCCCTTGGCGCCGTTCGCGAGTGGTCCACGATCGACTCAGGTGGAGCGCCGGGTCGCGCCGCACGAGCGCATCGACGATCGTGCCCTTACCGACGCCTCCTGGGCCGGAGACGACAATGATCAACGGATCAGGTGCCCAGCTGTTCCAAGAGCGCCTTGCGCTGCTGCGCACCGAGCCCCTGGACACGCCGGTTGTCGGCGATGCCGATGTCGTCCATGACTCGTCGAGCCTTGACCTTGCCGGTGCCGGGCAGCGATTCGAGCATCGCGACGACCTTCAACTTTCCGACGTTGGGGTCGGTGGAGTCGAGGGCCTCGGAGAGCGACATCGAGCCCATCTTCAAGCGGGCTTTGATGTCGGCCCGTGCGGCACGAGCTTCAGCCGCTTTGACGAGTGCTGCGGTCCGCTGCTCCGGGGTCAACTGCGGAGGTGTTGCCATCTCGACACGCTATCGCGCTCAGCTGCCCCAAGTCGGCAATGCCCGCGTTCTCGGCCCATGCGACGAGTTCGTCGACCACGCGGCGGCATGCGCGCGGATCGGCGAAACTGGCCGTGCCGACCTGAATCGCTGCAGCACCGGCGATCATCAACTCGGCCGCGTCCCAACCTGAAGCGACTCCACCCACACCGACGACGGGAAGTTCGGGAACCGCCCGGTGCACGTCGTACACCGCACGCACCGCGACCGGATGTATCGCGCGCCCCGACAACCCACCGCCACCGTTGCCGAGCGCCGGCCTGAGTGTTGTCGGGTCGATGACCATGCCGAGCAACGTGTTGATCAAGGTCACCGCTTCAGCGCCGGCGTCGTGCACCGCCTCGGCGACCTCCACGAGGTGATCGGTGTTCGGGCTCAGCTTCGCCCAACGCGGTCGACCACAGGCTTGCGTCGCCCGCATCACGTCGGCCGAGATTGCTGCATCGTGAGCGAAGATCGAACCCCGTCCCTCGAGGTTCGGGCACGACAGATTGACTTCGACAGCCACGACTTGCGGTGGGGCACCCGACATCAACTCGGCGGCTTCGCGGTACTCGTCGATCGAACGGCCCCAGATGCTGGCGACCACCGTGGCACCGGTGTCGATGAGCGCAGGCAGCTCGTTGTCGAGCCAGTACCCGACGCCCGAGCCCTGTAGCCCGACGGCGTTGATCATGCCCTGTGGAGTGGGGTGGACGCGTGGAGCCGGATTGCCGTCCCACGCGAACGCCGCCAACGACTTCGTGACCACCGCCCCGATCGTCGACAGGTCGAAGAAATCGGAGAGCTCGGCCCCGTAGCCGGCGGTCCCTGATGCGGCCATGACCGGATTACGGAACTCGAGCGATCCGACGTGAACCGTCGTCGAGACCGTCATCGCTTGTGGTACTCCTGAAGGGTCTTCACCGCGAGTCCGGCGCCTGGCCGCTCGGCCAGCCCCTGAGCTGCCGCGAGGGCTGCGCTCACCGTCGTGACACAGCTGACCCGATGCATGCTCGCCGCCTTGCGGATGTGTTCACCGTCGCTGCGGCCCACGGAGCCCCGCGGGGTGTTCACCACGAAGCTGATCTTGCCCTCGGCGATCAGGTCGACCGCTGTGGGGGTGTCGGTCTGCTCCTGCACCTTCGCGAGGATCTGGTCGACGGCGAGCCCGAAGCGAGCCAGATAGTCGGCGGTGCCCTGTGTGGCCACGATGCTCAGACCGAGTGCGCTCAGCCGCTTCGCCACGACCAGCCCGGCGGGCTTGTCCGCATCGTTCAGCGACAGGAAGACGGTTCCCTCCGCCGGCAGACCGTTGCCCGCGGCGAGTTCTGCCTTGAAGAACGCCGTGCCGAAACCTGCATCGATGCCCATGACCTCACCGGTGGAACGCATCTCGGGCCCGAGCGCCGGATCGACCTCGGGAAAGCGGTTGAACGGCAGCACGGCCTCCTTCACCGACACGTGTCCCGACACCGGTTCGATCAACACGCCCTCCGCACGCAGTTCGGCGAGCGTGGCGCCCAGCATCACCCGTGTCGCCACCTTCGCGAGCGGGACACCGCGCGCCTTCGCGACGAAGGGCACGGTGCGGCTGGCCCGCGGGTTGGCCTCGATCACGAACACCGTGGTACCGACCACGGCGAACTGAACGTTGATCAGACCGCGGACGTCGAGCCTCTCGGCGATCGCACCGGTGTACGCCTCGATCACCTCGACGACCCAATCGGGCAACGTCTGGGGCGGGATCGCACAGGCCGAGTCACCCGAGTGCACCCCGGCCTCTTCGACATGTTCCATGACGCCGCCGATGAGTACCTCGCCGGTGTGATCGCGGATCGCATCGACATCGACCTCCGTGGCCGATGCCAAGAAGCGGTCGATCAGGACCGGCCGCTCGGCGGAGAGTCCACCTTCCTTGCCGAGGCTGCCGAAGCCGCGCAGCTCCTCCATCGCCCGCGCCAAATGGTTGCGGTCGTGCACGATCTGCATCGCTCGCCCACCCAGCACGTAGCTGGGACGCACGAGGACCGGAAAGCCGATGTCGTCGGTGATGCTGAGCGCCTGTTCGAGATCGATCGCCGTGCCGCCCGGCGGTTGCGGGATCTTCAACTCCTCGCACAGTGCGTTCCAGCGCTCGCGGTCTTCCGCGTCGTCGATGGAACGCGCCGACGTGCCCGCAACGAGCGCGGCGGGAATCTCGCCCGAGAGCTTCAGCGGGGTCTGACCGCCGAGCGACACGATGACCTTTTCGGGCTGCTCGGCGGCGATCACGTTCAGGACATCTTCACGCGTGAGCGGTTCGAAATACAGGCGATCGCTCGTGTCGTAGTCGGTCGACACCGTCTCGGGGTTGCAGTTGATCATGATCGTCTCGTAGCCCGCTTCGCGCAATGCAAAGCTGGCATGCACGCAGCAGTAGTCGAACTCGATCCCCTGCCCGATGCGATTCGGCCCCGAGCCGAGGATGACGACCTTGCGCCGATCCGACGAGCGCACCTCGGTCTCGTCCTCGTATGTCGAGTAGTGGTACGGGGTCGCGGCGGCGAACTCGGCAGCACACGTGTCGACCGTCTTGTAGGTCGGCAGCACGCCGAACGATTCGCGGGCGCTGCGGACATCGTCCTCCGTCGATTTCCACAGATGCGCGAGCTGTGCGTCGGCGAAGCCCAGGCGTTTCGCACGCCGATAGGCGCGCCGATCCATCCCGTCGAATCCGATCTCGGCCAACACGGCCTGTTCCTCGCAGATCACCGACATCTGATCGAGGAACCACGGATCGATCTTGCACGCCTCGTGCACGTCGTCGACGGTGGCACCTCGCCGCAACAATTCGCCTGCCTGGAAGATCCGTTCGGGCGTGGCAACGGCCACCCGAGCCAGGAGTTCGTCGTCGGACCACTCGGCCATCTGAGCCGCCGCAGGGTCGCAGTTGAGCCCGAGCCGGCCCTGCTCGAGCGATCGCAGCGCCTTCTGGAGGCTTTCGGGGAACGTGCGGCCGATGGCCATGACCTCGCCGACCGACTGCATCTGTGTGCCGAGCACGCCGGTGGTGCCCGGCAGCTTCTCGAACGCCCATCGGGGAATCTTGGTGACCACATAGTCGATGACCGGTTCGAAGCTGGCGGGCGTAGACGACGTTGCCGTGGCAGTGATGTCGTTGGGAATCTCGTCGAGCGTGTACCCGACGGCCAACTTGGCAGCGATCTTGGCGATCGGGAAACCGGTCGCCTTCGACGCCAATGCCGACGACCTGGACACCCGCGGGTTCATTTCGATGATGACCTGACGACCAGTCGCAGGATCGACGGCGAACTGAACGTTGGAGCCGCCGGTCTCGACGCCGACTCGACGGATGCAGGCGAGCGATGCGTTGCGCATCTGCTGGTACTCGACGTCGGTGAGGGTCTGCTGCGGGGCAACGGTGATGGAGTCGCCGGTGTGCACGCCCATCGGATCGACGTTCTCGATCGAGCAGATGATCACGCAGTTGTCGGCGTGATCGCGCATGACCTCCAACTCGTATTCCTTCCAACCGGCGATCGACTCCTCGACGAGGATCTCGCCGATCGGACTCGCTGTGATGCCGTTGGCGGCGAGGCGCTCGAATTCGTCGAGCGTGCTGGCTATTCCGGTGCCGCGCCCGCCGAGGATGTAGGCGGGCCTGATGATGACGGGCAGTCCGATCCGCTCGACGATGACCCGCGCCTGGTCGATGTTGTGAGCGGTGCCCGATTCCGGCACGTCGAGACCGATCTCGATCATGGCTTGTTTGAACAGCTCGCGATCTTCGGCGGTTGCGATGGCCTCCGCGTTCGCTCCGATCATCTCGGGCGTACCCGGCACGCCGATCAGTCCGCGTTCGAACAACTCCATGGCCACGTTCAGACCGGTCTGACCTCCCAACGTCGGCAGCACGGCATCGGGACGTTCCCGTTCGATGATCGACGCCAAGACCTCCCAGGTGAGTGGTTCGACGTAGGTCGCGTCTGCGAAGTCAGGATCGGTCATGATCGTCGCCGGGTTCGAATTGGCGAGGATCACCCGGAAGCCGTCGTCGCGGAGCACCCGGCAGGCCTGCGTTCCCGAGTAGTCGAACTCGCAGGCCTGGCCGATGACGATCGGGCCCGAGCCGATGATCAGGATCGACGAGATGTCGTCACGTCGCGGCATCAGTGCGCCACCTTCCCGGTCGAAATCAGTTCGGCGAACTGCTGAAACAGGTACGAGCTGTCGTGCGGACCTGGTCCGGCCTCCGGATGATGCTGCACGCTGAAGCAGCGCTCATCGGCCACTGCGAGGCCTTCGCAGACGCCGTCGTTGAGGTTCACGTGAGTCATCACGGCTCGACCGACCAATGAGTCGGCGTCGACCGCGAAGTTGTGGTTCTGGCTGGTGATCTCGACGCTGCCGGTGGCGAGATTCTTCACGGGATGATTGGCGCCGTGATGCCCGAAGGGCAGCTTCAGGGTGTCGCCACCGAGCGCCAGTCCGAGGAGCTGGTGGCCGAGACAGATCCCGAACATCGGGACCTGTCCGATCAGACCGCGAATGTTGTCGATTGCATACGGCACCATCGTCGGGTCGCCGGGTCCGTTCGACAGAAACACCCCGTCGGGTTCTCGCGCCAGTACGTCGGCGGTCGAGGTCGATGCGGGTACCACTTCCACGCGACCGAGCCCTGACAGGTAGCGCACGATGGTCGTCTTGATCCCGAAGTCGTAGGCGACGATGAGCGGACCGGTGTCGCCGACCGAGTAGGCGTCCGGGGTGGTCACGGCAGCGACGAGGTCGACACCGTCGGTACCCGGCTCGGACTGCGCTGCCGCCAGCAGCGCCGACTCGTCGACACCTCCGAACGCTCCCGACATTGCTCCCGTGTCGCGCAGGATGCGCGTGAGCCGGCGCGTGTCGATGCCTGCGATCGCCGGAATGGACTGTTCGGCGAGCAGCGCATCGAGTCCACGTTCAGCGCGATGGTTGCTGTGTCGACGCGCGAGCTCTCGAACGATCACACCCCGGCAGAACGCTCCGCGCGACTCGGAGTCGGCGGCGTTCACGCCGTAGTTGCCGATGTGCGGATATGTGAACGTGATGATCTGGCCCGCATAGCTGGGATCGGTGATGATCTCCTGATATCCCGACAACGCCGTGTTGAACACCACTTCGCCCGTGGCGATCGAACCGGGCGGCTCGGTACCGATGAGTTCGCCCTCGAACACGCTGCCGTCGGCCAACACCAGAGCACCGTCTCGGATCCCTCGATTCATGTCCATTCCACTCCCCGCATTATTATTCCGATTTCTGTATGGTCATTCATGACGGTATCGGCACTCATCGTTGTGCCTCCCCGTCGGCGACCACGACCGAACCACGCAGCACGGTGTGGCGCACCCGGCCGCGCAACGGCACACCCACGTAGGGCGTGTTGCGGCTCTTGCTCGCCAGTGCCCCCGGCTCCACCCGCCACTCGACGGTCGGGTCGAACACCGTGAGGTTTGCCGGTTCACCTGCACTGATCGGGCGCCCGTGACGATCGTCGAGCCCGGCGATCGCCGCGGGTTTCCACGACATCATCGCGATCACGTCGGCAATGGGCATGTCGAGATGCGCGAGAGCGACGCCCAGCGCCGTTTCGAGCCCGAGCATGCCGGGAGGAGCCGCATCGAGCGGCCGTTCCTTGGCTTCGGCGACGTGGGGCGCATGGTCGGTAGCGATGGCGTCGATCGTTCCGTCGGCACAGCCGAGGCGCACGGCCTCGACATCCTCCATCGTACGAAGCGGCGGGTTCACCTTGTAGAGCGACGAATAGCCGGCGAGCAACTCGTCGGTGAGGCTGATGTGGTGTGGTGTGGCCTCGGCGGTGACATCGAGACCATCCGCCTTCGCTCGGCGCACCAAATCGACGCTGCCGGCGGTGGACAGGTGAAGGAAGTGCACGCGCGCACCGGTGAGCCGTGCAAGTTCGATGTCTCGATGCACCATGAGTTCCTCGGCGATCGACGGCCACCCTGGCAGGCCGAGGGACGAGCAGCACCGTCCTTCGTGCATCACGGCACCCTCGGTCAGGCGTGCGACCTCACAGTGTTGCGCCAGCACGATGTCGAGGTCGAGCGAGTACTCCATCGCCCGACGCATCAGGAGCGGATCCTGCACGCCGGTGCCGTCGTCGGTGAACAGGTGAACACCCACTCCGGCCAGTTCACCCAACGGTGACAGTAGCTGACCGCTTCGACCGATCGTGATGGATCCTGCGGGGTGCACATCGCACAAACCGGCGGCCACGCCCTGAGCGCGCACGAAGTCGACAACGCTCACCGAGTCTTGCGTGGGATCGGTGTTCGGCATCGCGACGACGGCGGTGAACCCGCCCAATGCAGCCGCGCGCGATCCGGTCTGAATCGTCTCGGCTTCCTCCTGACCGGGTTCGCGCAGGTGCACGTGGAGATCGACGAACCCAGGACTCACGACGCAACCCGTCGCATCGATGACGGTTTCACCGTCGCCCGGTGCCAGGTCGCCCACTTCGGCGATCAGTCCGTCCGAGAGCCGCACATCGGCACGTCGCTCGCCTGTCACGTCGAGGAGAGTTCCACCAGCGATCAGCACGTCACCGTCGTGGTCGACGGTGTCGGTGGGTGTCGTGTCGGTGAGTGTCGTGTTGGTGTCGGTCATGGCGTTTCCTCCAGGTCGTTGCCGCTGCCGAGCACGTCGAAGAGCACGGCCATGCGAACGGCGATGCCGTTCGTGACCTGCTGGGTGATCAC
>JBBKWQ010000241.1:0-32232 GCA_037969115.1 Ilumatobacteraceae bacterium
GTAGTTGGCGTGGAGATGGCGGGCGTAGGCCGCGAGGACTTCGGCGTCCTCCGGCTCTGCGATGAAGACGTTGGGGTCGTTGGGGTCGAGCTCACTCGGGACGAAGAACCACACGTTCGGGATCAGCTCCCAGATCTCGCCCGCCGAGTTCACTCCCGGCGCCGACTCGACGATCTTGCCCGGAACATCTATCAGGAACGGGCCACTGTCGATCGTGGTGGTCGGCTCGGGTTCGGTCGTCGGGGCTGCGGTCGTCGTGGTTTCCTCGACGGGAGCGGGAGTGGTCGTGGTCTCCTGCACCGCTGCGGACGTTTCGGTCGACTCGACCTCGACGGTGGTCGAGGCATCGGTGCCCGGCGTCGGCGCCGTCGCGCTGGGAGCGTCACTGCCGCTGCACGACGCGACGAACAGCATCGCCGCCCCGCCAACCAGCCAACCGTGTCTCACGCCAATGCCTCCTGCGACCGTCGGGAGACCCCGCCGGTCCGATCGGATGATACGTCGATCACAGTCCGGACATACAACACGGGGCCGGTCCATGATTCCACGCTCCACACAACACAACATGGTGGGCTGACGAGCGCTGCGAACGGAAAAGTCCGGCGATGTCATCCACGTCAGCGTCCGTACACGGAACGACAGTGTGCGACCGAGCCCGTTTGCCGCAGACCCGATCGCACACCATGAGGCTACGGCTGGAAGAAGCCGAAGACATCGACGATCAGCACCGATTCGCCGAACGTGAAGAACGACACCCCGTTCTGCGAGCCGACCGGCGTGAATGCGAACGCGGCACGTGTCTGGCCCGCCGCGGTGGCGTTGACGTTCGACGAATCGGGCGGACTTCCCGTGCCCGGGTACGCGGTCACATAGTCGAACCCGTTCGTGGCGGTCATGGTCACGTTCTGCAGCACGCCCTTGGCCCCCGCCATTGCCGGAACACCGTTCGTCATGGTGACCCGCACGCTGCCTCCGGCCGGCGCCGGCGCCGTACCGGGCACTCGCTCGTCGTACACGCGGGTCGGGGCGACCGTCGTCATCAGACCGGACGACGACGACGATGCACTGTCCGAGGTGAAGTAGCCGACCACATCGATCAGCACATCGTCGACGCGCACCATCTGTACGTCGACCGAACCGTCGGCGCCGAGTGGAACGACGACGACGTTGGCGCGGATGTCACCGCCGCCGTTCGTGTTCGCGTTCGACTTCTGCGGTGGCGGACCATCGCTCGGACTCACAGCGACATACCCACTGCCCGAACTGCTCCCGATCGCCGTCACGATGAGCGCGACCGACTCGACATTGGCCACCGAGGGCACGCCGAGCAGGTTCGCGAGCCGCACGTTCGCGACCTCGCCGGACTGCGTATAGGGGTTGGTCGAACCGGACGGCAACGAGGCGCCGGACGGCTGACGCGTGTCGACCGAGCGCGACGGCCCGAGCGGCACGAAACGGCCGCTGTCGGACGTACCGGGCGTCTCGACGAACCAGCCCATCACGTCGACGATCAGATCGACGCCTGTCGTGGAACCGACCACGAACCGACCGCTGTCGTCGAGCGCGACCACGGTCGCGTTCGACACATCGGATGTCGTGTCCTGCAAGTTCAGGATCGACGTCTCTTGCCGTCGCGTGCGCGGTTGCCACGCCTGGACGAACCCGCCGCCCGCATTACCCGCGGTCGTGATGTTCACCATCGCCGCCTTCGCGCCGTCGGGCGCGTTCAGCTGCACCAGACGAGTCGTGCCGGCCCGCACTTCGCCGGCGATCACGCCATTGCCCGAACGTGTGTCGTACTGACGATCGGTGCCCGACTGTGCGTCGAACGGCTCGAACGCCAAGTTGCTGGAATTGCTGCCCACACCCTGGCCGTTCCACGTGATCTTGCGCAGCTGCCCGCCGTAGGTGACGTAGTACAGCGCCGTCCGGCCGTTCTCGTCGAACCCGAACGCCATGTCGGACAGCCCGAACGCCCCCGTCGCCCACGGCGCGTCGATGTCGACCTCTCGGTCGGCGTTCATGAACCAGATCGCTCCGGAACCACCGTCGCCGAAGAAATACCCGCCGTCGTACGACTCGGGCCACAGGCCGTTGGGCACGAACGCACCGCCCGTGATGTACTGACCCTTGTCGCGGCCGTAGTACGCGATCGGATCGACGTGGCCCGCTGAGTTCCCCGGCGAACACGGGCCTTCGCACACGTTCCAGCCGAAGTCGAGACCGAGCCCGATGCTGCCGCCTGCCTCGTCGACCTCCTCGTACGTGCCCTGGCCGACGTCGTTCAGAAAGATCCGATCGTCGCCACGGTTCGGGTCGAAGGCGATTCGATATGGGTTGCGCAAGCCCCACAACGCGATCTCCGAACAGAGCGTCGTCGGCGTCGCCGCTGTGTTGCCACGAGTCGCGCAGCGCGCTGATCCCGAGACGTTCAGCGGATTGTCGGCCGGCGACTGACCGTCGAGACCGATACGGAGGAGCTTGCCATTCAGCAATGACAGATCTTTGGCCGCGTTGTTTCTGCCGGCGCTGCCGGAATCACCTCGCGGGTCAGCACCGGCATCGCCAACCGCCACGTACAGGTTGCCGTCGGAACCGACATCGAGGTCACCGCCGTTGTGGTTCGTGTTGACCGACGAGATGTTGTCGAGCAACACCATCTCGCTCCCCACATTGAGCGTGCCACCGTTCATGGTGAACCGACTGACCCGGTTGACACAGCCGTTTGCCGACGGAGCCGTGTAGTAGGCGTATACGAGCGAGTTCGTCATGAATCCCGGATCGTGTGTGAACCCGAGCAGACCGCGTTCACCCTGCGAGCACACCGAAAGGTTCGCCGCCGTTTGCAGTGACTGACCGGGAAAGGCGCTGCGAACCCGTCCGGTCTGCTCCAGCACGACGATTCGCCCCGTCGGGAGCACCTCGACGGTGGTGCCGTTCGAAACCGACGCAACCAGCGTGTCGGTGAAACCGGCGGGCACCGTCGCAGCCAGCACCGGAGCGCTCGGAGCCGCCGCGAAGACCGCCACGCCGGCGACGAGTCCAGCCACCACGAGCGAGCGCAGAGCGGCCTTCGCACGTGGGCGAGACGGGGGAGCGGACGCGGGGTGTTCCAGTTCGAATGTTCGCATCCGCGAAACATAGCCCTGGCAACCGGTGAAGCCACGGCGCCCCCACGACCCGCCCGCAACGTCGTTCACACAGCATTCACATTCGAGACATGGATGGGAAACGCCGGCCAGGCACAGTGCCGCTGCTCACACATCCGTTCAATCTCGAGAGGACCACATTCGTGGCGTACCAAGCTGAATACATCTGGCTCGATGGCACCGAGCCGACCCCGGCGCTTCGCAGCAAGACCAAGATCCTGCATGACGAGATTTCCACGCCACCGATCTGGAGCTTCGATGGTTCATCGACCAATCAGGCGACCGGCGACAAGTCCGACTGCGTACTGCACCCGGTGTTCCAGTGTCACGACCCGATCCGCGGCGGCCGTAACATCCTCGTGATGTGCGAGGTGATGCTCGCCTCGACCGGGCGTTCGCACCCATCCAACACCCGCGCTGCGTGTGCCCGCGCCGAGAAGAAGTTCGCCCAGCAAGAAATGTGGTTCGGTCTCGAGCAGGAGTACACCATGCTCCGACTCGACGGCTCCCCACTCGGCTTTCCGCCCGGCGGCGGCCAGCCCGCTCCGCAAGGCCCCTACTACTGCGGCGTCGGCGCGAATCGCATCATGGGCCGCGACATCGTCGAGCAGCACACGCAGGCGTGCATCGACGCCGGATTGTCGCTGTCCGGCACGAACCCCGAGGTGATGCCCGGCCAATGGGAGTTCCAGATCGGTCCGCTCGGGCCAACCTCGGTGGGCGACCAGATGCACATCGCACGCTGGCTGCTGCATCGCATCGCCGAAGACTTCGACGTGGTCATCAGCTTCGACGCCAAGCCCGTGAAGGGCGACTGGAACGGTGCCGGCTGCCACACGAACTTCTCGAACGTGGCGATGCGCGAGCGGTACAGCGCCGTCATCGACGCGTGCGACGCCATCGGCGCCAACTACATGGAGCTCGTGAAGAACTACGGCGATGGCATCGAAGACCGCCTCACCGGCAATCACGAGACCGCTCCTTGGAACAAGTTCAGCTACGGCGTCTCTGACCGTGGTGCCTCGATGCGCATCCCCTGGCAGGTCGAAAAGGACGGCAAGGGTTACGCCGAGGACCGTCGACCCAACGCCAACATGGATCCGTACACGGTCGCCCGCATGATCACCGAAGTGGTGTGCGACGCCGCCGCTGCCAAGGCCGCGGCTCCCGCCAAACGAGCAGACAAGCGGACCGCCAAGAAGCCGTCCAAGAAGGTCGCCAAGGCCAACACGTAGGACCTCTTGCGATGACGCCGGCGTACTGACGAGGGGGACTCCACACGGCGGGAGTCCCCCTCGTGCTTTCAACTCGCAATTCCTCCGACCAGACTGTGCAGGTGGGCAACATGCTCGATCAACATCGCGAATACGTACTCCGAACGGTCGAAGAGCGCGGCGTGCGCCTCGTACGCCTGTGGTTCACCGACGTGCTCGGCAACCTCAAGAGCTTCGCCATCAGCCCGGCCGAGGTCGAGAACGCACTCGAAGACGGCATGACCTTCGACGGGTCGTCGATCGACGGGTTCTCCCGAATCCAGGAAGCCGACGTCCTCGCCGTGCCCGATCCCGACACGTTCGAGATCATCCCGTGGGGCGAACCTGGGGCAACCGAGGCACGGGTGTTCTGCGACATCCACCATCTCGACGGCACGCCCTTCGCAGGCGACCCTCGACAGGTGCTCCGTCGCCACATGCGGGCCGCCCACGATGAGGGTTTCACCTTCTACGTGGCCCCCGACATCGAGTTCTTCTACTTCGAGCCACCGATCCGCGGCAAGCGCCCCAAGCCGATCGACAACGGCGGCTACTTCGACCTCACGACCAACGATGCCGCCGGCAACCTTCGCAAGAAGACCATCCGGCAGCTCGAACAACTCGGCATCCCGGTCGAGTACAGCTTTCATGAGGACTCGCCCAGCCAGCAAGAGATCGACCTGCGTCACACCGATGCGCTCTCGATGGCCGACAACGTGATGACCTTCCGCCTCGTCGTCAAGGAGGTCGCCGCCGGCGAGGGGGTGCATGCCACGTTCATGCCCAAGCCACTCGAAGGGGTGCAGGGGTCGGGCATGCACATGCACCTGTCGATGTTCCGAGGCGACGCCAACGCGTTCTACGACGCCGACGACGAGTACCTCCTCTCGCCGATGGCCAAGTCGTTCATGGCGGGTCTGTTGCACCACGCTCCCGAGATCACGGCCATCACCAATCAGACGGTCAACAGCTACAAGCGACTCGTGCCCGGATTCGAGGCTCCGGTGCACGTGAGCTGGGCGCGCAACAACCGCAGCGGTATGATTCGTGTACCCGTGCCGAAGAAGTCGAACCCGATGGCCACTCGCATCGAGTACCGCTCTCCCGACGCAGCGTGCAACCCGTATCTCGCGTTCAGCCTCATCCTGGCGGCCGGCATGCGTGGCGTCACCGAGGGTTATGAGCTCCCCGAAGAAGCTGACGCGAACATGTTCGAAATGGACGATGCTGCGCTCGCCAAGCTCGGCATCGCCACCCTTCCGCAGTCGCTCTCGGAGGCGCTGCGCGTGATGGAGCGGTCCGAACTCGTCCAGGAAACGCTGGGCGAACACATCTTCGAATGGTTCCTGCGAAACAAACGTCGCGAGTGGCGTGAGTACAAGACTCAGGTCACCCAGTTCGAACTCGATCGCTACTTGGGTTCGATCTGAGGCACCGATGTCCGACGTGTTCACACCAGCAGGCGGCACGATCGCTGTCTTCGCCAAATCGGTCTCGCCCGAACTGGCGCGCACGCTCGACCTTGCCGGGTACAACTGGAAGACGGTGGCGTCCGCCGACGAAGCGGCCGAGCACGAACCGGACGACGGGTGGGCCGCAGCAATCGTCGACTGCACCATCGGCACCGACGGCGCCTGGGCGTTCGCCCGCACGGTGCGCCGCGCCGACGACCCGATTCTGCTGATGGTCCTGGTGACCGGTGCCCAACTCGGCGACCTCGAACTCCGCGACGATCTCTTCGACGACTTCTGCCTGAGTCCCTTTCACCCAGCCGAACTCGATGCGCGCCTGCGACACCTGCTCTCCCAGACTGCGGGCACCTCGAGCCCCGACATGGTCGAGTACGGCGATCTCGTCTTGAACCTCGAGACGTACCAGGCGACCATCGCCCAACACCCGCTCGACCTGACCTTCATGGAGTACGAACTGCTGAAGTTCCTCGCCCAGAACCCGGGCAAGGTCTTCACGCGCGAGATCCTGCTGTCGCGCGTGTGGGGGTACGAGTACTACGGCGGCGCTCGAACCGTCGACGTCCACGTGCGGCGACTCCGGGCGAAACTCGGCGAAGAACAGGCCAACCTGATCCAGACCGTGCGCTCGGTCGGCTACCGCTTCGGTCAGTCGCGCTGGGGCAGCTGAGCCCGACAGCTCAGTCGGCCGTCTGCATCACGATCTCTTCGATGCCGGCGGCGACCGCCGATGCCCACCACCCCTCACCGAGCTCGGTGAGGTGAATCCCGTCGTCGCCGAGTGAGCGTGGGTGACTGCCCGGCTCGGTCCAGTCGACGATCAGGGTCTGACCACGGCCGCGTAGGCCCTTGGCAATCGCATCGTTGACCGTTCCGGACTCGCCCTCGCGCCCTCTGATGTGCGTGTTCACCCACACGAGCGGCACGTCCCGCGGCAACTCCTCGACGAGCAGTTCGACCTGCTCCGCGCCGACGTCGACATTCGCAAAACCCCCGGCGTCGTTTGTACCCAGCGCGATCACCCACAGATCTGGCTGCTCCGCGCGGACGAGCGTTTCCACGGCCTCGAGACCGCCCTGCACTCCGGCGCCGTTCGAGTTGGCGGCAATACGACGACCGACCGCCGCGTCGATCTCGACGATCTCGAGCCCGAGCGACGCCAGCTCGAGTGTCAGCTCCTCCGTGGCCGCGACCGTCAGCGAATCGCCCACGATCGCCACGCTGCGAATTGTCGGAATCGGTGCAGCCGTCGTCGTGGTCACGGCGCGCACGACCGTTGTCGAGGTCTCGTTTCCGTCTGCGGCAAGCAGCTCCGGTTCGGCAGAACATGCCGCCGCACTCATCAGAAGCGCGCCGACGAGCACGATGATTCGAGGCGACACGCGTCCATTGTGCCATCGCCGAGGTGCGATCCGGGATCACTCGCGAACGTGTTTGGAATAGGGTCCGCTGATGGCTGCGAACCTTGACCTGTTGGTGGGTGGAGTCGACTTCGGCGAAGGACCCCGCTGGCACGCGGGTCGACTCTGGTATTCCGACTTCTACCAGCGATCGGTGTACCAGGTCGCCGCGGACGGCACTCGAAGTGCCGTTCACGACGGATTCACCGACCGGCCCGGTGGTCTGGGTTGGATGCCCGACGGTTCGCTGCTCGTGGTGTCGATGACGGAACGCAAGCTGTTACGCGAGGTCGATGGCGCGTTCGTGCTCCACGCCGACCTGTCCGACCTGGCCACCGGGCACTGCAACGACATGGTGGTCGATGCGACGGGTAATGCTTACGTGGGCAACTTCGGGTTCGACCTGGAGGGGGGCGGCGAGATCGCCGTCGCCAAGCTCATCCTCGTTCGACCCGACGGCACCACTGAGGCGGTCGCCGACGAGCTGCTCTTCCCGAACGGTTCGGTGATCACCCCCGACGGCACCACGTTGATCGTGGGTGAGACGTTCGGTGCGGGCTACACCGCGTTCAAGATTTCCCCCGACGGCACGCTGACCGACCGGCGGCGGTGGGCGGAGGTTCCGGGCATGTACCCCGACGGTTGCAGCCTCGACACCGAGGGCGGCATCTGGTTCTCGGACGCCCTCGGTTCACAGGTCGTACGCGTCACCGAAGGCGGCACGATCACCGACCGGATCGCCACACCGATGCCGACGTACGCATGCATGCTCGGTGGCGACCATGGCACGACATTGCACATCCTGTGTGCACCCGGCTCGCATCCCGACGAGGTCGCCGGCAAAGCGGGCGGGGCGATCTACACGGTCACCGTCGCGCACCCGCACGCCGGGCGGCCTTGAGCCCGACGACCAGCGATCAGTCGAGCTGCTGGATCCGGGCGGCGTGGCGAGCGTGCTCGGCAAGCATCTGATCGAGTCGGTCGCTGACGAGCGCGCCATCGCTCACGATCGGCGTGCCGTGCACCACCGTGTCGCGGGCCGAAACCGGCCCACATCGCAGCCACGCCTCGATGGGATCGGCAATGGCGCCGGCGAACGCCGGACCGGTGAGCGGCCACACCGCCAGATCGCCGACCGCACCCACGCCGATGACGCCCAGTTCGCCTGTGCGCCCGAGGCATCCTGCCCCTCCCAGCGTGGCCACTTCCAACATCGTTCGGGCTGTGCCGGCGGCGGGCCCATTGCGCAGCTTGGCGAGCAGCATCGCCTGCCGTGCCTCCAACCACATCGACGCCGAATCGGCCGATGAGGAACCGTCGACACCGAGACCGACTCTGACCCCTGCGGCTCTCAGATCGACCACCGGGGCAATACCCGATGCGAGGATCAGGTTGCTCGACGGGCAGTGCGCCACGCCGATGCCGGCCGCGCCGAGCCGATGGATCTCGTCGTGGTTCGGCATGACGCAATGCGCCACCCAGGTCCGATCGCTGCACCAGCCTGTTCGCTCGAGATACTCCATCGGCCGGCACCCGAACGTGGCTAGGCTGAACTCGTCGTCCTCGGCGTTCTCGGCGAAGTGCGTGTGCAGCCTCACGTCGAGTCGTTCCGCAAGCTCGGCAGTGCGCACCATCAGCTGTTCGGTCACGCTGAACGGTGAACACGGCGCGAGCGCCACCTGTGTCATCGCACCCCACGATCGATCGTGGTGACGCGCCACCGCCTCTTCGCTCGCGACGAGGATCTCGTCGTCGTCGGCGACCACATCGTCCGGCGGCAGACCCCCGTCCTTCTCCGACAGCGACATCGAGCCGCGAGTGGGATGGAAGCGGATACCTAGATCTCGGGCGGCCTCGATCTCGGCAGCGAGGAGGTCGCCGGCACCCCGTGGGTGGAGGTACAGGTGATCGCTCGACGTGGTACACCCCGAGAGTGCCAACTCGGCGAGCCCGACCCATGCGGAGACGTAGACCGACTCGGGGTCGATGGCCCGCCACAGCGGGTAGAGCGACTGGAGCCAGCCGAACAACGGCTTGTCGGTCATCGGCGGAAATGCTCGGGTGAGGTTCTGATACAGGTGATGGTGCGTGTTGATCAGCCCGGGCGTGACGAGGCAGTCCGCTGCGTCGATCACCACGTTCGCCGGTGGCCCCACACCGACACCGACGCCGTCGATCAGCCCATCGGTGACCGACACCCACCCACCGGCGAGCTCGCGCCGCTCGGCATCCATCGTCGCGAGCAGGCGGGCGTTCCGAACGAGCAGATCAACCACGATGAACGACCAAGGCCTCGTCGGTGACCGCGCTGAGCACGACCACGGCGCGATCGCCGTTGTCAAGGTTCAGCACCGCGTGAGTAGCGGTCAGTCGTTCGACGACACCGGTGAAGCCGCCTATCGTGACACGGTCGCCGACATCGAGGTGCTCGACCACGCTGCGTCCGGCGGCAACCGCAGCCGCGATGTCGCGGCCACCCAGCACGGCAATACCCGCCAACGCGGCCGCCACGCCGAACGCGACGGCGGCGATGAGAATGTTCAGGATCGTCGTGTCGACACCGAGTTGAGTCAGGGCAAGCACCCCGGCAGCCGAGATCACGATGGTCCGGCTGGCCGACTCGAGCATTGGTTGTCGCCGGCCGCTGGCGCGGTTGGCGACACGGCCGATCGCCGCCGAAACTGCTCCGGCCAACACGAACCCGGCAATCAGGATGAGCCCTGCGACCGCGGCACGTGGCAGCCAGGCCAACACGTCGCTGGGAATCGGGCGGAGCGTGTCGGGGCTCGATGACGCCACCGCGGCAATCAGGCCTGCGCTGAGGAACACCCAGAACAGCAACGACGCTGCCGGCCGCGCCGCCTGACGGACCGCCTGTCGCCGGGACGGCCGTTCCAGCAATCGCCTGGCGACGACGGCAGTGACCGAGCCGAGCAGGAGCCCGCCGAGTACCAGGCCGCCTGCCAACCACCATGTCGAGTCCATCATCCAATTGTGGCAACGGGTTGTGCTGTAATCAGGGATGGTTGGCCCGCCGACGGCCGCGAACGGCGAAGCAAGAAACTGTCAAGAAGTGTCGCGACTCGCGAACTACATCGGCGTTATTCACGCCAACAGCAGTGTTCTGCACGACAGACCCAAGGAGCCCCAGTTGCCTGTCTCACCCGCCAAACAACTCGACCCACCTCGCCCAACGCTCGCGGTGGTGACCGAACTGCCACCACCCGGCGAGGCAGCGAAGTTGCCCGCCGTCGTGTCGTCCGACGCCTTGACACCCGCATCGAAGGGTCGCCAGGTCGGCACGGTGCTGAGCACCGAGTTGGTCGGCGGGCTTCGATCCGCTCGTCGCCACCTGGCTCGGCCGTCGGCATCGGAAGGGCACCTGCGCACCGAACTCACGATCACCGCGCGGCGCGTCGAGTCGGTGATCCGAGCACACCAGGCTCATGATCAAGCCTGGGCTCAGGCCGCAACCTCACTGATCCACGACGCAGGATGCGCGCTCGACGAACGCCGGATTCCCGACGGTTGGCAGCTGGTGCGGGCAGCCCAAACCGAGTTGCTCGATGGGCTCGACTACCGCAGCCTCGAAGTCGAACGAGCCAACGTGACGGGCGAGGCGCTGGTGCTCCGCGACCACGCCACGGCCGACGACGAGTCGCGTCTGCGTAGCGAGGTCTGGGCGTTACGGCACACCAAGGACAATTACCGCGCCGAACTCGACCGGCGCCTCGCCGATGGCGCCCGGGGCTTGTTCCATCGCGGCATCATGCTGCTCGGTGTGCTGGCACTCGGCGCGTTCGGCGTGCTCATGGCAGCGCCGTCGGCCGACTCAGCCGATGCGCTCGGCAGCATCACTGCGTACCTCACCATCGTCGGTCTCGCCATGACCGGTGCAGCGGTGTCGCATGCACTCTTCACGTCGGAGTCACGCGGCGCCGCTGCCGTCACGTCGGCCGCCAACCCGTTGCATCTCGTTCTGCTCCGACTCACGTTCGGGGGCGTGGTCGGGCTCTTGGTCGTGGTCCTCCTGCAAGCAGACATCCAGAACCTCATCAACGTCACCGCCCTCAGCGCCTACCCCTGGGCGATTCTGGGTGGCTTCAGCGAACGCTACGTCGATCGCCTGATCGGTCGAGTCGAGCTCGACGCCAAGAGTTCGGCGCTCGAAGCCTGTCGCACCGGCGCCCCGTGACGTGAGCACGGACCGGCACCGCCGATCAGCGGTCAGCGGTCCTGGATACGGGTCAACAGCGAGATGAAGAAGTCGGGGCGCTGGAAGACCATGCCGAGCACCCACCCGGCCACGGCCAGACCGAGCACGAGAAGAACGGCGAGCCCCCCGTAGGCGACCCAAACGATCGCGATCACTGCGCCGAGTGCAGCGCCGATGAGGCCGGTGTTGCGGATGGAACTGCGGATCTCGTCCACGGTGACTCCTTCGTAGATGTTGGTGATGTCGCGAACTATCGGACGCGGGGCGGGCGGCGATCGAACTCAGCGGTGATCGCGATCGCGATGTCAGGCAAGCCGAGGTTGATCCAGAAAGGCGTGTCGAGCACCGCACGGGCCTGCGTCTCGACATCGGAGATATCACAACGATCATCGACGCGGACCGTTGCGTGAATACGCTTCATCGTGGGCATGACCGCCGTCGCGCCGGTCACTCCCTCGATCGTGCAGAGTTCGTGTTCGACCGCTCGGAGCGCGGCTCGACCCGCGAGATGTGTGTCGCCGTCATCGGCGCTGTCGACTTCGAGCATGCGGGAAGTTCCTTTCGGGGCGGGGGCAATCTGGGCGGCGATCAATCCGACGGCAAAGAGGCCCAGGGCTGCGCCGCCGAGCGCGAGAACCCAGTCTGTGTAGTCCGGGTCGAGCATGCGCCCGAGGAAGTCCGCTGTGTCGATGCGCCATCGGCGCCCGATCACATCGGTGATCTCCAGGATGAGCAACACCCCGACGGCGAGCACGACGAGCGTCGCGAACAGTTGGGTGAATCGCCGTACGAAGCGCATCTCTCACCGCACCCGATGCCGGGACTTGAGCTTGCGAACATCGACCACGTCGACCGAGCCGATGTGACACGGCAAATGGCGCTCATCGAGCACATCGGCGAGAACACGAACGTGCTCAGCGGTGGGACCGGTCGCACTGGTGTCGGGGGTGATCAGACGCAGGTCGACTCGCCCGCGACGAGTCACGCGCACCGCGACGTCGACACGACGGTCGAGGGGTTCGAGGCGACGTTCGAGACTGGCAGCAAGGCTGTCACGATCGATCCGGAACATTCGCCGCCGTGCACCGACCCGCATGGTTCGGTCGTCACGTGTTCGCCGCCCGGCAAGGAGCCAGGCGGCGAACAACACAACTCCCACGATGACCAATCCGGCCGCCAGAAGAATCGACGGCCCTTCTCTCAACGCTGAGCTGAAGCGGTCGGTGCGGGAGTTGACCGTGTGCAGATCGACGAGCGGTGTCCAGCCGAAACTGAGGCTCAACCACTGCGCCGCCACCACGAGGATGAGCGCGCATGTGGCCAGACCGGTGATCCGGGCCAGGACGCGAAACCAGGTGATGGTCATGCGGGAATCGAGTTCACGAACGCTCGGTGACCGCTCCTACTGAACTCGAGATTCGGTCGGCTTGTCCTCGTCGAAGACGATGTCGTCGACCTCGATGTTGACTTCCTTCACGATCAGTCCGGTGCCCGACTCGATCCGTGCGGTGACGTTCTCACGCACCTCTTGAGCGAGGGTCGGAATGGCGTAGCCGTAACGCACCATGATCACGATGTCGATTGCTGTTTCGCGCTTGCCGACCTCGACGTTCACGCCCTGAGCGAGCGGCTCCTGACCTGGCGTCACCCGGCTGAGGAGACGACGGAAACCCTTGCCCATGGCGGCGACGCCCTCGACCTCGCGGCAGGCGTGTCCGGCGAGCTTCGCGACGACGACGTCGGCGACGGTCGTGATTCCTCGATCGGTCTCGAGGGTGAGACCGGTGTCGACCTCGGTGTCGGCTGTACGTGTTTCGGTTGCTGTGGCCATTACTTCTCTCCTGACGGGTTCGCTCAGCTTCGCTGGCTGGAGTTTGTTGACATCTGTTCTGACGGCGTGGCAGCCAGGAAGTCGCGCTCAACCTCGCATCCGACCGGCGGCCATCAACGCTGGTCGGGGTCAGTGAAGGTGCGCACAGTGTCGATTCCCAGTCCGAGCAGGCCGAACAGAGTGCCAACCCGCTCCAGGTCGCCAACGCGGTCCCGGACCGCCGCGGTGGTCCGAACGGAGAATCCAGGCTCGGGTTCGACAGCGGCGTGAAGCGCCGCAGCCGTCGTGGCCGGCAATTGCGTGATCTCATCGAGACGTGCGGTCACGTCGTCGTCATCGAGGAATTTGGCAACGCGGGACGGTCGCCCGGTGCGCGCCCACGACTCGAGGTCGGCGTCCGAAGGTCGGCGACGTGGCAGCCTCATTGGTCCATCTCCCTGTGAAGCGCTATTCGCGCTCGGTAGATCTTCGACTTCACGGCCGACACGGTCGAGCCGGTCGTGACTGCGATCTCTTCGTACGAGAGGTCGTCCACCTCGTGCAACACCAGGAGAAGTCTGGCGTCCTCGTCGAGCGAACCGAGCGCGTCCCACATCGCAGCGGTCGACTCCTGCCGAACGATCTCATCCTCCACGCCGCCCGGTGCCTCAGCTCGCAGCTCGACAGCGGGGGTGAGCGCGACCGTGTGACGCACCTCTGCCGATCGGATGACGCTGAGCGCTGCGTTCTTGGTCACCGTTCGCGCCCAGCGGACGGGAACGTCGTCCTCCCACGAGGGCATCGACGTCCAAGCCTTCACCAACACTTCCTGAACGACCTCTTCCGCGAGTTGCCTACTCCGCACGATCGAAACGGCGACCCGGTACAGCAGGTCGCCATAGGTCTCGACCAACCACGCGATCTGTTGATCGGTCGCAGTGCTCGGCTCACCGGTTTCTGTGCTCAACGCTGACGAATCCAACGGCGGACCCGTCACGGCGATGCGATCTCGAACATCAGCCTCACACTGATCTCTAATGACGGCGGCCGGGAGAAGTCGCGGCTCATGGCCCGATCGCTCAGCGAAGCGATTCGATGATGGCTGCGAGGTCGTCGATGGTGGTCAACGGGTTGACGATGCAGTAGCGCAACACGGTCTCGCCGTTCCACGACGTGGGCACGAGGAAGGCGGTCTGCTCTGCCAGCTGCTGATCGCTCCATGCCTGGTATTGCTCGGGCGTCCATCCGATGCGGCGGAACACGGCGATCGACAGCTCGGGTTCCACCACGAGCTCGCAGTGCTCGGACTCGCGAATGAGCTGCGCTCCCTCGTGAGCGACGCGCAACGTGGTTTCCACTGCCTCGCTGTAGGCGTTCGTGCCGTAGGTCGCCAGGCTGAACCAGAGCGGCAGGCCTCGGGCTCGTCGCGACAGGTGATGGGCATAATCACTCGCGTTCCACGTACCGTCCTCGAGCACGTCGAGATACTCGGCATGCTGAGTGTGCGCAGCCTTTGCGATCCGCGGGTCGCGGTAGAGCAATGCGCAGCAGTCGAACGGGGCGAACAACCATTTGTGGGGGTCGACGATGAAACTGTCGGCACGTTCGATGCCGTCGAAGAGCTGACGGACGCTCGGAGCGGCCAGCGCCGCTCCGCCGTACGCACCGTCGACGTGGAACCAGAGTTCGCGCTCGGCGCAGACGTCGGCCGTACCGGCGAGATCGTCGACGATGCCGGCATTCGTTGTCCCCGACGTGGCGACCACGGCAAACAGCCGGTCGCGGTCGATGTCGTCGAGCGCGGCGACCGTGTCGGCGAGTGCGGCGCCGTTCATGCGACCAGCGTCGTCAGCCGGAACCTTGACCACATCGGCATCCATGGCGCGCGCAGCCTGGCCGATCGAGGAGTGCGCTCCCGACGAGGTGACGATCAGACCCCGAGTTCGGTCGTGGGCGCCGTCGACACAATGACGCCAATGCCAACGAGCCGCCACCAGTGCGCTCAGGTTCCCTGCCGTGCCGCCGCTGACGAACACGCCGCCGGCCTCGGGTGGCAGACCGGCGAGATCAGAGATCCAGCGGAGCGCCTCGTTCTCTGCGAACACCGCACCGCCGCCTTCGAGCCACGATCCGGCATACACACTCGACGCGCCGACGACGAGGTCGAACAAGATCGAGGCCTCGGTCGGCGCGGCGGGAACGAACGAGAGGAACCGGGGATGATCGATCGAGATGCACGCCGGGGCGAGCACATCACCGAACACCCGCAGCGCCTCGAGTCCGCCAACGCCCGCCGAGGTGATCGTGCGCCCGGCCAAGGCCTTCAGCTCGTCATAGGTGCGAGGGCCATCGAGTGGCGGTGGGTCCAGCCGTATCCGATCGACCGCGTAGCGAACGACTGCTTGTGTGAGCACCTCGGCTGAGGAGTCATGACGGTGCATCACAGCAGTGTGACAGGTATTGATCGCACTCTCGGCCTGCTCGCGACTCAGCCTGTCGACAGGCCGGGCCGGATTCGGTCAGTCGTCGATGTCGAGGAGTTCGCTGCCCTCGTGACGGACCTCACCGTCGCGCTGGAGCGCTACCCCGATGATGCCCGCTGCGACGCCACCGCTCATCAGAATGAGCAGGGGAAACAGCAACAACACCACCACGATCGCGATTGCTCCGGCCATTCCGCCAGCGTAGTGCGCTCCGATGTGGCCGACCAGATCGCTCTGTGACGTCAGAGTGGCTTGTGGGCCCAGACCTCGACCTCGACGGCCATGCCTCCGGGCAACGCCGACACTTCGACGGTGGACCGCGCAGGGCGATGGCTGCCGAAGGCTTCGGCATAGGCATCGTTGAAGGTCGTGAACGTGTCCATATCGGTGAGGAAGCACATGGTCTTCACCACATCGGACAGCGATGCGCCGGCGTCGGCGAGGCGGTCGGCAACGTTCACCATCGTCTGAACCGTCTGTGCAGCGACGCCGCCCTCGACGATCTTGCCGTCCTCCATTCCGCCCTGGCCGGAGACGATGATGAAATCGCCGGCACGCACGAATGGGCTGTATGGACCAAGAGGTTTGCTCATCTCAACGACGGTACTCGTGGGCGAACGGCCATGCGGCAGGGAAGCCGGCATGACGCCATGCTGCGGCCGCCACTGCGGCGAACACTGCGTCGGATCCGTTCACCGGTTCGTCGTCGCTCGCCTCGACGACGACGTCGACAGGGGGCATGTCGACGGCCCTCAACACACCGAACGATCGGATCGTGAGGTCGAGCGGCGTTCCGTCGTGGCCGATCGTGATGGCTTCGCTCCGGACCCAGCCGAGTGCCATGTGGGCAGCGCCGATGCAGTAACTCCGCAGCACCACCGGGTCGAGTGGCCGGCCGCACCGAACCGTGACCGAGACGCGCTCGTCGGTGACCACAGCCGATGCCATCGAACCGTTCGGAGCGGACAGGGTGTCGTGACGTTCCAGCGCCGATGTCAGGACCGACAGTTCGGCCCATACCGAGCCACGGAGATCGAGCGACGTCGACGGACCGAGGACATCGACCTCCTCCACCGCCCAGTCGGGCCACTGCGTGGCGACGTACTCGACGAGACCCGGTGTTCGAGCCGCACGCAGCACACCTGAACCGTCGGCCCTGATTCCGGCCGCGATCGGTGGACGCTTCGGCCCGAGTCGGACGATGTCCTCGCGAGTTGCCAGGACACGGACGGCACGCCCGTGCTCGTCCGCCAACTGCCGCGCAACGACCGCGAGCGGTGACCCCGACTTGCCTCCGAACGCGCCACCGTTGCCGACCGAGACCATGGGCTCGCCGCCGGGCTCACACCACGACGCATCGGGTTCCAGGTACGCAGGCTCGACCCACGTCGTGCGAAGCGTGCGGACCCAGTCGCCTGTCGGCAGCTCGACCGGCCAGTCGACCGGCGCAGTGGTGCGGCGCCCCTGGACCTTGCCGCTCAACTCTCGCGCCTCGACCAGGCTCTCGCCCACCACCCAGGTGCCATCACTGGAGCGCATCGCGACCAGGGCACCGTCGGGCGCTGTGTCGTCAGCGAAGCCGCCCAGGCCAAGTGCCACCGCGGGACCCACCGTCTGGGCGACGCCACCTTCGAGCCGGGCGCGTTCGGCCGAGTTCGCGGGTTCGACCGAAGGCACCTCGGCCGGGTCTCGCGACGCCACGCGAACCGCTGCCTCGTGAATGGTCTGCCAGCCGGTGCACCGACAGAGATGCGCCAACAGGCCGTGGTCGACTGCTGCGGTGTCCGGCAGCTTCTCTGGGGCGAGCGCGGCGAGCCGCATGATGATGCCCGGCGTGCAGAATCCGCACTGGCTGGCACCCGTGGACGCGAACGCGGCGGCCCACAGGTCGGCATCGGGCAAACCCTCGACGGTGGTGACCGAACGGTTTCGTACCCTGTTCACCGGCGTCACACATGACACGCGTGCCTGACCGTCGACCCAGACGGTGCAGCACCCGCACTGGCCCTGCGGGCTGCACCCATCTTTGGCGCTCGTGACGTTCAACGATTCGCGAAGCGCATCGAGGAGCGAACCCGACGCCGGCACATCGACGGAGACGCCGTTGAGGTCGAACTCGATCGTGCCGACGTCGGTCATGTTCGGGTCCCGTCTCAGCTCGAAGCCCGTCCGCCCTTGAGCTCGTCGCTCAGCGCAGCGAAATCCTCCCACCGGCCTTGCGCGAGCAAGGCACCCTGCTGCGGCCAGGTGGAGGGATCGTGGATCTGGAATCGCGATCCGGCATCGTTCAGCATGGTCTTCAGCAGCGACACTTCGATGTTGGCCAGATCGGACCAGCTGAGTACGCCGATGCCGTTGCACAGCGCTTCGATCTTCGGACCGATTCCCTCGATCACCTTCAGGTCGTCGGGCGACAGCGTCCGGCCCAACACGACCTCGCCCGCCTGTAGGTCGAACTCGGCAGGAGCCGGTGTCGCCACGACCTCACCTTCGCCCACCTGCGGTTCTTCCTGATTCGACGACTCGCCACGCGTGGCGCTCGGCTCATCGGCAATGACCGCCGGCGGCGCCTCGTCGCGACTCGCATCCGGCTGAAGCATTTCGTCGGCCGCCAACTCCCCGAGTCCGAGCACCGCCTCGGGTGCGTCGCTCGCCGACTCCTCGACCAACAGCCCTGCACGACGCAGGGAATTGCGGGCGCCCTCGAGTTCGGCCTGCGAACGAGCCAACTCGTCACGGAGTCGATCACGATCGGCGACCGCCGACTCCAGGTTGGCGACGCGCCCTCTGAGGCGGGCCAACTCGTCGCGGTCGTCCTGTCCACTCTCAGACCTCGATTGAACGCTCCGCAGGCGCCGGTATCGCAGACTTGCGAGCAGCCAGGCGACCACGCCGCCGAGCAGCAGAGCCAGCGCGAACCACAGGAGTCCTTTCATGATGGTGTAGGGCATCGTCGTTCCTCCGTCGCTCATCCGGTTACTGAGGCGCGGAACTCGACGCGCCGACTTGCTGCTTTGTCTTCCACTCCGTCGATCAGGATCGGTTCGGTGTCTCCACGGCCCGACGACGACAGATCGTCGGCGGGAACGCCTCGTCCGACGAGGCCGTCGAGCACCACCGCTGCTCGAAACTCGCTCAGCCCCTGATTGACGGGTGGTGTGCCGTCGGAATCGGTGTGCCCGACGATGACGATCGATACGCCGTCGTACTGCTTGGCGATACCGGCAACCTGGTCGAGCACCGTGAGTGCGGCCGGCGACAGGTCGGCGCTGTTCGGCTGGAACAAGATCGGGTTCGCCGCCACGAAGTCGTTCAACTGTGTTTCGAGCCGAGCGGCATCGGCCTCGGTCGCCGGTTGACGCACGGTGACTTCGACGGCGACGTCGACCGCCGCCCCGGCAGCTGTGAACGCCGTCACCGCAGCGTCGTCGACCGCCACCCCGATCGCGAACACGACGGAATCGTCGAATCCGACCGCACCGGAAACGAGATTCGCGGGCATGTCGTCGATCAGGGAGATCATGGCGTCGAGGCTGCCGGCATCGATGGCGGCATCGGGATCGATCAGGAGTTCGTCGTCGACCGACGCCGCCGCCAGCGACGACGTGGCCGCGCCGATCAGGGCATCGCGCTGCGCTTCGGACACGGCCGTTCCAGTCAGCACGAGCCGGCCGGCAGCGAGCGTGGCCAGCACCGTTGCCTCATCGTTGCCGACCTCACTGTCGGTCAGGCCGTCGAAGACCAGGACGGCGTCGACAGCGTGGACGATTCCGTTGCCTGACTCGAGGTCGGGAGCCGTCACCGTTGCCTTGCCGACCGTGATCACGGCTCCATCGACGACGACGGTGAGCGACGCGCCCTCGAGCGGAACCAGTGCACCGGACTGGAGCGATGACGACGGGATCTCGGCTGCGACGACATGGTGATTCAGCAGACTCGCCAACTGAACGGGGTCTGCCCGGAGCTGACCCAGCAGATCGGCGTCGAGTCCGTCGAACGCGTCATCGGTGGGGGCGAACATCGTGACAGACAAGTCGGGGTCGGACAACGTCTCTGTCAGGCCCGCCTCGTCGATGAGCACCGCCAGTACGGAGAACTGCGGATCGGAATCGATGAGATCGACGATGGAAATGAAGTCGGGCACGGGCGCGACGGTGGAGGTCACATCGACGGCGATCGTGGTCTCCGGCGGCGTGGTGGCGGCAGTTTCGTCGACCTCGCCAGAAGATGCCGTCTGGTCGTCACCTTCGCCCTCGACGGCCGATCCCACGTTGGGTGCAGCGTTGACCCGGCAGGCCCGATCGAGATCGATCTGGTGGACGCCGCGAACGTCACGTGCGACTCGCTGAGCGCGTTCGGGGTCGGACAGCGGCATCTCGCAACGCAACACGCCATCCTGGCCCGAGAACGTTGCCCGGACACCTGGAAAGCCGGCAGCCGCCAGTTCGGCGGGAACTCGCCGTTCGAGGTCGTTCTCGATTCTCAGCCCGAACACGGGAGCGCCGACGATGACGAGGCCGGCAACCCCGAGCGAACCCCAGCCGATGATGCGCCGGCGATACCGCCGATACGAAACCGGATCAGTTGGTGCCATTCGTGGTCACGAGCTCATCGCGAGGTCGGGGCGGGAACCCACGAAACGCCTGCCCGGCCGTTGCTCTACGAAAAGCTCTGGCCGCACCCGCATGTGCGGGATGCGTTCGGGTTCGTGATGGCAAACCCCGACTGATCGAGCCCATCTTTGTAGTCGAGCGTGGCACCGACGAGGAGCTGTGCCGACGCCGGGTCGACGACGACCTTCACAGCCTCGCCGTAGGAGGTCTGCTCGTCGTCGTCAGCGATGTCACCATCGAAGAACATCTCGTACGAGAACCCGCTACATCCGCCGGGCCGCACGGCGACCCGCAGTGCGAGGTCTTCGGCACCCTCGGCCTGGAGCAGTTCCTGAACCTTGTTGGTTGCTGTGTCGGTGAGCGTGATCACGGGCGTTTCCTCCTCGGGAGATAAAGCGATCTTATCTGGATCGGACGGTGACCTGGCACGGAGTTCGGTCGACCAGCGTGCAGAACTCTTGAACCTCGGCGTCGTCCATGTATTCCACGAATCCCGCAACGAGTCCGCGGTGCAGCGAGCAGACGATGTCGGGATGGTCGGCGGCCGCGTCGGCGAACGGACAGTTCGCGAATGCCACCACAGCAACGTCGGGGTCGTCGGGGTCGGCGCCGCTGACGGTTGGATCGAATCCCAGCTGGTCGAGATCGGCCACGAGGGCTTCGAGACTCGACGGCGCGTCGCGGTACGGCGCGGACCGGCGCCGTCCCTCGTCGGCCCCGACGCGCTCGGCATCGTTGGGGTTGGCGCCGAGCTGGTCGGCCAGAGTGAGCACCATTCGGGCGAGCACCGGCAGTGCGGGCGGTTCGAGTCCGAGCGACGGCGCCTCGCTGGCGAGCACGTAGCGGTGTTGTGGACGACCGATCTCGCCCCGCGCCACGGCTTCGACCTCGACCAAGCCGACCTCGCGCATCCGGTCGAGATGCGGACGAACCGTATTGGGGTGCAGGTTCAGGGTGTCGGCGATCTCGGCGGTGGTCAGCGGCCGTACCGACCGGCCGAGTTCTTCGTAGATGGCGAAGCGCGTGTTGTCACCCAACGTCTTGAACAGCAGCAGTCGGGACGAATCGGACACGACGATGAGTTTACACGGTCACTACCGGTAAAATATCGTCCATGGCTGCCAGCCGACCCACCCAGCAGCACGCTTCGACATCAGCGGCCCGACGGCCTGCGCCACCGACGCGTGACGAGGTCATGGCCGTGCTCGGTTCGGTCATCGACCCCGAACTCGGCGCCGACATCGTGTCGCTCGGCATGGTGCCCGGCGTGTCGGTGGCCGACGACGGTCGCGTGCGCGTCGGCATCAAACTCACCATCGGCGGCTGCCCCCTCCGCGCCGACATCAAACGCGAGGTCGAGGACCGAGTCGGGTTGCACCCAGGCGTCACCGACGTCGCCATCGACTGGGGCGAGATGAACGCCGAAGAGCGCAGCGAAGTCATGACCAAGGCTCGGTGGAACGCTCGACAGCACGCCCCCGACACCGAGATCCCTGTCTCGTGCCGGGTGCTGGCAATCGCCAGCGGCAAAGGTGGCGTGGGCAAGAGTTCGGTCACGGTGAACCTGGCGGCATCGCTTGCGTCCCGTGGTCACACCGTCGGTGTGCTCGACGCCGACATCTGGGGATTCTCCGTGCCGCGGCTGCTCGGTATCAGCGACCGGATGGAGGCCCATCGCGTCGACGACTCCGACAAGCCGAAGATCTACCCCAACGAACTCGTGGTCGGTGACGGTCTGCTCAAGGTCGTCTCGACCGGGTTTCTGGTCGAGGAATCGACGGCACTGATGTGGCGAGGGCTGATGCTGACCAAGGCGGTCGAACAGTTCCTCAGCGACGTTCGATGGGGTGAGCTCGACTACCTGCTCATCGACATGCCGCCGGGCACCGGCGACGTACAGATGGGTCTCGCCCGGATGCTGCCACGCACCGATCTGGTGATCGTCACCACCCCGGCACTGGCCGCTCAGAAGGTCGCCCAGCGGGCGGCCGACATGGCACGCCGCAGCTTCCTGCAAGTCGTCGGCGTGATCGAGAACATGAGCGCGTTCACCTGCGACCACGGAGACACCTATGCGCTGTTCGGCGAAGGAGGCGGCGAAGCCCTCGCCAGAGACATCGACGCGCCACTCCTCGGGCGCATCCCCCTCGAACCCGCGGTTGCCGCTGGCGGCGACGCCGGTCGGCCCGTCTCGATCCATCACCACGGGCCTGCGAGCGAGGCATTCGGAGCGATTGCCGAACTGATCGCCACCGAGGTCGCTCCCATCACGACCCCCGACGTCGACATGGCCGGCTGTTCTGCCCGGATGCTCGATGCCGTGGCGGCAGCGTTCGACGCGGAGCCCAACGCGCAGTAGCCCCAGCGGCGAAGGTCGGCCGCGAGGCCGAGCGGTGAATCGCCGTCAGCGGCGGGTGAGCACGAACTCGGGATCGGGGGTGGCGTCGTAGTCGGGATGGTCTGCCCTCACGATGCCTCGGAACTTGCCGTCGGCGATGACCACCTTGGGGAGCACAACGGGCGGAATGCCCATCGCGTCCGCGGCGACCACGGCGTCGTCGGCCGATGTGTGCGGCAAGAGGAACTGCAGGTTCTCGATGGTCGGCGGCAACATCTGCAGATCGCCCGCCGCGAACAGGTCGAGTGCCTCGCGAGGCCGAACCCATCGACTGGCGATGGTCTCACCGTCGTCGTGCAAAGGCACCTGTGCCCGCGGAGCGCGGGCGAGAAAAAACCGGGTGTCGAACCGGCGCGCCTCACCGACCGGCGTGATCCAGTGACTCACGAAGTGGATCGCATCGCTCAGCAGCACGAGGCCTTCGTCGCGGCAGACGTCGACGAGTGACCGCTGACCCGAGTACACCGCGGCGCGTTCGGCGTCGTAGCGCTCGTGCACGACCGGGTCGTCGAAACGTACGGGATCACCTGAACCCACGGGACGCGCCAACAACACACCCGCCTCCTCGAAGCACTCACGGATCGCAGCGACCCACCAGGCCAGCCCGCCACGATCGAGTCCGAGGAGTTCGCTTGCTGTTTCGTCGTCGAGCCCACCACTGATGGCCTCCAACTCGTCGGCGTGGTCACCGCCGTCGACCTTCCCGCCCGGAAACACGTACATCCCGCTGGCAAATGCTGCCGACAGCGTGCGCTGGAGCATGAACACCTCGATCCCGGCGTCGTGGTCCTCGGTGGCCAGGGCGTCGCGGATCAGCATCACCGTTGCGGCAGGATGCACAGGAACGGATGCAGCAAGGATGGGTTCGCTCACGGCCAGCGACCGTAACGGAGGCGGGTCGGCTCAGTCGCCGTGGAACGTCAACGTGTCCGAGCCGGCCGACTCGACCTCGACGGGCTCGGTGTCTCCGTCGTCATCGCGCTTCACCAGCACGAATGCGACCGCTGCTGCGACGATCAGGCCGAGCACGATTGCCGCGCCCTGCCAGTTGTCGCTCAGCGCCGTCAGCACCGAGTTCTGGATCGACTCGACCCGCGTCGTGATGGGGTCGGCCTGTTCCTGGATGTCGACGACCCAGAAGTAGTACACGAGGTACACACCCGACAGCAGGACGAACGCTGCAGCGATGGTGTCGATGTACTGCATGCCCGATCGCAAGAGGCGCACGAAACCCTGATTGGCGACCGCCAGCGACACCGTCAACGCCGTGACCAGCAACGCCATCCCGGCCCCGTAGGCGGCCACGTTGCCGACCGCCGTCACGAACCCGTTGTTGCGCACTGTCAGGATCGACGGCAGGAACAACCCGATGGTGCAACCGAGTGACGCCACGGCGTAGGCGATGCCGTACACGAACATCGACCAGATTCCCTGGGTTCGTCCACCCTTGTCGAGCCGCGGAGTGTTGATCGGCAACTTGTACCCGAAGAGCATCGAGATGCCGAGCGCGATCAACGCAATTCCGATGACGATGGTGGCGTATTTCGAGTTGCGCTGAATCCAGCTCGTGAAGTTGTACGACACGATTCCGACGGTGACGAAGACCGTCATGAAGCCGGCCGACAGCGACGCGCTCACGAGGAGGGCGCGCCGAACCGTGGACCGTTGACTGCCCGGCATCTGGCCCTGCATCCCGAGGAAGTACATGAGGTACGTGGGGAGCAGGATGAAGCCGCACGGATTCATCGCTGCGACCAAACCGCGCAGGAACGACAGGCTCATAGCAACAACTCCTCGATCTTGGCGGTCAGTTCGTTCTGGTCGAGCTCGCCGGTCTGATCGACGACCGTACCGTCGGCCGCGACGAACAACGTCACCGGGTAGTTCACGACGCGCAACTCGTTCATCAGCGCTGCGTCCGGGTCACGGAACAGCTCGTAGGCCACGCCGCGCTCGTCGGCGAATCGCTGCATCACCGGCTCGGAGTCGAAAGGATTCACTCCCACGAATCGCACATCGTCGCCCAGGGAACGATGGACGTCGGCGAAATCGGCCAGCTCGCGCCGACACGGGATACACGTCGAGAACCACAGGTTGATCACCATCGGTGTTCCGAGCAGGTCGCCGGTGCGCACGGCGACGTCGTCGGCACCGGCGAGGGCAACATCGGGGAGTGGGGTTCCAGAAGCATCGCCATTGGAACCCCCCGTGGGCTCCTGGTATTCACCCGGGACGTCCAACACGACATCGTCATCGAACCCGGTGTCGTCGTCGAGACGTCGCGCCAACCACGACCCACCGACGAGGCTCACCGCCGTGACCACGACGGCCACGGCGCCGGCAAGCAGGAGGGGTCGGGGCCGGTCAGCCATGGCGAACAGGCTAACGACGGTCCCGACCCCTCATCTGGGTGGATCGGTGAACGTTGCGGAAAGACGGCCGCAGGCCGTCGTTCTATGCGACAACTCCCATCTCGTCGATGACGAGTTCCGGTCGTGGCCGTTTTGGTGGCCGGCCGCAGGGTCTCTTGACCCTGACGATTCGGCCCATGGAGAGCAACTCGCCTCCCCAGACGCCCCACGGTTCCTCACGATCGAGCGCATCGGCGAGGCATGACCTGCTCAGCTCGCACTTGCCGCAGATGGCTTTGGCGCGAGCGATGTCGATGATGTGATCGGAGAAGAACAGCGGTGTCAGCGTGCCGTTGCCGTCGGCGCAACGAGCGAGCGGAACGACCGGCGACTCGATCGTGGCCGGCCGAGCAGCACGAGCCGTGCCGACGACGTGGGTGTCGTTGAAGATGCTGGTGTTCATGGTCGTGTTCAAGCTGGTGCTCATGGTGGATTCCTTCGTGGTGGTTGTTTCGGGGTCGGTTCGGGTTTGACTGCTCGTTCGCATTTGGTGCTCCTGGGAAGAAAAAATGAAGAGGCCGCCGGGTCGGAACCCGGCGGCCTCGGAAGAGGGTGTGTCGACGTCTGGTCGTTACGTCGACCTCGTTCCGAGGTGCCGGGTGGAGCGCTTGGTATCGATGACCGCATCGGTCGCCGAAAATGCGCAGTTCTCACCCATGTAGTTGACGGTGGTGTTCGTGTTCAGATCGCCTCGCCACGTGCTCGAGCGGAAACACGGATTGGAACCCGTGAATGCATTCGAACCGGTGGTGCCGTGACCGGCGCGACGCGTGCACGGACGCGGGCGCGCGACCACGAGCGCGAGGCTCGTCGTCTGCGTCGTCGTCATCGTCTCCATCGGTCGCTCCTGTACGTGGTCGGTTCGTGTTGCAGCTCGTCGTCAGACCGTGTTCAGGTCGGAAACGCGCACGACGAGTGCAACGAGGCTCTAGCGAACCATGTTGCACCCGTCGTGGTCAAGTGAGTTTCTGAGCTGGATGTCCCCCGCCCGGACATCCAGCTCAGGCAACCAGGTGCGGGGGAATCGGCACCTCGTCGACCACGAGCACCGGCCGAGGGTGCTTCGGCGGCCGGCCACGCCCGCGCTTCACGGCGATGACCACACCATCGACGAGCAGTTGGCCACCCCAGACCCCGTAGGCCTCCTCGCGCTCGAGCGCTGCGCCGAGACATTGTGGGGCGAGGCCGCACTTCGAGCAGATCGCCTTTGCGCGGGCGATGTCGAAGTCGTCGTCGCTGAAGAACAGGTGGGTGAGAGTTCCGTTGCCGTCGGAGCACCGAGCAAAGCTCGTTCCCACGTCTTCGTCGCTCTCGTCCTCGACGCACAGTTCCTGAGGAACCGGCTCGAGCACGATGTCGGGTCGGAGCTGATGCAACACCGGCAGGTCGACCTGCACGGCCGAAAGCTCGGTGTCGAGGTCGAGGACCGACTCGAAGTTTGCTGGCAACTCGAGAAGAGTCATCGCCAGACCCTTCCTCGTCCCGTGCCCCGGCTGAGTTCTGATTGCTGCTCCACTGCTACTTCCCTCCAAGTGTTGCGTTCACATGTCCAGAGCGCGTTGCAGGGCAGTTCGTGCATTTTCTCGGAGAATTCTTTTCGGCCGGCTTTCGAGCCACCGTCAGGTGAGGTTCGGCTTCGGCCGCCGACGTACGCGAATGTCAGCCGACAGGGACGTATCGGTACCCGCGGTCGACGCCGATTCGTTCGACCTCGCCCATCCAACGCAGATGCTCGAGATGCGCGAACGTCTCGCTGTCGGCCATCGGCCCCTGCGCCCGCTCAGAGAAGAGACGCTGCGCCAGTTCATTCACCGTGGCCGGGCGCCCGACGTCGGTCGCAGCGCCCCGCAACACGTCGAGTCGTTCGATGTGGTGCGCCTTGATCGCCATCGCCCGCCCAGCCAGATCGTCGAAGGTCTGGCCGTGCGCGGGCAGCGCGATACCCACGTCGGGTCCGTACTCGGCGACCTTGTCGAGCGACTCGAAGAACCGAGCCAGCGGATCGAGGTCGCGAACGAAGCCACCGATGTGCGGCGTGATCGTGGGCAGCACATGATCGCCAGACAGCATCACGCCCGCTTCGGGATCGAACAGGCACAGGTGATCGTCGGTGTGGCCGGGCGTGTGCAGCGACACCCACTCACGCCGCGCGAGCCGGATGACCTCGGCATCGACCAGGCGTCGAGTCGGCACCGTGGTGCGGCTGAGCTTGGGGAATCGACGGACGAGGCCCATCCCGAACCGACGTTGCCATGGCACCGGATACCCCTCGCCACCCCAGGGTGGAGGGTCCCACGGTCGGCGAGACTCCGGTCGGTGGCTGAGTTCGGCAACATCTTCGACATCGAGATCGGGAGGCTCGCTGGGGTCCCACATCATGCGGAACCGTTCGTGCGTGACGATTTCCGCACCTGAAGCACGCCGGACCCAGCCGGCGCCGCCGTAGTGATCGGGATGGCTGTGGGTGACGATCACCGTATGGACACGCCTCATCGGGTATCCGGCATCCGTGAGACGTTCACCGAGCACTTTGAACGTCTTGGGCCCTGGCATCCCCGGGTCGACGATGGCGCACCCACGTTCATCTTCGAGGATGTAGCAGTTGACGTGGCCGAGGCCGGTGAGATCGATCGGGAGTTGCGCTCGCAGGACGTTGGGAGCGACCTCGACGATCTCCTCCGAGGCCGGCATCGCCTCCTGCCTTTTCGGACGGACGGACATGGTCCTCGCACCATATGTGAACGGTCCGGTTCCGGACGATGCGGCATCACCCGCAGATGTCTGGGCCAAGGGGCGCTGGATGGGTGCATCGAGCGCGTGACGCGTCACCGGCTCTTGACGACCGCCTCGCGCCTGTGAACATCGCGTCGTGAGCGACGCAGCACAGCACGTCGTCCGACTGGCGCCGTTCTTCGTCGGTTGGGCCATCGGATGGATGCTGCTCGCCCGACCTCGCCCACTGCCGGCCCGACCCGAACGGCGCGTCGAACGTGCCGCCGTGTCGGTGATCATCCCCGCCCGAAACGAGTCGGCCGCGTTGACAGAGCTCCTGCCGGCGATCGTCCCGCAACTCCGAGCCGGTGACCAGCTCGTCGTGGTCGACGACGCGTCGCTCGACGACACGGCGACGCTCGCCGGCACCTTCGGAGCGACGGTGCTGTCCGCGCCCCCATTGCCTCGGGGCTGGTTGGGGAAGCCGAACGCCTGTTGGCACGGTGCACAGGCGACCACCGCTCCGACCGTCGTATTTCTCGACGCCGATGTGCGTCCCGGCCCGGACTTGCTGGCACAGGTCGCGGCAGCGGTAAACGAGTCGCCCGCATCGGTGATCTCGGTGCAGCCCTGGCATCGCATGGTCACGGCGGCCGAGCAGTTGAGCACGCTTCCTTCGATCACAGCGCTGATGGCCGTCGGGCGATTTTCGATCGTTCGAACGCACCCGAGGGTCGCGTTCGGGCCCGTGTTGGCGATGCGTCGCGACGTGTACGAGCGCGTCGGCGGTCACGCTCACCCGTCGGTCCGCGCACAGCACACCGAAGACATCGCCCTCGCGCGGCTCGTCGGTTCGAGCGAGCTGTACACCGGCGGCGCGGATGTGTCGTTTCGGATGTACCCGGACGGACTCACTGACTTGGTCAGGGGATGGACGCGGAGCCTCGCGGCAGGAGCGACGTCGGCACCGCTCTGGGCGGTGATCGGCGTGATCGCCTGGGTGTGGTCGCTCGCCGGCGGTTGGCTGGTCGAACCGCTCGTGTATCCGTTGTCCGCTGTGCAGCTCCTGGTCATCGGGCGGCGAGCGGGCGACGTGCGCTGGTGGCTCGCCGCGCTCTATCCGCTCGCTGTGCTCGTGTTCGTCGTGATCGTCGTCCGGAGTCTGCTCGCGTTCGTCTTTCGACGCGACGTGAGGTGGAAAGGGCGCGACGTACCGGCTCGCTAGGCCTTCTTGCTGATACGCCGTCTGATTCCGGCGGTGAGCCCGGAAGCGAGGCGTTCGGGTTCTCGTTCATCCTCGACGGCGTCGAGCAGCCGGTCGAGTTCACGTTCCATCTTGCGTGCGTGGCCCCTGCCCGAACCCACGACAGCCACGCTCACCGCAGCGGCCGGTACCACGGCCAGGGCGATCGGTGCCGCGACCACGACGCCGGCAACGCCGCTCGCGACGCCTGCGATCGCACACACCGACGCCGCTCCCGTCCGCAAGCCACGATCGAGCGAGCGATCTACGGCGATTCGAATCATCGTGCTCGAATCGTCGACGCGAACTGCTGCGGCCCGAACTCGCCGAGCGTCGCCGAGCTGTCCCTCGCCGCTGAACCCGCGGACCACGCGCTGCGCCGCGGCGACGACGTCGCCGCGCTTCGACCATTCGGCCTCTTCGTTGCGGTGACGATCGAGGCGCAGGTGATGCCCGGTGGTCAACCACCGATCGATTCTCGACAGAGTCGCGTCGACGTCACCGACCACGACGCGATCGACGGCCACCACCGAGCGGCCGAGTATTCGATCGAGCAGTGACGGGTCGGGTATCGGGCCGAGGCGCTCGATCGCGATCGAAC
The DNA here is from genome assembly GCA_037969115.1 of Ilumatobacteraceae bacterium. Lineage (GTDB taxonomy): Bacteria > Actinomycetota > Acidimicrobiia > Acidimicrobiales > Ilumatobacteraceae > JBBKWQ01. Next base: position 29,759 of record JBBKWQ010000241.1, read on the forward strand.
GCTCGACGGCCGCGACCGACATCCCGACCTCGCGGGCGGCTTCCAGCAATGCCGCCGGGTCGATGCCGGCTGCCCCGACATCGGCCACGTCGGCATCATCGGACAGCTCCGAGGCGCGTCGGAGGATTCGCTCGACCGCTTCGGTGGGGAGTTCCTCGTGACTCATCAGCCGTCCATCGTGGTCGATCATCGTGCCGATCACACGTCGAGCAAGATCTTGCCGACGTTCGCGTTGGCTTCCATGTGCCGGTGTGCATCCGCGATCTGATCCAAACCGAAGCGAGAGTCGATCACCGGCTTCAGCGCGCCGGTATCGAACAGGGGAAGCATCTCGCGGATGAACCGCTGCGAGACCGCTGCCTTCTGCTCGATCGGGCGGGCGCGCAACGTGGTGCCCACCCAGTGCACGCGCTTCACGAGCAGCAGGCCGAGGTTCACCGGAGTCTGGCCACCTCCCATGAGGCCCACCTGCACGATCGTGCCCTGCGACCGAATCGCCTGCAGATTGCGGTTGGCCTCGTCGCCGCCGATCACGTCGAGTACCACGTCGACGCCCTCAGGAATGCGGGTCTTGAGCTCTGACAGCCAGTCGGCGGGACTGCGCTCGAGCACCACATCGGCTCCGAGGTCGCGACAACGGTCGGCCTTGCCGGCAGACACCGTGACCGCGATGTTGGCGCCGATCGCTTTGGCGATCTGGATGCCGGCGGTGCCGACACCCGAGGCGCCGGCATGGACCAGCGCCCAGCGACCCGACGTGAGGCCGCCCTGCAGTACGAGCGCGTCCCAGGCGGTGAGGAAGACCTCCGGGATCGCCGCAGCGTCACCGGTTGCCACCGATTCCGGAATCGGCAATGCCTGTCGCTCGTGCGTGGTGACCAGTTCGGCGTGACACGCGCCCGACTCGATGCCCATGACGCGGTCGCCGACAGCCCACAGCGTGACTCGCTCGCCCACTGCCTCGACCGTGCCGGCGTACTCCAACCCGAGAATCTCGTGCTCGCGACGATGCGGGTCGGGGTATCCACCCTGACGCTGCAACGTGTCGGCCCGGTTGCACGCCGAATGGGCGACTCGTACGAGGATCTCGTCGGGTCCGGCGGTGGGCTCGGGGACATCGGCCAGGGTGAGAACCTCCGGACCTCCGTACTCGGTGACGACGACTGCTCGCATCGCGTCAGTGTCGCGCAAACGGACGACTGCGCGGCCAGTGCGTCACGTGCCGGTGTGCTGCTCGCCGTTGGACTCGGCCACGGTTGCCGCCTCGGCGGCGGTGATGGCGTCGACTGCGCTCCTCACGTCGTCGGCCGACTTGAACACGTGCTCGCGGTAGAAGCTCAACTCGGCGATGCTCTCGCGGATGTCGTCGAGCGCACGGTGACTCCCCTGCTTGTACGGCCGCAGGCCCAACACCTCGGGATACCAGCGACGCGTCAGTTCCTTCACGCTCGACACGTCGATCGACCGGTAGTGGAGGTACTCCTCGATCTCGTTGCAGTACGCGGCGAGAAACCGGCGATCGGTGCCGATGGAGTTGCCGCACAGCGGGACCGTCCGCTCGACCGGCACGTACTCCTTGATGAAGGCCAGGGTCTCGGCGGCGGCATCCGCCAGCGAGATGGTGGACGCCCTGATCTTTTCGAGCAGACCCGACCGCGTGTGCATGTCGAGCACGAACGGGTCCATGCGCTCGAGCGCCGATTCGGGGGCGTGGACGACCAGGTCAGGACCCTCGGCAACGATGTTCAGCTCGTCGTCGGTGATCAACGTGGCGATCTCCACGATCACGTCGCTCGTGTGATCGAGCCCAGTCATTTCGAGGTCCATCCACACCAGCATGTGATCGACTCTAGATCGACGTGATGGCAGTTCGTCAGAAGATCCGCTCAAGTTCTGGCGACCGTCCCGTCGTGCTCCAATCGCTCGGAGGTGGGACGATGCAGGGGTGAGCACCGTCGAATTCGCAGAGCTCCTCGGGCGGCCCGACGTCCGGGAGATCGCGGCGCTCCGATCGTCGTTCGGTTTCATGGCGTACCACGGGGGTGCCCTGGAGGCCATGACCGACGTGATCGCATCTGCGGCCGCTGAGCGGAGTGGCGCCTCGTACTACGGGGTGATCCAGCCCAACGACACGCATCACATCCCGTCGATTCACATCGACCCGGCCGCCTCCGAGCATTTCACCGCGTTCATGGAGCGGGTCGACGTGGTCGTCACGATTCACGGATTCGGGCGGCGCGGGTGGTTCACCTCCCTGTTGCTCGGCGGCAAGAACCGCGATCTCGCCGAGCACGTCGGTGGCCACCTTCAAACGCGACTACCGGCATACGACATCGTCACCGACGCCACCCGGATCCCGCAAGATCTCCGTGGCATGCATTCGCGCAACCCGGTCAACATCCCGCGGCACGGCGGTGTGCAGATCGAACTGCCGCCACGCGTACGCGGGTCGAGCCCGCTCTGGTGGGATTGGG
>JBBKWQ010000242.1:0-30367 GCA_037969115.1 Ilumatobacteraceae bacterium
GGCGGTGATCGACCGGACGATCACCGGCTGGACGGCGATGGCGTCCTACCTCGACGGACAAACGCTGTGGCACACCACGGCGGCGATGATGTCACTGCGAACGCTGGACGAGTATCGGAACGCACCCACGTCAGCACGCGACCTGATGGACTGGGCAGTGCTGCTGCACGACCTTGCAAAGCAGCCGACCGGTCGAGGACGCGACCATCCACACGGGTTTCGCTCCGCCGCCGCCGCGGGGAGGGTGCTCCCGCAGATCGGTTTCGACGTCTGCGACGAGTGGCGGGCCGGGTTCGACGAATGGTTCTCGGTCGCGGACTCCGCCTACCGCTACGACAACGATGCGAAAGAGCACGTTCAGGACAACCAACACCTGCCGACGATCATCGGCGGGGCCGACCGCCTCTACGGAGCAGACGCGGCAATCGTGCTCAAGGCCATCGCCCTCCATCTCTCGGTCACCGTCGTCGCTGATTGGCCCGCCCGAAGTCCGCTGACCCGAGACGAGGAGCGAGCGTTCATCGATTCGTCGTCAAAGCCTGTGCTGCTGGCAACGATGCTCGCCGATCATGGCGGCTGGAACACCTTCGACGGCACCAAGCTGGCTCACTTCAACCAACAGACCCGAGACGTGTTCGTGCGTCTCTGAGTCTCGGTCACTCGTCATCACCCGGCACCGACGGGCAACCACACCTGATCAGACCGGGCGACGAGCGCGTAGGTGATGCGGGCAATGTTCGCCCGACTCGAGCACCGGAACCATCGCCGTCCACGTGCGGATCTGGACCTCGAGCTCCAGCACACCGACCAGCGCTTCGAAACGGGCGCGATCACTCCCCGAGAGGCGCTCCAGTTCGTGACGTGCGACATCTCGATACCACGCGTTGCGATTCATCAAGCCGACGTCGACGAAACCGGCACCTTCCAGTGCCGACCGGTACCGGGCCGGCGAAGCCATGCCGAAGCCGAGATCCTCGGCAGCGATGTACGCGGCCATCTCTCGCGACGGATCGTCATCGTGCGAGATCAGCCAATCCGAGGCCAGGAACCACCCACCGGGACGAAGCACTCGAAAGGCGTCGGCGGCCAACGCGTCCTTGTCCGCGATGTGCACGATCGAGTCCTTGCTGAACACCACATCGACACTGGCATCGTCGAGCGGCATCGGCCCGGGCTTCACGAGCCGGATCTCGACGCTGTCGCCGAGGCGATGCCGAGCGACCCGTTCGCGAGCGCGTTCGCACACCACGCGTTCCACGTCGAGACCGATCACCCGACCGGCGCCGCAGTCGCGCACCAGCGTCATGGTCGCTCCTCCCGAGCCACATCCGATGTCGACCACGGTGAGTCCGTCCAAGTCGACATGGGCGACGATGCGAGCTACCTCCTCGGGTCCACCCGGCGACAGGAAGCCATCGCCCCACAACTCCTCGAGGAACGCGATCACCCTGTCGGGATAGTGCGAGGCGTCCCGATCGCCTGGCACACGAGCTGAGCCGGAGTCAGGAATCGCGTGCAGGTCGGCCATCGTCAGTCTTCGGGTCGATACTCAGTCGGTCGGGGCGAGGTCCTTCAAGATCTGCTTGCTCGCCAGACGCCCCGGCCCTCCGCTCACGCAGCCACCCGGATGCGTGCCGGAGCCGCACTGGTAATAGCCCTCGATCGGGGTGCGGTACTGATTCCAACCGGGCGCCGGACGGAAGAAGTACATCTGCGGTGCGAGGAACTCCCCGTGGAAGATGTTGCCTTCGGGCAGGCCGGCCACCTGCTCGATGTCGAGTGGTGTCACGACTTCACGTTGCAACACCAGATCGGAGAAGCCGGGGAAGAACGACTCCAACGTGTTCTGCACGTTGTCGGCCATGTTCTCACGCTCGGTCGGCCAGTCGCTTCCCTTCAGGTGATACGGCGTGTAGTGGACGAAGCACGACATCACGTGCTTGCCGGGCGGTGCCATGTCGGGATCGATCGTCGACTGGATCGCACCGTCGATGTAGGGGCGGGTGGAATACCAGCCGTACTTGGCCTCGTCGAAGGCCCGCTCGAGGTACTCCATCGACGGTGCGACGTTGGTGAAGCCCCGGAACATGTCGCCCCGGTCGCCGAGCGACGGGTACTTCGGGAGTCCGTCGAGCGCGAAGTTCACCTTCGACGACGTGCCCTGATAGCGGTACCGCCGCAAGCTGTCGACGAGGTCGGCGGGAAGTTCTCGCTGGTCGACGAACTTCGTGAACGTGCGTCTCGGATCGGCCGCCGACACCACGACCCGGCTCTTCAGTTCGGTGCCGTCGAGCAGGGCCACCCCGATTGCCTTGCCGTTCGACGTGATGACCCGATCGACCTCTGCGCCGAGCTTGATGTCGGCCCCGAAAGCCTGCGCTGCCCGGCCGAGCACCTGCGTGAACCCGCCGTTGCCCCCCTTGTGGAACGCCCACGACCCGAAGTGACCGTCGTGCTCGCCCATCGAATGGAACAACAGCACCAGGCCCGACCCCTGCGACATCGGGCCGACCTTCGTGCCGATGATGCTCGACGACGACAGCCATCCCTTGACGATGTCGGACTCGAAGTAGTCGTTGAGGAAGTCGGCTGCGCTGCCGGTGAGCAGGCGAACGAGGTTGTGGAGCACGCCGGGCTCGATGCCACCCATGTGTTTGGCGAGATCTGCGAGTTCGGCAAGGCCCTCGGGCGAGCGGTCGAACAGGTTCGGTGGCGCCGCATCGAACAGTGGCTTCACGACGCGGACGACCATCTCGACGTCGTGGCCGTACTGGTCGTAGGCCGCCGCGTCGTGCTTCGAGTGCCGGGCGATCTCATGGATGTTCTCGCCGCGGTCCTGACCCACCACGAGCGAGTCGCCGTTCTCCATCGGGCAGAACGACGACGGCATCAGCAGCGGCATGAAGCCGTGCTTCACCAGGTCGAGTTCATGGATGATGTCGGGGCGGAGCAGGCTGAGCGCATACGAGAACGTGGTGAACTGGAAGCCCGGGCGCAACTCCTCGGTGATGGCCGCACCACCGACGAGGTGCCGACGTTCGAGGATCAGCGTTCGCAGACCGGCCTTCGCGAGGTACGCGCCGTTCACGAGTCCGTTGTGCCCACCGCCGATGACGATGGCGTCGTACTCGCGGTCGGTGCTCATGATTTGGTTCCAGTCTCGGCGTCGGGAATCGATGTCTTGCGCTCGGGATTGAAGAGCGGCGTACGCGCGATCTCGGCTCCGACCTGCACGTAGTGATGATTGATCGTGAATTCCAGGTTCACGCGGCTGCCAGGCTCGGCGACGTCGGGTCGGATACGGGCGAGCGCGATGTGACGCTGGAGCACCGGCGAGTACATGAAGCTGGTGGCGTAACCGACGCGCCGCGCATCGTCGTCGTACACCATCATGTCGTCGTGCACGGGTGTGTGGTCCTTCGGTGGCACCATGCCGGCCTCGGTGTATTTGCGTTCGTAGTCGAACGGGTCGACCATGAGGCCCATCATCTTCCAGCGCGACGCTCCCTCGGTTCGTTCGCGCAGAATCGCGCTTCGGCCGACGAACGGTCGGCTGTCGTCGTCGATGCCCTTCAGCATCCATCCGAGTCCGAGCTCGAGTGGTGTCGAGCGGTGCTCGTCGTTCTCGGCGAGTCGGCTGGGCTCGAAGTCGACGCCGATGAGGAGCAGGCCGGCCTCGATGCGCGTCATCAGCAGCGCGGTCTGGCCGAACGGCACGAGACCGTGTGGGCGACCCTCATCGGCCACGGCGTCCCAGATGTCGAGGGCATCGGCCGACTCGGCGTAGATCTCGAAGCCGAGGTCGCCGGTGAACCCGGTGCGTGAGATGGTGACGGGAGCGTTTCCGATCTTCGCAGGAGCGTGGTCGAAGTAGCCGAGGGCGTTCACCTCGGGTGCGAGTCCGGCGAGGATCGTACGGCTGCGCGGACCTTGCACCGCGAGCGTCGCGAGGTCGTAGGTGACGTCGGTGATCTCGACGCGGTCGTGCCCGACCACGTTCCGAAAGTGCGCCAGGTTCGGTTCGGCGGCCGTGAGCAGGAAGTCGTCGGCGGCATGGCGGAAGACGACGCCGTCCTCGTTGACGAACCCGCGCTCGTCGCACCAGATCGTGTACTGGGCCTGTCCGGGGCGACACGTTCGGATGTCGCGTGTGAGCACACCGCCGAGGAAGCGCTCGGCGTCGGGCCCCACGAACCGGTACTTGTAGAGCGGTGACGAATCGAACATCGCAGCCGCGTTGCGGATCGCGACGTACTCGAATTTCTCCGACATCTGGTACCGGTCGACCACGAGGTGGCCCGACCAGTGGCTCCAGAGCGACGTCTGGTTGGCGGCGGCGACCCGATCGTGAAAGGGCGTCTGTCGCAACATGGGCGCAAAAGTATCGCGCTGTTGGACAGGTGCGCAATAGCGGCCTACCCTCGTACCGTGGCCCGAATGTCTCCCGACGACCGTCGCCAGGCGATCGTCGATGCGACGCTGGCCGTTGCGCGCGAGCGTGGTCTCGGTGCCACCACGGTCCGTGACGTCGCGGCGCGGATGGGCACGTCGAGCGGTCTCGTGCATCATTACTTCAAGACGATGGACGAGGTCCTGGCGGCAGCATTCGAACAGGCGGCGGGACGCGATTTCGAGCGCGCGCGAACGGCGATCGAAGCCCAGCCGGATCCTGCGGAGCAGCTCGAAGCGTTCATCCGCGGTTACGCGCCGGCGCAGTCGGACTGGACGATGCAGCTCTGGCTCGACGCCTGGTCGGAGGCCGCTCGCCGTCCCGCACTCCAAAGTGTGTCGCTGCGCCTGAACCGTGAATGGCAGGCGTTGGTTCGCGACATCATCGAGCGCGGAGTCGCGGCACGCCAGTTCTCGAGCGCCGACCCCGACGCCGCGGCATGGCGGCTGCTGTCGGTACTCGACGGCCTCGCGGTGCAGGTGGTCGCGCACGACGCGCTCATCACGCGCGACGACGTGGTCACGTGGACGGCGATCGCCGCCGCTCGCGAGCTCACGCCGGGTGCGGTCGAGGCGCCGTCGTCCGCTGCTCGAACGTGAACCTGCGATCGCCAGTCCGAGCCGGAAACTCGGCTCACCTCGGAACGACGTTCGATACGCTCGTGAGCGAGATGTTGAAGCCCACACCGGACGAGCGCAAGACCGCGATCCTCGACGCCGTCGTACGCGTCATCATCGACGTCGGGTTCACCGACATGACGGTCGCCGACGTCGCTCGTCGGGCCGGTGTGTCGACTGCGCTCGTGCACTATCACTTCTCGTCGAAGGCCGAGCTCATCACGGCTGCGCTGCGGGTCGCGAGCGACGAGGACAAAGAACAGCGCATGCTGGTCGCGGCCAGTGGCGGGAGCGCGTTGCAGCGCCTCGACGAGGTGCTGTGCGGCTCGATGCCGGTCGACGCCGCCGACGCGTCGTGGCTCCTGTGGATCGAGTCGTGGGGCGAGACGCGCCGCACGCAGGCGATCCGCGACGTGATGGCAGACCTCGATGCTCATGAGACCGATGTGATCCTCCAGCTCCTCGGCGAGGGCGAAGGAGCAGGTGAGTTCGTGTGCGCCGACCATCGCCAGACTGCCGAACGGCTGTCGTCGATGCGTGACGGCCTGGCGATCCAGCAGACGTTGTTCGGAGCCGACCAGTCGGCGGAGCGTTTCGTCGAAGTGCTCCGCGGGGCGATCCGACACAATCTCGGACTTCGAGCAGCGAGCATGGCGGACTGACACGGCGATGCGGATCAGCGGTCACGTCACGAACGACAACGGAGAACCGATCGGTTGGGCGACGGTGGTGTTCGTCAGCGGCCCGGTCGATCTCCCCGATATCGGCGCGGTCACCAGCGACGACGGTGCGTTCGCGATGACCGCTCCGGCACCCGGCCGCTATCGGCTCGGTTTCCGAGCAGACGATCACGACGAACGCGACATCGATGTCGAAGTCGGCCCGGTCGACGTCAACGTCGAAGTCGAGCTGTTCCGCTCGGCGCGCACCTGACGTGGCATCGACACCCGCGGCCAACGACGGGTGAGCGTCGGCGTCTCTCTCAGATGACGACCGGTTCGGCCGGAACGGCGGCGTCGAGCAACGAGAAGAAGTGGATCAACCCATCGGCGTGTTCGACGCGCCGTGTCGGCTCGAGGGCGGCGAGGATGCCGGCGTAGCTCACCGTCTGATAGGCGCCGGCGATCGCTGCGAACGTCGATCGGAGCTCGTCGAAACCCAGCACAGCGAAGTCGTCCGCCCACGTGTCGACGAACATTGCCCACAGGTCATCGACCTGGCGAGGGTCGTCGCGCAACCACGACGCCCACGTGACGAAGTCGACGAGTGGATGTGACACGGCCGCATCCGACCAGTCGATCAGCACGGGTGCACCGTCGAGTACCGAGATGTTGCCCGGGTGGAAGTCACCATGTACCAGCGTGTCCGGTACACCGAGCGCATCAATCGTCGCCACGGCGTCGGTGAGCCAGGCAAGCAGCTGATCGACCCGCGCTGGTTCGAGGTCGAGAACCGCCCGAACGACGGGATCGGCCAGCGCAGCACCGAGCGCCGCCGGCAGCATGGCCAGCGGACGTCTCGGACAGCCGGCTCCGACCAGTTCGTCCGTGCGGGTGACGAAGGCGCGCTGCATCCCGGCGAGCCGCTCGATCGACGGCCGGTGCGCGACCGGATTCGTCGACAGCGACTCAGGACCGACATCTTCCAGCAGTAGCCAGCGATTCGGCACATCGATCGCGACGACGGGCGCGACCGTGCCCGGCATCGCTCGATCGAGGAACTGCGTGATCGCCGCCTCGTGCGCAAAGTGTGGAAACACCGCCTTGAACCAATACCGGGAATCAGGGCACTCGACGCGCATCAGTGCCGAGATCCCCCAATGACGAAACTGCTCGATCGACGTCGGGGCCGTCTGCCCGCCGGCGTCGAGCGAGTGCTCGATCCAGGCGCACGCCTCGTCGTACCAACCGGCCCGCGACCAGGGTGCCCGGAGCGCAGGGATGGGTCGCTGCCCGTTGTGTTCGGCGAGCAGATCGGCGAGATGTTCCGTCAGACCCGATTCGACCGTGGGTGAGACATCGGCCACCGCCGCCCAACGGAGCGTGTCCGGTAACGCCCATCCGGGCGATGGTGACGAAGGCTCGACGAGCGCGGCGACCGGTTCGTCCGGGTTCTCGGACGCGCCGAGCTGATCCAGGTAGCACTCGACGATGGGTCCGCAGAGGCCGAACGCCGGAAGAACATGCCGCTGCACGGCCGGCAACGTCGTCTCGTCCCCGTCGAGCCCGACGGTCATCTCGGGGAGCTGGCCGGTGGGGTCGACCACGAGCTCACGACCCGTCGGATCGAGAATCAGCAGTCGAACGATTCGACGTTCTTCGTGGTTGCTCACGCCCCGAGCCTGTCACGGCCGGTCACGTCGGATGCCGGGAGTTTCGCGGTCGTCCCGTTCAGAGCCACCCGCTCTTGCGGAACGTCCGGTACAAGGTGATGCACAGAAGGGCCATGACGCCGAGCGCAATCGGATATCCGCCGATCCATCCGAGCTCGGGCATGTGGTCGAAGTTCATGCCGTAGATGCCCGCGAGCATCGTGGGTACCGCTGCGATCGCGACCCACGCAGAAATGCGCCGCATGTCGTCGTTCTGGCGAAGGCTGACCTGAGCGGTGTTGGCGGCAAGTGTGGCCGCGATCAGCTCGCGCAGGGTCTGAAGCTGATCGGCCTGCCGCAGCACATGGTCGTTGACGTCGCGGAAGTAGGCGTCCCATCGATCATCGCACGCGACGACCGGATCGGCTCGCAGCGTCGGGATGGCCGTCACGAGGGGATGCAGCGCCCGATGGAGCTCCAAGATCTCGCGCTGGAGGAAGTACATGCGCTCGACGAGACGGGCACCACCACTTTCCTGTTGATCGGAGAAGACCTCGAGCTCGACCTCGCTGACATCGTCGTCGAGACCGGTCAGCACCGCCTGGTACGAGTCGACCACCTTGTCGAGCACGGCGTGCAGAACCGCGACCGGCCCGTCGCTGAGCGTCTCGGGCGTGGCCTCCAGACGACGCCGGAGCGCGGCGAGCGGAACCGGGTGACCGTGGCGGATGATGACGATCGAATGCGGGTCGCACAGCAATTGCATCTCGCCGAACTCGACGGTCTCGGGTTCGTCGAGATAGCGCGCCGTCTTCAACACGACGAACAGCCAGTCGTCGTACCGCTCGACCTTGGGCCGCTGCCGTCCCTGCACCACGTCTTCCACCGCGAGTGGATGCAGACCGAACACGTCGACGAGTTGGTCGATCTCGGCCGGAGCCGGGTCGTGCACACCGGTCCAGACGAACCCGCCCTCGCGGTGGGCACATGCTGCGGCCTCTGCAAGATCTCGCGTCCGCGTTCCGGTGCCGTTGAAATACCAGACTGCGTCGACCAACATCACAGCATCATGGCCCAGAACCGGACGACCGGTGTGCGGGCTGTCGTGTCGGGCCGTGGTGTCGGGTGGCGCTAGGCGGGCGCCGCCCCGCCGTCGATGGGGGCTGCCGAGTCGTCGTCGCGGTCGTCGTCGCTGTGGTCATCGGCGATGTACCGGTCGATGAACTCGTCGTGCGGGATCGCCTGGGTTTCGCCTGATGCCTGCCGCACGATCCAGTCGCCCGGCTCCGCGGTCACGGTCGACTCCCGGTGATTGTCGATGTTCGTCGCGACGGTGGTTGTCTCCCCGGCCCGGTAGGCGAGTACCGGCTCGCTCTTGCGCCAACGGTTCGGCCCGGCCGCCACGTGGCTGTTCTCGAACTCACGCTTCGCCGCGCCGTACGACGAGGAACCCTCCGCGACGATGTAGAACGGACCGTTGAATTCCTGCGTCCCGAACCGCGTTTCTATCTTGGTCGTCGAGTCGTCGACCACGTCGACGAGAATCGCCGTCTTCGCGTGGGCCGGGTTGGGCCGGTATCGATCGGCATTCTCCTCGTCGAACACGTGCAACGTCGACTCCTCGGTCATGCGGCCCAGGCTATGTGGCTGCGAGCTGTCTCGACTGCCGTCTACGCGGTCGGGCTCAGCATTGTGTAGAGCCGGCGTAGTGCGGTTTTCTGGAGTGGATCGGGATGGAGATCCGCGAGGTCGAGCAGATGGTCGAGCGACGAGCGCCGTTGCCGCCAGTTCGAACGGCTCTCGAAGGCTTCGGTGTAGAGACCGGCCAGCTCATCGACGCTGGTGTGGACGGAGTCGGTCCGGATGGCATCGGTCAGCCTGCCGTCGGGTCGGCCGATGGCAATCCAGTAATTGCTCTCCGATCGGACGATCTTGTCGCCGGCTTCCAGCGCAGCCCGGTAGTCGACATCGAGTTCGGAGGCCGCCGACGCAACACCGCTCACACGGCTGCGGATCTCCTCCAGTTGCACGTAGTTGAACAGCGTGTACCCCTGCTTCTCGTGGTCGTACGACGCACGATACGCGGCTGCGGCTTCCCCGAGCGCGGCGGCGCGTTCCGCGTCGGTTGGAGCACTCTGCGCTCGCCGCTTGTGATGGCCGGCTCGCAAAGCCGTGCGTTCGCCCGAGCCGCTGATCTGCTCCAGCTGCTCGATGCCCCTGAAGGCAGCGGCGAACAGCTGCGCTGCCTCGCGCCGGTCGTCGTCGGTCGGTTCTGGTTTGCGCAGCAACTCGGCAGCTCGTCGGTCACGGAGGTTGGCGAGCTGCTCGATGTCGGTGAGCGTCATCAGTCCGCCGCCGTCGGTCAGCGCGACCTCGTACCATGCGATGGCCTTCTCGAACATCCCGAGCTCACCCCATGCTCGTGCGAATTCCTGAGCGATTTCGCCGGGCTTCACGCCCAGCTGCTCGAGATTCGACGGCTCCTCGAGCTCGGTCAGTTCGTCGTTCGCCCATTGCTTGTCGGACTGATTGCCGCCGCCGGTGCGGTACCACGTGTCGACCCAGCTGACCAGCGATTCGATCCGGCGGAGGACCTCGCGCCGCGTCGCCGGCTTGGACTTCTTGTCCGACCCGTTGTTCGAACTGGGCAGCCGATAGCCGGCATCGCCGTAGCACTGGTAGGCACCCCACGTGCTCGACGCCGGCGCGGCATCCATCGCCGCCAACCGTGCTCGGTATACGGCCCTGCCGAACGTCTCACCGCTCAGCATCCCGCGGTAGAACGTCTCGGCAAAACACGTTGCCGCGCCGTCGTGGACGGCCCACCCGGCGACGACCACGGCGCGCACGCCGGAACGGATCAGTTGACGCGCCAGGCTCGCAGCGAGGCGGTTGAGGTTGCGTTTCGTGAAGTCGAGGGCGCCGTCCTGAATTCCGGTCTGCACGGCCCCGACATGACAGCAGTTCAAGAAGACGAGGTCGGGTATGACGTTGAGTTGACCGAGAACGCCGGCCGTGACGAAGTCGTCCTTGCCGATTGCGACGCCGGTTCGCGTCGGGTCGTCGGGTTGCAGGAGACCGTGAGCGGCCATGTGGATGATGCGGTAGTCGTCGGCGAACAGGGCCGACTCGATGTCCGATGTCGGGTCGCCTTCGGCTTGAACGTTCGGGGCGTAGCACAGGTCGGTGACTTCGTACTTCTTGTCTGTAAGCACCTTGGCGACGGCCTTGGCCTCTGCATAGGCGCCGGGAAGGTCTGCCGCAAGACCAGCGACCGGGGGATTCCCGATCACGAGCGCCGTCTTTCTGGGTGCACGTGCGATCGCCCCCGTCACGTCGACCCGGAGCTGTCGGATCAGCGGGGCGCGCAGGGCGAGTTCGCCGCGCGTTCCCTCCTTGGGATTTCGGGCCTCGAGCATCTCCCAGGGTATGTCGGCGGTCGTGTCGTCGACTTCGACCTGGATGTCCTGCGCCGCCATCAGATCCCACTTGAGTTGATTCGGGAAGAGCAGTTCGAAGAGGACCGTGTGCAGGCCGGACGACAACGCTTCCTTGCCGACGGCGTTTCGCAGCATGCGTTCGAGACGACGGCGTTCGACCTGATGGCTGACGACGCCGCTGCGAGCCAGCCGGCCTCCAACGGCGAATTCGAGGTCGAGGTAGTGCCGCGGACCGGTGTCGTCGGTCTCGCGTTGGTTCTCGGACACGCGGATGCGCCACCAGGGAGCCTCGGTTCCGTCGTTCGGAAGACTGTTGACGAGTCGCCCGTCTGCAATGTCGAGCCGGGTTGGTCGGATGACCTCGTCGAGGCTGGCCGAACCCCTGGGTGCGTAGCCGTGATCGCTGTCGTCCTGGTCGTTCCTCTTGTTCAGGTCGTCCTTGAGTGCGAGGAACGCCAGCTCCGCCTCCGGTGCATTGCGTTCGAACAGCTGAACCTTCGTGTAATGGGCTCGCGCCGGTCCGGCACCTCCGCGGAGGTCGCGATTGGCTGCTTGTACGCCGTCGACGATGGCATTGGCCGACGCGGCAATGGTGAGTCCGTGCGCGCCCGTAGCGGCGATCAACACGCTGCTGACGCCGAGTTCCATCGCCGAGTCCCCGACGGGCTGGTCGTCGGCTTGGTCGAGCGCATGACGCACGAGCGCCTCACGGACTGCTTCGACGAGCCGCAACGGTGTCAGCTCGCCGTACTCGCCGAGCCCGACGACCAGGACGCCCGCCGTCGGAAGTCGTCGCGGCGGCGCCTTGATGTAGGCGTAGTCACCGATGTCGCTGACGTAGATGTTCCGCTCGAGACGCTGGGAAAGCCGGTGGTCGAACTGCCGGTCGACGAATCCTTCCGCACCCGACAACGGTGTGGCCTTGTAGTGACCGACCACGACGGGCCAGTCGGCCTGGTCGAGGCTGCCGTGATGAACCGTGACGACGATGGGTGGACCGGTCGGGACTTGTGCGGGGGTTGCCGCGTCCACCACGCTCGTGTCCTCGACGACCGCTGCGCGCGTCGCCGCGGCTTCGGTGATCGGCTCGTCGGACTTGTCGCCCGTCGTGGGCGGATCGCCTCGCTTCTCGGCCTGAAGGCCATCGTCTGTTTCGTCGTCCGCCGTGTCGTCCGGATAGGTCGAGGTGTAGTTCTCGGAATCGTGCTCCCACTTCTTGTTGAAGTCCGTGTAGTAGTTGAACACGAGTTGGGGTTTCGACGAACGCTCGACGACGAGGTCGACGGCGGCTTCGTCGGGATGCTTGAAGTACGAGCCGTTCGTCGAGATCAGGAACCTCTGGCATTTGATCGCGTCGAGCAGTTCGGGTGAGATGTTGCGGACGCTGCCGTGGTGGGGGAGCTTGAATCCGTCGAGGTGCACCGGCAGCTTGTCGGCGTAGCGAGCCAAGTTGGTGAGCAGCACTTCCTCGTGCGCGTCGCCGGACAACAACCAGCGCTCCTCCTGGTATTCGAGGACGACGGCAATGCTGCTGCCGTTGGCCGAGGAGTCGTCACCGCCGTACTTGATGGTCTCGCCGCGATGTTTGCTCTCGAGCAGTGCCAGGGCTTCCTCTCGATCGCCCGGTTCCAGCTTCGCGTCGGCCAACGTCTTGTCCCACGTCTTCTGAAGCTTGATCAGCTTCTCGGGGGTCGGTGACAGCACGACGAGACGGAGATCGTGGGCGAGCGGCACGCTCGGAAGCGACCCCGTCGGATTCACCACCACAGCGCCACCGCCGAACGCCTTGTTCCACGTCAGTTGCTGATCGTCGAGCACGGCCGAGACGAACTCACCCTGGATGGCGCCCCGTGATACAGCATCGGACGAATCGGGGTCGAGGTGTTTGTAGGCGTTGAACCAGATGTCGCCGAACGTGACGCCCAAGGTGTCGTTCCGCAACAGGTCAACTGCCCCGTCGATGTGATCGAGGTCGATGTGGGTGATGATGAGCAGGTCGACGTGCCGGTCGTTCTCGTCGAGCAGCTCGAATCGGCGACGCAGCTCGCGGAACCCCTTGCGTGGGCCACCGTCGATCAACAGGCGGTGTCGATCGGACGCAGGACCCCATTCCACCCAGAGCGCGTCGCCGTGTCCGGCGGGCAACATTTCGATCGAGAGGTCACTGGTCATTGTCGTTGCCCTTCTTCTGTCGCAACTTGAGTGCTCGCGAGAGCAGGTCGTACCAGAACGGCGCTCCCATCGTGACCGACGCGGCGATGATGATCCATCCGAGGGCCCGCACCAGCCACCCGGTCGGCGACGTGTCGACGCCATCCCATCCGACCGGGAGCGACACCGAACCACCGACTTGGCTGCGGACGCAGTCGAGGTCGATCGCCGTCGACGATTCGGCCGGCTGCGCGTCGGCCGCGGTGTCAGCCTTCGACGGACAGTCGATCTGGCTGATCTCGTCGGCCAGGGCGACCACGGCGGCACGTGTGGAATCGTCGTGGTAGAGCGTGTCGGCCGCGTGCACGGCATCGACATTGAGCGAGATGGCCATCATGAGTCCGGCCAGGAAGAGGAAGTAGCGCGTCTGCTTGCGGTACCACATCGAGGCGGCGGTCATATTGCGCTCGTACCAGTCCTCGACGCCTGCGCGGATGTCGGTGACCTGCTCGCCGGCGGCCGACATGACGGCAACGAGCTTCACGCGCAGGTCCTTCGGCACCACGCCAAGCGCCGCGACCATCTCGGCTCGTGTCGGATCACCGGTGAACACGCCGACCAATGCCGACTCTGCGTCGGTCAGCAGCGTTCTCAGCCGATCGATGCTCACGGTGGTACCGGCATCGTTGATCGCGTCGACAGCGGCCGTGAAGTCGGTGGAAACGAGAGCGTCGCCCGCCGTCTTCAAGTCGTCGACGAGCGACGAGATATCGGCCATGGTGACGTCGGTGCCGGTGGCCTCGGCGATCGTCGCGCGGATCGCCGAGAGCGCGTTCAGCGCACGATCGAGCTTGCCCTGCGGGCGCAGCATGGCCAAGAGTGCGTTGGTGAACTCGCGACCGTCGATGTGGATCGGGCCGTAGAAGCGCCGGAGCAACTCGGCGTCATCGAGTGCGCGTGTTGCACCGAGCGCTCGATCCTTGACCGCCTTGGGCGGCGAGGCACGCTTGGGCAGCCGTTTCGGCGGACCCGTTCTCGCCGGATCGAACATGATGCGGTCGGTCGGACGCACGAGGCCCGTGATGAACGGCTGTTTGTAGAGCTCGTCGACGATCGATCGAGCCCCGGAGTCGGTCGTGCTCGTGTTCCCGAGCAGTAGATCGAGTGTGTCCCACAGGTGTTTCGATCGTCGGTGCAGGAATCCGCCGATCGTCTCGACGACTGCTGATGCCAGCAGCGACGACACGAAAAAGATCAGCAACATCCCGATCGCGACGTCGAGTATCGCCCCGTTGAACATGCGGTATCACCCCGTCGCACTGTAGATCATCGAGATCGAGGGCCGTTCCGGAGGAGCGTTGCAGCGATCGGTCAGGCGCGCAGCGGCGCGAACTTGGCCGTGAAGTGGCGCATCGCAGGTGGTTCTTCGACGATTTCGTAGCCGGTGAGCGCGTCGACGCCGGCGTTGAGTTCTTCGAAGATCTCCACGATGTAGTCGGCGTGTGATTGCGTGTACACCCGTCGTGGCATCGCGAGGCGAACGAGATCCATGGCGGCCGGCTTCTCACTGCCGTCGGGTTGACGACCGAACATGACCGTGCCGATCTCGGTGCTGCGAATCCCGCCCGCTTCGTAGAGCGCGCAGGCCAGCGAATGTCCCGGGTACTGCAATGGTGGAATGTGTGACAGCCACGTCCTGGCGTCGACGAACACAGCATGCCCGCCGGCCGGCTTGATGACGGGAATGCCGAGCCCGTCGAGGCGTTCGACGATGTACTCGTTGGTACGCACCCGATAGCGCAGATAATCCTCGTCGACGACCTCCGCGAGTCCCTGCGCGATGGCTTCGAGATCGCGCCCAGCGAGTCCGCCGTAGGTCGGAAAACCCTCGGTCATGATCAGGCGGTTCCTTGCCTGCATCGCGACGTCGTCGTCGTTGAGGGCGAGCCACCCCCCGATGTTCACGAGCGCGTCCTTCTTCGCCGACATCGTCATGCCGTCGGCGGTGGCGAACATGTCGCGAACGATCTCGGTGATGGTGCGGTCGCCCTGTCCGGCCTCACGCTGCTTGATGAAGTAGGCGTTCTCGGCGAAGCGGCAGCCGTCGATGAAGAACGGTTTGCCGAACGCGTGGGCGATGGCGGCGGCGGCTCGAATGTTGGCGAGACTGGCCGGCTGGCCGCCACCCGCGTTGTTCGTCACCGTGATCATCACGCACGGCACGACATCTGCGTGCTCACGCATGAACCGTTCGAGCCGTTCGAGATCGATGTTGCCCTTGAAGTCGGAGAGATCGTTCGGGTCGAGCCCCTCCGGCACCAAGAGGTCGACGGCTTCGGCTCCCGTGGCCTCGATGTTGCCGCGCGTGGTGTCGAAGTGCGTGTTCGACGGCACCTTGCGTCCGGGGCCACCGAAGATCGAGAACAGGATGGCTTCGGCCGCACGACCCTGATGGGTGGGAATGATGTGTTTGAAGTCGACCAGCTCGCGAACGGCGTGCTCGAAGCGGTTGAACGACGGCGACCCTGCGTAGCTCTCGTCACCGTTCATCATCGCTCCCCATTGCGCCGCGCTCATCGCGGACGTTCCCGAATCGGTGAGCAGGTCGATGAGCACGTCGTCGGATTGCAGTTGGAACGTGTTCCAGTGGGCTTCGCGCAGTAGGTGTTCGCGTTCGTCGCGTGTGGTGAACCGGATGGGCTCGACCGACTTGATGCGGAACGGTTCGATGATCGTCTTCATGGGGTCAGACTCCTGGTTGACGCCCACCGGGCAAGACCTGAGCGGGCGGGCTCACGCTGCGGTTGCCTGCCTCTCGGGGCGGACCGCGCTCAGCGTCTTGACTCGCTCAAACTAGCAGTGCGTCGCCGATGACCGCACGGCGGTGAAGTGACGACAGGCCCTATCGAAATGCTGGTTGCCACGGCAACAATCGACGTGATCGCGCACCATCGATGCGATCGCGGCGAGGAGGGTCAAGGTGAGCAGGAAGGGGCGCAAGGCGTTCGGGACCAAGGAGTGGGAGGACGAGATCTTTGAGCACGTGTCCACCCACGGTCAGGTCGAGGGTGAGATTCTCGATGAATATCAGCAGTTGGCGAACGACGAGGAAATGTCACCGGCCTTCCGGTATCTCGCAAGGATGATCCTCGACGACGAGGTCCGCCACCATCAGATCTTCGACGACCTGGCGGCCACGATGAGCGCGCAGCGCAATCACGACGGTACGGAACCGCCGATTCCGTCACTCGCCGGGTTCCACGCCGACCGGTTCCGGATCAGGCGAGTGACCGACGATCTGCTGCGGATCGAACACGAAGATCTGCGCGAGCTGAAGCAATTCTCGAAACAGCTGAAGGACCTTCGCAACATCAACCTGTGGAGCTTCCTGATCGAGCTGATGCTCGACGACACGAAGAAGCACATCAAGATCCTCGAGTTCATTCGCGACCGGGCAGAGGACCAGCCCGACTGAGTGGGCATTCGTCACGACTTGCTCAAGATCGACACTCGCTGCGTGGTGAGTGCACACCCATCGACTAGGAACGAGGGTAGCTTCGTTCGACGATCGATGGCTGTTCCGCCAATTTCATCGACAAGGGATCCGACATGACCGATACACAGACCAACGCGCCCATCCAACGTGGCGACGGCATCAGCAAGCCTTGGTACCGCCGGCCGACGCCGGTGGTGAGCCTGGTCGTGATCCTGGCCGCTCTCGTCGGACTGGGTCTCTACTTCCTGGTCTGGAATGACGATGATCCGAGCACCGTCAACATCTTGAGCATCGAGCGCGTCGACGAGGCAGGTGAGCCACTCGACACCGAGATGCTCGGCGAGGTCAAGGGATTCACCGACCCAGAGGCGTTCTTGTGGCTGGAGCCGACGAACGGCCGTGCGCCAGCGCCGGCCTTGGCCACCGCGAACTCGTCGGGAATCGTGACGTTCAGCTGGGGCCCGACCAACGACGTCGATCTGCCGCCCGAATGGTTGTCGAAGATCGACATCACCGAGGAGCTGCCCCCAGGTTCCACGCTCGAGTCGGCCTCGATCGACTGTACGTTGCAGCGACGCGATGAGCCCGACCGCCTGGTCAGCCTGGCGATCGAGTTCGACACAGCAGACGACCCGGCCGAGCCGACCACCGCGCGGTACAGCTTCCCGAACTTCGAGTGGGTACCGGGTGACGTCGTGAAGTGTGAGGTTGCCAACGGTGATCCGGCCGCGACCACCACAACCAGCACGACGACGACCTCGAGCACGACGACCTCGACGAGTACGACGACGACCACCACGACGACCACCACGACGACGACCACACTTCCGCCCGAAACGACCGCGCCGCCCGAGACCACAGCGCCGCCCGAGACCACGGCGCCGCCCGCCACCACAGCCCCGGTGGTCGTCGAGAATGTGATGCAAGTGATCGAGGGCCGTGCCGATCTGACCACGCTGGTGAGCCTCATCGATCTGGCCGGGCTCCGCGAGACGTTGGCAGATCCCGGTGCGTCGCTGACGCTGTTCGCCCCCGACAACGACGCATTCGCCGCACTGCTCGCAGGACCCGACGCGCCCGACGTGACCGATGCTGCCGTGGTGCGCGATCTGCTCCTCGCGCACGTCGACACCGACGCCGCCCTGCTCTCCGCCGAGATCCTCGCTCTCAGCGAGGTCCCGGTCGCGAACGGCGGACCACAGCCGGTCGACCTTGGCCCTCCCGCGACCATCGGCGGTGCCGGCATCGTCGAAGCAGACATCGCGTCAGCCAATGGCGTCATCCACGTCATCGACCTGCCGATGCCGATTCAGCCCTGATCTGGGGTCGAGCTGCCCGACCGGTCGCCGCCGATACCGGTCGGGCGCCGGCTAACGTCCGCAGGGCCGTCAGTCGATGTTCTCGAAGTCGCCGCTCCGACCGGCCCCGTCGGCGAACCGGCGGGCGCCGCTGATGCCCTCTGCGGCGACGATCGAGCGGCTGACCTCCCACTCTTGCTCCAGGGCTTGGCGCAAGGGAAGGCCGTAGGAGCGCTTCGCCGACTCGAGGTCGGCCCGTACGCATCGCTGGGGGAATCTCGCGATCTCGTGCGCCAACGTTTCGGCGTGTCCGCGTGCGGCCCCATGGGGTACGACGTACTCGCAGAGTCCGATGCGTTCACATTCGTCCGCCATCACCTGTCGTCCGGTCAGGATCAGGTCGAGCGCACGACCATGACCAACGAGTCGGGGGAGTCGTACGGTTCCTCCGTCGATGAGCGGAATTCCCCAACGTCGGCAGTACACGCCCATGTACGCAGTGACCTCCATCACTCGGATGTCAGCCCACATTGCGAGCTCCATGCCCCCGGCGACGGCGGGCCCGGCCACGGCGGCGATCACGGGCTTGCTGAGCTCGAGTCGGCTCGGCCCCATGGGGGCTCGGGAATGTCCCCCTGGTGCGTCCGGATCGAAGGTGAGTCGCGACACGCCGTCGTCGTCCTCCGAGAGTGCTGCTGCGTTCTTCAAGTCCCAGCCGGCGCAGAATGCGCCGCCCTCGCCCCAGAACACCGCGACCGATGCGTCGGAGTCGTCGTCGAACTCGATGAACGCCTCGAAGAGCGCTCGAGCGCTGGCCGGGTCCATGGCGTTCCTGGACTCAGCGCGCGAATGGATGACGGTCCAGACGGGCCCGTCCTTCTCGATGCGGATGGTCATGACGGGTGCTCCTTCGATGTTGGGATGGGATTGCGATCCACCTGTTGTGAACGATTGTTGCCGGAGGGCGGATCGACGTACGGACTCACGTCACCGCAGACATGATCACGTGTGTGCGAAAGTTCATCACCAACCGCAATGTGATCGGACAACGTCGATGACCGCCATCCCCACCGTCGCACCGCCGTCGGAAGCCCGCTTCGACATCGAGTTCTTCTGGGACCCCGTCTGCCCATTCGCCTGGATCACCTCCCGGTGGGTTGCCAAGGTCGCCGAACTGAGTGACTACTCGATCGATTGGCGCTTCATCTCCCTGCGCCTGCTGAACAAGCACAAGGACTACGCCACCGAGTTCCCACCCGAATACGAACACGGGCACACTGCCGGACTTCGCATGCTCCGTGTCGCTGCGGCGGTACGCAACGATCTCGGTCGTGAACCCATTGCAGCGCTCGTCAGGGCCTACGGGGAGAGTTACTGGGACAAGCCCCAGGGATCGGGTATGAGCACGCATCTCAGCACCGCCGAACACGCAGCAGAGGTACTCGCCGCCGCCGGATTACCGGCGCACTACGCCGATGCGCTCGACGACTCCGATTGGGATGCCCTGCTCGACGACGAGACCGAACTCGCGCTGAGCCGCACCGGTCGACACGTCGGCACACCGATCATCACCTTCCAGCCACCTGATGGGCTGTCGTTCTTCGGCCCGGTGATCTCGC
This sequence comes from Ilumatobacteraceae bacterium, assembly GCA_037969115.1. Lineage (GTDB taxonomy): Bacteria > Actinomycetota > Acidimicrobiia > Acidimicrobiales > Ilumatobacteraceae > JBBKWQ01. The sequence goes on from JBBKWQ010000242.1 coordinate 19,383, forward strand.
GGGTGCCCTCGGACGACGAAGCCATCCCGCTCTGGAACGCCGTGACCACGCTCGCGGCTTTCCCGGGCTTCGCCGAACTGAAACGATCGCTGCGCGAGGTACCGCAACTCAACATCCTCGGCGGCATGAACGCAGCGCCCACGGCCGAGGACTGGAGTGGCGGACATCGAGCCGGACACCTCGCCTCAGACCGTGCGAACGACGATGAGGGACCGGTTTGAGGGTATGATGTCGTCCTTGGGACGAGTCGCCTCGCCTGGGCAGGACGGCCAGTAGCGCTGTCGCCCGGTGCAGGCCCGACGCCTTGACCCGAGACAGAACGGTTCGAGGAGTCAAATGACCGTCCACCCGATATTCGTCAGGCGTCAATCCAGCGATGTCGCCGGTACGCGGCTCACCTCCGCTGACCTGTTTCGCGAATCTCGCTGGCCGCGACGGCGCGTCCTGCTCCGCCGCCGGTGGGTGCGCGCGGCCGTAGACCCGGTGGCCTCCGATCACAGTCCGGCGACCATTGTGACCGCACCGGGCGAGTTCGTCGGTCGTGACCGACGAGCGGCGTGACCGCAGAACAGTCCGGATCGAGCCAGAATGCGTCTCTTCCACTGTGACCGCTGCGGTCAGGTCGTGCCGTTCTCAGCGCGCCACTGTCCTGCGTGTGACGCCTCGCTCGGCTATCTCAGCGAACAGCGAACCATCCGAGTCTTGGTGCCGACCAGCGATCCAGCGGTGTACCAGACCGACGATCACGACCAGCCGCTGTGGCGTTGTCTCAACTCGGCGTGGGGATGCAACTGGATGCTTCCTGCCAAGTCCGACACCACGTGGTGCCGATCGTGCCAGATGACCCGCGGCCGGCCCGACGAGTCGCGTCCGGACGCGGTCGAGGCGTGGATGAACGCGGAAGGCGCGAAACGGCGACTGGTGCATCAACTCGACGAACTCGCGCTCCCGATCGAGATCCGTTCGACCGGGGCGCCGGACGGGTTGGCATTCGACCTGGTCGACCTGCCGGGGCAGGGCGGCATCACCGGCCATCTCGACGGCGTCGTGACCTTGGATCTCGCCGAGACCAACGACCAACATCGAGAAGATCTGCGTCGGCAGCTGGGCGAACCGTTCCGGACCGTCATCGGACACCTGCGACATGAGATCGGCCATCACTATTGGGGACGGCTCGTCGGTCAGACGGACTGTCTCGGTCGCTTCCGCGGACTGTTCGGTGACGAACGCGAGGACTACGGCGAAGCGGTCGAGCGTCACTACTCGGGGGGCAACGCCGAGTGGGACCGCGCCCGCTTCGTGACCGCGTACGCCGCGTCGCATCCCCTCGAGGACTTTGCCGAGACGTTCGCTCACTACCTCCACATCCTGGACGCCGTCGACACTGCCGCAGCTCATCACCTGATCCCGCTCGACAGGCCCGGGGTCATCGTCACCAACGGCCTTGCAACCGTCGAGTTCGACGAGATCCTCGATGCCTGGCGTCCGATCAACGCAGGCGTCAACGCAATCGCCGAGACTCTCGGCGCGCCCGCCGTCTACCCCTTCGAGCCGACCGGTGTCGTCATCGACAAGCTCGCCTTCGTCCACCAGCAAGTCGCCGCACACACCGAACGAGACCGGTTCTATGCGGTTCGCTGACGCCGACTCACTCGCTCTCGATGCTCCACTCGGGTCGCCGAGCCGACCGTCCTGGCGCGGCCGTCTCCATCTCATCGCCCTGTGGTCGGCTCTTCCGCTGGTTGTCGTGCTCGCCATCGAGTCGAACGCCGCGCGCTCCCGCGCCGCTGTGATCGTGTACGCCGTCGGGCTGTGCTCGATGCTCGCCGTCTCGACGACCTACCACCGGTGGGTGCACACGATCCGCGCCCGCGCCACGTGGCGACGCGCCGACCACGCCACGATCTTCGCAGCGATCGCCGGTACGTTCAGCGCGCTCGCCCTGACCAGTCTGAGCACCGGTCCTGCGATCGCCATGCTGATACTGGTCTGGACCGCCGCAGCCGTCGGGGCGGCCCTCAAGATCTTCAGCTTTCACCGTGCGAACCGACTCGGCGCCGCGATGTACATCGCGATCGGATGGGCAGGACTCGTGCTCGTTCCGGCCGTGTGGGATCGCGGTGGCGCGCTCGCCGTCGGCCTGCTGGTCGCGGGCGGCGTCCTCTACACAGTCGGCGCGGCTGGGTTCGGACGTCAGTGGCCGACCCTGCGCCCTGCGACGTTTTCGTACCACGAGGTCTGGCACGCGTTCACGATCGCCGCCGCCAGCCTGCACTTCGCCGCTATCTGGACCGTCGCCACGTGACGGCCATCGATACCCGAGTGCCGATACGACCGGACATCATTGTCGCGATGTCCGGCCAGCGTCATTGAGTCAACACTCGCAACGAGAGGAACCACCATGCCCGACAAGTCCCCACAACGCCCCGCCGGCAAGAAGTCCGGAAAGACCCTCAAGGAGAAGCGAGACGCCAAGCGCGAGAAGAAACAGACCAAACACTCGATCCCCAGCTGACAGAGCCAGAGCGTCCAACCCTCCCCTGTTGTCAGCGGTGCGAAGCAGGGCGAGGCACGGTCTTGATCAGACGAGTTCGGCGATCATTGCGGCCGCCCGTCGAGCGCCGTCCGTCTCGACATCGCGGTAGTTGGCCCGTTGACCGACGGTGCGGGTGATGGCCTCGGCGAGGCGGTCGGGGTCTGTCGCGGCGAAGTCCATGCAGGTTCCGGCGCCGTATTGGTCGAGCCGGTGACGGACGTGGAAGTTCTGTTCGAAGTGGTTGATGAGCGGGAAATAGATGAACGGTCGCTTCGCCGCGGTGAGCTCCATCGTCGTGGTGAGCCCGCCCTGGACGATGGCCAGATCGCACACGGCGAGGTGTCGGTAGAGCCGATCGACGTAGCCGTGGACTTCGAGGCCGGCGTGACGCGGGAGGCCCGCCGGGTCGATGCGGGGGCCGGCGACGGCGACCGTACGGAGCGCAGGGACGGTCCGTCGAGCGATCGGGTGTGCGGCGATCGCCATTTCGAGGAGCTCCTGGCCCACGCCCGAGCCGCCGACCGTGACGATGCAGATCAGTTCGTCGTCCCGGTAGCCGAGTTCGGACCGCCACTCTGCGATCTGGTCGGAACCCGGCGGGGTGAAGCCGGTGATGTAGCCGGAGAAGTCGAAGTGTGATGCGGTCCAGTCGCGGATCTGGGGCAGGTCCGGTCCGAAGGTTTCCGGAATGACATCGTCGGTGTTGCCGACGAAGATCGATCGGTCGCGGATCCGGGGGTAGTTGGCGATGTGTTCGATCATCTCGGCGTTGTAGTCGGCGGTGAGGAACGCTTCATGGTCACCGCCGGCAGGCATGGGGAGGTAGCCGACGAAGTCGGTGAGCCACACGTGTGACCCGCGTTTCAGCTCCGGGTTCTCGTGCCAGTAGTGGTCGACGTCCCACGCCTCGTCGCCGACGACGAGGTCGTACAGACCATCGTCGATGACTTCTTGGAAGAGCATGAAGTTGGCCACGAGGATCTCATCCATGTTGCGCAACGCCTGGAAGCAGTGCAGGTCGTGTCCGCAAGCTTCTGAGGCGATGTGCCCGGATTCGGAGGCGAGCCATCGACTGGCCGGGTGAATCGCCTCGCCTTCCGTTTCGAGGACGGTGGTGACCGGGTCCTGGGCCAGCCAATCGATCTGGATGTCGGGTTCGAGCTGTCTCAGCTCGTCGACGATGGCGAGGTCACGGCGGACATGGCCGAGTCCGATCGGCGACGACACGTAGAGGATCTTCTTGCGGCGGCTCGATCCGCGAGTCCAGGTGTGACTGTTCATGGGTGCTCCAGAGGTTCGGTCGACGAAGTCGGTGATCGCCCGATTGACGCGGACGGGGTCGCGCACGAGTGCCAGATGGCCGCTGCCTTCGAGGACGACGAGGTCCGCGCCGGTGAGTTCGGCGAAGGACCGACCCTTGTCGACGTGCTGGCACACATCGAGCTCACCGTGGATCACGAGGGTCGGGACGACGATGTTGCGGCACTGCGCATCGAACTCTTCGCGACTCGGTCGGTTCAGCTCTTGGGCTTCCTCGCTGGCGGCGAGGATCTCGCCGGTCGACTCCATCGCCCAGGCCACGGCGTCGTCGAACTGCTTGGTCGAGTGGGGCTCGACGAGTTGGGCGTCGAAAAAGAACTCGATCCAGCGTCGATGCTCGTTGGTGATCGCGTGGCGGTTGAACAGCTGCCATCCGGTGGGATCGTCGACTTCGTCGTTCCACGTCGCCGCCGTCGCGACCCAGTGCGGCTGCGGCGTGCCGAGATACGGAACCCCGGGTTCGATTGCGACGAATGCAGCGACGCGTTCGGGATGTGCGTCGATCAGCTCGACCGCCCACCAGTTGGCGTGACAGTGGGCAACGAGCACTGCCCGCTCGGTCGCTGTCGCGTCGAGCACGGCGATGATGTCGGCGACGTTGGCGGCTCGAGTGTGGTCGGTGATGCCGGACGGTCGGCTCGACCTGCCTGCACCTCGACCGTCGAAGGTGACCACTCGGTGGCGGCGAGCGAGGTGGGGGATCTGGGCTTTCCAGATCCGTGAGTGGGTGATCGGCGAGGGCGGAATCAACAGCAGCGTGGGGTCGCCGTCGCCGTAGACCTCGTAGTGGATCATCACGCCGTTGCGGTCGAGGGTGCCCTCCTGTTGCGGCGCCACGGCTCTCATCGCGACACCCGCTCGACGAAGTCGCGCAGCAGCAGGTTGAACCGGACCGGATCGCGCAGGTTGGGCATGTGCCCCGAACCCTCGAAGGTTGCGAGCCTGCCGTTCGACAGTCGGGCAGCTTCGACACCGACCGCGTGCGCGATGACTCGATCGTCGGAGCCGTGCACCACCAACGTCGGACAGCGCAGCTCGGTGAGCACGTCATCAACCGGCTGCCTCGGCGGTGGCTGCATCGCCTCGGCCTCGAGCACGGCGGCGCTCGTCTCCATCGCCCAGGCGACGGCGTCGTCGAGACCTTTGGTCGAGTGGGGTTCGATGAAGACCTGCTCGAAGAACCAGTGTGCGAAGTCGTCGTAGTGGGCATGCCAGTAGGCGCGGTTGTAGCGGTCCCAGCCAGTCGGTTGCTCGGGTGCCGGGTCGAGGAAGTGCTCGGCGATGTCGGCGCGTTCCGGCAGGGCGGGACCGAGCGGGAGTGCGGCGCCGATCAGGACGAGACCGGCGATCGCGTCGGGACGCAGGGCGGCGAGCTCGAGGGCGTACCACGCGCCGCGGGACAGTCCGACTGCGACGGCGCATTCGACGTCGCAAGCATCGAGCACCGCCGCGGCATCGGCGGCGTATGCCTGCGGGGTGTAGCGGGACGGGTCGGTCACCCGGTCGGACACGCCGTTGCCGGGACCGTCGTAGACGACGACGTGGAAGTGGCGGGCCAGGTATGGCACCTGCATCTTCCAGAACCGGGTGTGGATGATCGTCCACGTCGGCATCAGCAGGATCGTCGGTCGACCGTTCGCGCCAGGATAGCCGTGGACCTCATAGCCCAGCGTGACTCCGTCGCGCACGACATGGCCCTCGACGTCAGGGCACCGGGCGCGCACCAGACTCCTCCAGAGTTCGCAGCAGGAAGCCGATGCTCCGCAGTGCGGACCGGCACGGCAGCGCCGACTCCTCGAAACCGAGCAGGATCATCGTCTCGATGCCCAAGAACGCAGCACCGATCAGCGCCGCCGCCTCGTCCGCGGTGAGCGGACCGAGCCCGCCGACTCGCGGCGCAACCTTGGAGGCGGTGTCGGCGAGCAGGGCGAACCATCCGCTGAGGTTCTCGCGCACGGCTTCGGCGATCTCCGCGTCCGACCATCCTGCAGCGGTCATTTCCTGGAGCACGCGTACGTACCCCGACCTCAGGTCCTCCTCGAGGAAGTCACAGGCCTGTTCCCACTGGCGCCACAACGGCATCTCGGCTCCGTAGAGCCGGGATTGACGCTCCAGCAGCAATTCGTTCTCCTCGGCGAGGAGCGCCAAGACAAGGTTCTGGCGGGACCCGAAGTGGTAGTGGATCTGACTCAACGGCACACCGGCGGCCTCGGCAACGCGGCGTGTCGACAACCCCGCATACCCCGACGCGAGCAGTGCTCGCTTGCCGGCGTCGAGGAGCTGTGATCTCGTCTCCGCTTTCATCGTCCCCATCGATTCTCCTTGTTCGGTCGACCGATCGAACTGTAGCTCGTCTCCCGGCGGGCGTCAACCTGAGCGGAGCCGTTGGTGACTCGTTATTGCTTGCGGATCATGCCTCTTGACAGATCCAGCAAGTGCGATGCATAATTCGGTCGATCGACCGAACAAGATGAAATGCGGAAAGGAACCGCTCGTATGAGCAGCATCGCCACCGCCATCGAGCGAATGGAATCAGCCGTCGAACGGCGCCCCGGCTTCGGCGTCGGCACCGCCCGGTCGGAGACGATCTCGGCCGCTGAGCTCGGCTGCACGACGCAAGAGGGCCCGTGGTCGACGGACTCCGACCTCCCCGACGCGCTCGGCGGAGGTGGATCGGCGCCGACACCGAGCGTCTTGCTGCGCGCAGCCCTGGGCAGCTGCATGGCGATGAGCTACCGGCTGCGCGCCGCGAAGCAGGGGATCGAGCTGACCTCGATCCGGGTCGTGGTGGAGACCGACTCGGAGATCGCCGGCATGCTCTCGTGCGACGCCGCCGCTCCGCCCGGGTTCACCGCAATCCGCTACCACGTCGAGATCGAGAGCCCAGCACCGTCGGATCACGTACGTCGCATCGTCGACGAAGGTGATCGTCTCAGCCCCCTCCTCGACGTGTTCACGCGGGCCATCCCGGTCCGGCGCACGACATCGATCCGATCGGCGGAGGCCTGAGCATGCAACCGAAGCTCCAGCGATGGGTGCAACGTCAAGGATGGAACCGAGCATCGAGCTGCTACGAGCAGTACTGGCAACGCCAGTTGCAGCCCGCCATCGACCTCGTCTTGGACACGGCCGAGCTGCGGCCGGGGGAGGACGTGATCGATGTCGCCTGTGGCACAGGGCTCGTCGCGCTGCCGGCGGCTGCGAGTGTCGCGCCGAACGGGCGCGTGTTCGCCACTGACATCTCCCCGAAGATGATCGATGAAGTCGAGCGTCGTGCGATCGCATGCGGGTTGGCCAACGTCGACGTCGAGTGCCGCGACGCCGAAGACCTCGGCGCCGACCGCTCGTTCGACGTTGCCTTGTGCTCACTCGGACTGATGTATGTCCCGGCACCCGCGGTTGCGGTGAGTGAGCTCCTCCGTGTGCTCCGTCCCGGAGGGCGAACGGTCGTGTCGGTGTGGGGCGAGCGACGTCACTGTGGATGGGCCGAGCTGTTCCCCATCGTCGATGCCCGCGTCGATTCTGACGTGTGCCCGATGTTCTTCGCGCTCGGCGCGCCCGGCGCGCTCACCACCACGCTCGAACGTGCCGGCTTCGTCGACATCGAGACGACCAGGCTGATCGTCGAACTGCGGTACGCGAGCGACGACGACGCGCTCGGCGCTGCGTTTCTCGGCGGACCCGTCGCCCTCGCCGCCTCCCGCTTCGACGACGACGAGCGCCGTTCGGCGCATGCGGACTACCTCGCGTCCCTCGCCGACTACGCAGACGGCACCGGCTACCGGGTGCCGGGCGAGTTCGTGATCGCTTCGGCGCGGCGATCCGACCACGTTCTGAATACACAACCATGAAAGGAACAACATGACCATCACCGACACGCCCATCGACAATGGCGTCAACACCGAAGCATTACTCGGCGCTCGCGACGCGCTCAGCAAGACCCCGGAGGCGGCCGAGTTCACTTGGCGAGCAAGCTGTTCGTGGTTGCACGGCACCCACAGCCGCACCACTGTCGACGGATTCTCTGGCCTCGGCCAGGACCACCGTCACCGGAGCACCTTCGTCTTCGACGCCGACCATCCCGAATGTTTCGCATCCGAGGACCGAGGGGCGACACCCACGGAGTACGTGCTCGCCGCACTCGCCAGCTGTCTCACCGCCGGCGTCGCCGCCGTCGCCCAACACCGCCAGATCCAACTCAGGTCGGTCACCGCCACCATCGAGGGCAAGATGAACGTCCTCGGGATCCTCGGCGCCGACCCCGACACTCGCAACGGGTTCAACGACATCAGGGTCCGCTTCGCCATCGACGCCGACGCGTCACCCGACGACGTTCGCGCGCTCGTGGCCCAGTCGCAGAAGCGATCGGCTGTGTACGACATCGTCACGAACCCGACCAACGTCACCGTCGAGGTCGCCTGACAGACCGCGCCGGCACGTCGCATCGGCACATCGCAATGCACACGACCACCGTCGTCATCGGGGCCGGTCACGCCGGGCTCGCCATGAGTCGCCGCCTCACCGAGCGCTCGATCGACCACATCGTCCTCGAGCGTGGTGAAGTGGCGAACTCCTGGCGAACCGAGCGGTGGGATTCGCTGAGGCTGCTGACCCCGAACTGGCAGAGCCGGCTGCCCGCCATGCACTACACAGGCGGCGATCCCGACGGCTACATGACGATGCCCGAGGTCGCCGATTTCATCACCGACTACGCCGCATCCATCACTGCACCCGTCCACACGAACACCCGCGTCACGCGAGTGGGTGCCGCCGGGAACGGCTACGAGGTGGTCACGAACCGCGGGACGTGGATGTGCCCGACGGTGGTGATCGCGAGCGGTGCGTCGAACGTTGCCAATGTCCCCCCGGTCGCGGATCGGGTGCCCGTGTCGGTCTCGATGCACACCCCGATGAGCTACCGAGCGCCCGACAGCCTCGACGAACGAGGGGTCCTCGTCGTCGGGGCCTCCGCGACCGGGATCCAACTCGCCGACGAGATCCGCCGCAGCGGACGACCGGTCACCGTCGCCGTCGGAGAACACGTGCGGCTGCCAAGGCTCTACCGCGGTCGCGACGTCTTCTGGTGGATGGATGCCGCCGGCATTCTCGACGAACGCTACGACGAAGTCGACGATCTCGTCCGCGCCCGCCACCTCCCGTCACCACAATTGATCGGCAGCCCAGACCGGCGGTCTCTCGACCTCAACACCCTCGTCGACCAGGGCGTCCGCATTGTCGGTCGCCTCGTCGGCATTGCCGACGGCACCGCCCAGTTCTCGGGCGCCCTCACCAACATCTGCACCCTCGCCGATCTCAAGATGAATCGCCTGCTCGAAACCTTCGACGAATGGGCTTGCTCGACCGGCCACGACGACATCGGTCCGCCCCGTCGCTTCGAACCGACCAAGGTGCCGGCGACGCCCGTCCTCGACATCGACATGGTCGGCGACGACATCGGTACGATCGTCTGGGCCACCGGCTACCGGCCGGACTACAGCTGGCTCGACCTCCCGGTGCTCGATCGCAAGGGCCGCATCCGTCACGACGGTGGCGTCGTGACCGACTCGCCCGGCATGTACCTGCTCGGTACCAACCTCCTGCGCCGCCGCCGATCGAGCTTCATCAACGGCGCCGACTCGGACACCGAAGAACTCAGCGCCCACCTCCACCGCCACCTTGGCCGATCCCACCGGAACCATGCCTCACACGTGTCTTGCAGATGAGGCATGTAGGGACTGTCCGACGTTCGACGCGGGGTCGGTGTTCTCAGTGGGCATCAGGACTGAGGTCGAGGCGTCGGAGAAGTTGGGCGTTGGCGGCGACGACGATCGTGGAGAGGCTCATCAACGCGGCGCCGACTGCGGGTGGCAGAACGAAGCCGATGGGAGCGAGCACCCCGGCTGCGAGGGGGATGGCGGCGATGTTGTAGCCCGCGGCCCACATGAGGTTCTGGATCATCTTGCGGTAGCTGGCATGCGACAGGGTGATCACGCCGAGCACTGCTCGCGGATCGGACGAGGCGAGGACCACGCCGGCGGATTCGATCGCGACGTCGGTACCGGCGCCGATCGCGAGTCCGACGTCGGCTCGGGCGAGTGCAGGGGCATCGTTGACGCCGTCGCCCACCATCGCGACGGTCCGACCCTGGCGCTGCAGGTCCTTGACGGCGGCGTCCTTGTCGTCGGGGAGAACTTCGGCGTAGACGTCGTCGATGCCGAGCTCGGCGGCGACGCTGTCGGCGACGGCCTGTGAGTCGCCGGTGAGCATGACGACGCGGATATTGCGTTCGTGCAGCGCGTCGACCGCGCGTCGTGATTCGGGTCGGATGCCGTCTTCGAGTGCGAACATTCCGACGATGGCGTCGTCGACGACGAGGTGGAGAACCGCCGCCCCGCGTGCCTCCCAATGCCGGATCTTCTCGTCGAGTTCGGCCGGTGCGGTGAGGTCGAGTTCTCGCAGCAGTGAAGGTCCGCCTATTGCGACGGTCTGTCCGTCGATGGTGGCGGAGACCCCTCGGCCGGTCATCGATTGGATGTCCGTGGCCGCAGCGGCTTCCACGCCGGCTTCGTCTGCCTTGCGGACGATCGCTCGGGCGAGCGGGTGTTCGGAGTCGGCTTCCACGCCGGCAGCGACGGCGAGCACCCGATCAGTGTCGCCGTCGATCGCCACGAGATCGGCAACGACGTGTTCGCCGGCGGTGAGGGTGCCGGTCTTGTCGAACAGGACGGTGTCGATCGTGCGCATCTTCTCGAGTGCGAGGCGGTCCTTCACCAGGATGCCGTTCTCGGCGGCCTTCGCAGTGGACAGCGAGATGACGAGCGGAATCGCGAGCCCGAGTGCGTGGGGGCAAGCGATGATCAACACGGTCACGGTGCGAATCAGAGCGTCATCTGTACGTCCAAGGGCGAGCCAGACGACGGCAGTGATGAGCGCGGCGGTGATCGCGACGTAGAACAGCACGGCCGCGGCGCGGTCGGCGAGCGCCTGGGCCCTCGACTTGGAGTTCTGGGCATCGGCGACGAGGCGCTGGATGCCGCCGAGTGCAGTGTCGTCGCCGATGCCCAGAACTCCAAGTCGAGGGCCCAGGCGCTCGCCGACCGCGCCGCGGCCGTGCTGTTCTACGTCGCGA
>JBBKWQ010000243.1:0-2874 GCA_037969115.1 Ilumatobacteraceae bacterium
TGGCGGTTCGTCGCGGGCGAACGGGAACGCGATCTGGGTCGACAACACTCCGACGAGATCGGTCAACTCCGCCGCGGTCGCCACCATGACGTCGTCGAGGCTGATCACACCGACCACCCGACCATTTTCGACAACCGGCACGCGCCTGATCGCGTGGCTTGCGAACACGGCGTACAGCCCATCGACGTCCTCGTCGGCGTCGACGGTGATCACGCCCATCGACATCAAGGAATCGATGCGACCGTCAGACGCGACGCGATGAGCGAGACCGCGCACGACCAGGTCGCGATCGGTCACGACACCGGCCGGACGACCCTGATCGACGACGACGAGGGCTCCAACGCCATGATCAGCAAAGCGTTGCGCTGCTGCGGCGATGGTCCCGTCGACCTCGATCGTGACCGGCTTGCGCCAGGTGAAGTCACGGACCTTCATGACACGGCTCCTTCGGGCTCGGTGTGGAATTCCATCGTCGCCGTCCACCACGTCGTCGGCTAGGGCCTGAGGTCCCGAAATCACCGGGACCTCTGCTGCGTCAGCGAGGAACCGTCCAGACGAGTTGGCTTCCACCGGTTTCCGGCGATCGAACGACGAAGTCGCCACCCAGGTCCGTGGCCCGCTTCGCCATGTTCGTCAATCCGTTGCCGGGTGACGCATCGGGGTCGATACCCCGGCCGTCGTCGCACACCGTGAGGGTCAGAACGGATGGCGTCGCGTCGATCCGCACCTCGACCGCCGACGCCTCGGCATGGCGAGCCACGTTCGACAGCGCCTCGCCGACGGTGGCGATGAGTTCGGTCGCACGCTTCTGCCCGACCGTGTCGAGCCGGCCGTCGACGACGAAGGTCGGTCGAAAACCCAGACGGTCGACAGTCTGTTCCACCACGAGCGACACATCATCGGTCACCGAGCGATCGCCCTCACGTCGCTGGAGCGCGAAGATCGCCGAACGAAGCTCACGAATGGCGACGTCCAACTCGTCGATGGTCTCGTGGGTTCGGGTGACCGCTGTCTCCGACCCCATCTCCGGAATCACGGCTTGCAGCTGCATGCCCGCCCCGAACAACCGCTGAATGACGAGGTCGTGAATGTCTCGAGCGATGCGCTCACGGTCCTCCATCGTCAACATCCGCTCGCGTTCGGCCTGACGTTCGCGCCGGTCGGTGATGTCGACGACATGGGTCAACGTGCGCGCACCGTCCGACCGTTCGATGACGCTCGAATGCACGAGGACCCACACGGCCGTGCCATCAGCTCGGAGGAACCGCTGCTCGTTGACGATCGCTTCTCGATCACCGCGCGCCATCTCGATCGCTGAGGCGACACCCTGCTGTCGATCCTCCGGGTGAGAGATGTCGGCGAAATCGATCCCGACGAGCGACTCGGCCGATCGATGAAGCATCTCGGCGAACGCCGTGTTCACCCGGTCGACCACGCGACGCCCGTCATTGCCGACGCGAGCGAGCGTCATGCCGACCGGCGCGTTCTCGAACGACGTACGGAACGTCTCCTCGGACAACACCAGCCGTTGTTCGACGGCGACCTGCTCGGTGACGTTGCGCGCAATGGCGACAAGGAGTGCGCCAGTAACCGAATCGTCGATGGCCCGTCCCAACTGAGGAGCCGCGTCGCTGCGGTGCTCGAGCATGATGTCGACCGGCACGTCCTCGCCAGACTTTCGCCGGTGGATCGTCCGGAAGGCGAGGTGGTCCACCTCGCCCGCCAGCAGCGGAGCGATGAGCGACTCGAACTGCTGACGCGTGAACTCGGGCTTGATGTGGAGCGGCGTCATCGCGAGGAGTTCGTCGTTGGAGTAGCCGGTCTGGACGGATGCTCCGCCGTTCGCGTAGACGAATCGGAGCGTGTCCGGTTCGAACATGAACACGCCGTCGTGCACTGCGTCGATCGCCGCCTGAATCCGCCTCGTGTGTGCACTCGCGCGCTGTCGCTCGGTGACGTCGCGGATCGATGCGACCACCGCGAGTCCTTCGTCGTCCATGAGCGGGCTGAGGCTCACCTCGACCGGGAACTCCGATCCGTCGCTGCGCCTCGCCCGCAGCTGGAGGCCCTCGCCCATTGCCCGCACATTCGGTTCGGCCCGATACCGGGTGCGATGCGCACGGTGCACGTCCCGCAGACGTTCGGGCAGCAATGCCTCGATCTCGCGCCCGAGCAGGTCGGCACGGTCGTAGCCGAAGAGCCGCTCGACCTGCTGGTTGACCGCAAGGATCACGCCGTCTGCGTCGGTCATCAGCATCCCGTCGGGCGCCGACTCGAGCATCCCCCAGATGCGCGCTGTGCTGAGTTCACTCAACGGCGCGAGCCCACTCACCGTCTCGCGGTCCATCGCACAATGATACGCCGGCGCGCCCTCGGTCGGGCAGTGGACCGCTACCCGTGCGCCGGCTGCTGGACGAGTCCATTCCACCACGGTTCCACATACTCCGTGAGGTCGAGGTCGTGGTCGATGAGGCACACGTGTCCGTAGCCCTCGAGAACTTCGAGTGCGGACCCGCCCACTCGCCGGTGCATGTACTGAGCCCAGCGGACGGACGGCAGCAGCCGGTCGCTATCTCCCGCCAGGAACAGCGTCGGCGCCCGGACCTCCTGAAGACGGTCTCGGATGTCGAAGCTTTCCAGAATCTGCAGCCGACGGATGTAGCTGTCGCGATCGATCGCTTTCGCACGCTCACGGAACTCAGCGATGTCATCGGCGTTGGTGTGGGGACTGTGCAGATGGTCCGACGTGTAGCGGCGCACGATCGGCATCGCCGCCCAGGGAATCGACCGCAGAAGCCACGGCGCCGCACGCAGCTTGAGCCGCTGATCGAGATATGGGAAGGAATTGACGATCACGAGGCCACGCACGAGGTC
>JBBKWQ010000244.1:0-11216 GCA_037969115.1 Ilumatobacteraceae bacterium
ACACCGGTGCATGGTTCGGCGACGTTCAGCAGTTTCTACGTCAACTACACACCGGCGGCCGGGTTCTCCGGTGTCGAAACCCTCACCTACACCCTGCGCGACAGCCACGGCCTCACCACCACCGGGCTCCTCACGGTGCTCGTCGCCACGACCGGTGACCAACCGCCGATCGCGCAGTCGAGGAACTACGCGCTGGAGGCAGGGAGCACGCTGCCCATCACGTTGTCGGCCGTCGACCCGAACGGCCAGCCCCTCACGTGGACGCTCGTCACGCCACCGTTCGGTCTGTTGATCGGGGCGCTCACCGGCGCTGCGCCGCAGCTGACGTACACGGCGCCGACCAATCGCGCGTCGGACGCGTTCGTCTACGAGGTGAGCGACGGCACGCTCACTGCCCAGGCCACGATCACGTTCACCATCCTGCGACCGAACGTGCCGCCCGTGGCCCAGGACGACGTCGCCACGACCACCCAGGAGACGGCGGTGGTCATCGACGTCCTCGCCGGCGACACCGATGCCGACGGCGACATCCTGTCGGTCGCCGGCTGGACCAACGGCACCCACGGCGACGTGACCTGCTCGGCGACGGACTGCACGTACACGCCCGAGCCCGGGTACTTCGGCAACGACTCGTTCACCTACGTCGTGGTCGATGGCTTCGGCGGCGCAGCGCAGGCGACGGTGAGAGTCACCATCGATCCGTCACCGATCTCGGCGAGCCTGACGTCGGCGACGCCGACAACAGGCCCGGGCGCGACATCGATCAGGCTCAGCGACATTCCGTATGAGCGCATGCGCACGCTCGACGTCGATGTGTCGAACGCCCCGTTCCTGCGGCGGTCCCCGTTCCTGCGACGGTCCCCGTTCTTGCGACGGTCCCCGTTCCTCCGGCGATCGCCGATCTCGGACTTCGCACCGTTCCTTCGGCGCTCGCCGACTTCCGGCACACCGTTGTCGGAGATTCCGGTCGACTACCCCGGTGGATGGCCGGCGCTCCTCGCCGGCACCGTGCTGGCCGGGCGACCGACCCAGAGCGTCACATTTGTCGAATTCTTGTCGCTCTACGACCCGCCCGGACCACCGACTGTGGCCCTTCAGAACCTGACGGTTGAAGACCTGTCGTTCTTCGACGGTACGTCGTTCGCGGACGGTTCGCCGGCGGGCTTCCTCCTGGGTGCCACGCCGATCGTCGACGTTCGCTACGGCGCTCAGACCTGGTGTGAGCGACTCGTCGCCGATACCGGCGGCGACGCGACATGCTCGCTGCTCGGGATCGGCGCCGCCACCACCTTGCTCGAACTCGACGTCGATGCCGACGCGGCGGCGGTCCTGGCAGAACACCCGGATCTGCGCCGCATGCCCCTGTCCTCCAACTTCGGCGTCTTCGTCGGCGCACCCGTGCTCGACGCTCGGTTGAACGAGCTCAACCTGTTCGCCACCGACATCGGGCAGGTCGGCGTCAGCGCGGCGATCGACGCCTTCGCCCCGGTCGGAGCCGTCCGGATCGCCGACATACCCGTCAA
The DNA here is from genome assembly GCA_037969115.1 of Ilumatobacteraceae bacterium. Classification (GTDB taxonomy): domain Bacteria; phylum Actinomycetota; class Acidimicrobiia; order Acidimicrobiales; family Ilumatobacteraceae; genus JBBKWQ01. The sequence goes on from JBBKWQ010000244.1 coordinate 1,524, forward strand.
CGACACCAACCCCGACGACGGCGGCTACGGCCGTCGCGACCTCGTGGTCGATTGCGCACAGGGCTTCGACTGTTCTGGTGGGGCAACGCTGGAGCAGGCTCGGTCGGCTGGTGTGCTGAGACCTGGTGCCAAGCTGCAGGACGTCGGCCGCGCCTTCGCCGACCACACGGTCGCAGGCGATCCGTTGATCTCGCTGGCGCAGATCGCCTCGGCGTTGCCGGCCACTCTCGACGTCAACGACGTCATCGTCGGTTCGCTCGATCAGAGCGACTTCCCGTGGGAAGACGTCGACCTCACGACCGCCGGCCTGCAGCAGTTCGCTCGCACCGGAGCAACCCTCGACTGGAGCTTGAGGGTCAACATCGACAGTTCGCGGGCGGGCGCAGGGCCGTTCGCCACCACGGTCACCGTCACACTGCCACCGGGATTCGGTTACTTCTCGCCGAACCCGGTTCGCCCTGCCCCGTCGGAACTGAACTCGTTCGCTCCGTCGGTCGGTTCGGTGACAGGCCCAGCCGTGACCAATCGCACGGGCGGCCAGGTGCTCGTCTGGAGCATTGCCGACGTCGCGGTCGACACCGACTACACACTGTCGTTCCGCACGACTCCCGGCCTCGAGCTCGGCCAGGCCCGCGCCGTCGCCAAGGTCGAGATCGCCAATGGGGCCAGCACCACATCGGCCGTGGTCGGCGTCGTCGACACGGGCGACGCGTCCTCAGACCCTGCGACGGCATTGCCCGTACAGAGCGACGTCCTGTATCTCGGCTACGTCGATCGCGCCGACGACCTCGACCTGTACGGCTTCGCCCCGACACCGCTGGCCCAGGTCGGCGTGCGCCTCAGCCACCTCGAAGGAGACGGTGATCTCGTCGTCTACGGCCCTGCCACCGACCGTCCTGGCACCTCCCCGTCACCGGTCGCCACCCGGACGGCCACGCCGGCCACGCCGCCGCTCGCCGCAGAGGACCTCGACATCTCCGGTGCTGCCTACGCCCCCGAACCCGACACCGACGCGGGCGTCCCGGTGATCGACGGTCTCACGGTCGTCGGTCGATCCGCAGCTCGCAACACCGACCTCGAGGCCGTCGATGCCGTCGAACCCGACCTGTTGCAGGTCAGCTCGTACAACTCGTCAACGTCGAACAAGCCGTACGTGCTGCGCGTTCGCCAAGTCGACCCTCCGCCAACCCCGACGTGTTCGGCCTACGCCCGCTCCGGCGGATCGCCCGGCGTACTCCCTGATCTCACTGCGTTGCGGCCGGACCTGGCGACGATCGTTCTCGTCAACCGCGAGCGATTGGGCGACACCTTCGGTGACACTGCTGCCGCCGACGTGATCAGCGCGTTGTCGTCGTTCGTGTCGCGAACCGACGTCCGGGGCATCGTCATCCCCGTCGAGGGAGATCCGGGCATCGCGGCGGCCTATGAAGCGTGGAACGCCAACCCGTGCCGGACCGACGGGGCCAACAAGGTCGTCAACGAGATCACCCGACTGGTCGTCGGCATCCGCAATGGAGCGCTACCGGGCGTCGTCGCCCATCCGTCGTTGCAGAACGTCCTGATCGTCGGCGGGGACGACATCGTGCCGATGGCCCGCCTCGACGACACCACGCGCGTCGGCAACGAGACCGGCTACGCCGACACGTTCGACGTCAACGGTTCGTATTACGGCGCGTTGAGCAGCAGTCACTTCCTGAGCGACGATCCCTATGGCGACCTCGACCCCATCCAGTGGGCCACCCGCCGGCTGTACGTTCCCGAGCTCGCGCTCGGGCGCCTCGTCGAGTCGCCGACCCAGATCGTCGCCCAGATCGACGCGTTCGGCGCTGCCAACGGCCGACTCGACGCGAGTCGCGCCTACGCCGCAGGGTACGACTTCATGACCGACGGGGCGAGCTCGGTGCGCGAAGCGTTGTCGGCCTCGTTGTCGTCGGCGAACGGCGCCCCGGCAACCGTCACGGGTCCGGCCAACGAATCGACCTGGACCGGCGGCGATCTGCTCGCGGACCTGACTGGACCGCCGTCGCCGACGATCGGGGCCGTGTTCGGGCACTTCGATCACACGGCCCTCGAGACGCCGGCGGGGGACCCGGTCACCGCCGCCGATCTGGCTGCCGCGCTTCCCGACGGCGCCCGCCTCGTGTTCTCGATGGGTTGCCACTCCGGTCTCGCCGTCTCGGATGCGTCGGTGGGTGGTGGCGCGATCGCCGACGATCTTGCCGCTGCGCTGACCGCCCGCGGAGCCGCGTACCTGGCGGCGACCGGGTTCGGGTATGGCGATCAGGTCAGTGTCGGCCTGCATGAACGGCTGATGACGCTGTTCGCTGCCGAACTCGACGGCTCGGTGTCGGTCGGCGACGCGCTCCGCAACGCCAAGCAGCGGTACTTCGCGAGCCAGGGGCTGTACGGCGCCTATGACGAGAAGGCGCTTTCGAGCACCATCCTCTACGGCTTCCCGATGTTCGCCGTCGGCACCGAGCGGCCGGTGAGGCCCACGCCACCGAATCAGACGGCCACGCCGGTTGCCGGAGCCAGCGGTCTGTCGTCGGTCGCCTACAGCCAGGACTTCACGTTCGTCGCGCGAACCGGTGACACCGGCGGATGGTACGAAGCCGACGCTGGAACCGGCCCGCAGCTGCCGCAGATCACTGCCAGCCGTCCTGTCCAACCACGCGCTGACACCGACGTCACCGCAGCTGCCGCCGACGGCTCGTTGTTGCCGGCCCACGGTGCGGTGGTGAGTGGCCTTCGGATCGGCCAGGTCGTCGCCAACTTCGACGCAGCGTTCAGCCGCCCGACGCTCGACAACGCAGCGGGTGAGCCCGAACCGGCGAACTCGGTCGCCGCGTTCCCGACCCGGCTGGCAGGGGTGACGACCGCCAGCGACACCCAGGGTCTGGTTGGTCCGGATGGCATCGTTCAGCGACAGCAGCTGGTGCTGATGCCGGGCCAGTTCGTCTCGCCGGCGATATCCGCTGGATCGGCACGTGGCACACAAGTGCTCTTCGACCGAATGTCAGGCGACGTGTACTACTCGGCATCCACCGACTGGACCGCCCCCAAGGTCGGCGACGTCACATTGCGGCGAGCGCCCGGCGATCCGTCGGCGGAGGTCTCGGTCGACGCATCGGATGCATCGGGCATCCTTCGAGTGATCGCGCTGTTGCAGGCCGGCGGCGAATGGCAATCGCTCGACCTGACGGCTGGAGGCGGTGGGTACGTGGGGGTGCTGCCGGTCCCCTCCACGATCGCCAACGAACAGATCCGAGTCGTCGTGCAGGTCGTCGACATGGCGGGCAACGTTTCGTGGGCAGCGAACAAGGGACCCGGGTTTGCGCCGACACCACCGCCACCGCCACCACCGACCGTGACCCTGTCGCCGTCGGTCCCTGCCTCGGGGTGGTTCACTGCGGCACCAGAGTTGACGGTCTCGGGCGCACCAGGCGTCACCTTCGACGTGACGATCGACGGTGGTCCGAGGGTGACCTACCTCGGGCCGGTCACGCCTGCTGGTCTCAGTGACGGGTCCCACGTCGTCGAGGTGCTCGGTTCCGACGGCAGCCGCGCGCTCGTCACCATCCGCATCGACAGCACGCCACCAGTGATCAGCGTGGCGTTCGCGCCGCCGGCCAACAGCGCCGGATGGCACAACCGCACCGTGACGTCGTCATTCACCTGCACGGACTCGGCGTCCGGGATTGCGAGCTGTCCAGAGCCCACGTCGACCGGCACCGACGAAGGGCTCGCCATCACCGTCAACGGTACCGCCACCGACCTCGTCGGGCTGACCACGACACTGACCCGTGCAATCAACGTCGACCGGACGCCACCGACCGTGCCCGTCGTGTCACTCGACCCGCCGAACCCCACCGTCGATCAGGCCACCGAACTGGTCGCGATGTCGTCCGACACCCTGTCCGGCATCGTCGGCGGTGAATGGTGGATCGGCGTCGACCCGGGGCAGGGCAATGCGACACCGCTCAGCGTCTCTGCGTCGTCGCTGAGTTCGCTGATACCGGCCGGCCTGGCCGTCGGGTCGTACGTGGTGTCAGCGCGCTCGCTCGACACCGCCGGCAACTGGAGTGATGTCGGGTCCGGCACGCTGAACGTGATGTCGGCAGGCAACTCGGTGCCCGTGGCCATGCCGTCGAGCATTGCGACCCTGGAGGATGTGGCGGTCGGGATCCTTCTGGAAGGCAGCGATCCCGACGTCACCGACACGCTGACGTTCGCAGTGGCGACACAGCCCAGCCACGGCACATTGTCGGGGACGGCGCCGGATCTCGTGTACACGCCGGACCCGGACTTCAACGGTTCCGACTCGTTCACGTTCACCGTGAGCGATGCGACCTCGACGTCGGATCCAGCGACCGTCGCGATCGAGGTGACCCCTCAAAACGATCCGCCGACGATCTCGACGCCGATGTCGCTCGCCGGAGTCGAGGGTGCCTCGACACCGATCACGGCGACGATCGGCGACGTCGATGGCGACTCCGTGGCGGTGACATGGACCGTGGCCGGCGGGCTGGACGTCGATGCGGGTGCAGGCTGTGAGATCGCGGACCTCGCCGAGACGACCATCGGGTGTTCCGACGACGGCACCTTCGCCATCGTGGCGACGGCATCGGACGGTCGAGGTGGCCTCGCGTCAGCCGACACCACGCTGCTGGTGGTGAACGCCGACCCCGCGGTCGTGATCATCGGGGTCCCGCCGGGACCGGTACCTCTGGGCGGATCTGCCAACCTGACGGCGTCGATCATCGATCCGGGTACCAATGACACCCATACCTGCAGCGTCGACTGGGGCGACGGATCCTCCACCGCGGGCACAGTGACGGCCGGGGCGTGCACGGCGACCCACACCTACGACAGCGCTGCGACGAACACGGTCGTCGTCACCGCAACCGACGACGACGGCGGGAGCGGCACTGCGGCGACGACGATCGTGGTCGCACCGTCGAATCGCGTTCCCACCGCGGATCCGATCGTCGTGTCGACCCCGGAAGACACAGCGACATCGATCGTCCTCTCGGGGAACGACCCTGATGGCGATGACCTGTCGTTCGACATCGTGACGGCTCCGACCCACGGCGTCTTGACTGGTTCGGGCGCCGACCGTGTCTACACGCCCGCACCCGACTACCACGGCCAGGACACCTTCACCTTCACGGCCGACGACGGCAAGTCCACCTCGGACGCTGGGTTGGTGTCGATCACCGTGACGCCGGTGAACGATGCGCCGGTGGCCGACCCGGCCTCGTTGACGGCAGAGTCGGGCACGCCGACCTCGTTCACCCTGTCGGGGACCGACCCGGACGGCGACGCCTTGAGCTTCGTGATCGTCACTGCGCCGACGCACGGCACTCTCACCGGCACAGCACCGTTCCTCACGTTCACGAGCGTCACCGGCTACGTCGGCGCCGACTCGCTCGCGTTCGCCGTCACCGACGGCCAGGAACAATCACCGACGGTCGTCGTGCCGATTGCCGTGATCGAGCCCCCCGGCACCGGGAACTCGGCGCCGGTGGCCGTGTCGCAAGATGTCGTGACGCCGGAGGACACCGCACTTGCGATCGTGCTCGAGGGTCGCGACATCGACCCCACGGACACGCTCTCATTCGCGGTCGTGACCCAACCGTTGCATGGCATGTTGTCGGGGACTGCGCCGAACCTCATCTACACCCCCGATCCGGACTACAACGGCGCTGACTCGTTCACCTTCACCGTCGACGACGGCACCTCGACCTCGGCCGCTGGAATCGTCGGGATCAGCGTGACGGCCGAGAACGATCCGCCCATGATCTCGGCACCGACATCCGTCGACACCACCGAAGGCACGACGCTTCCCATCACCGTGACCGTGACGGACGTCGACGGCGACGCGGTTGCGGTGTCCTGGCACGTTGTCACGGGCGTTGACGTGGATGCAGGCGCCGACTGCACGATCGCCAGTCTGTCGACGACGACCGTCACGTGCACCGACGACGGCACGTACACCGTCACCGCCACGGCAACCGACGGCCACGGCGGAACGGCCACGGCTCAGATTTCACTCGCCGTCGCAAACGCCGATCCCCAGGTCACCGTGACCGGCGTGCCACCGGGACCCGTCGCCGTGGGAACGCCGGCAGGCGTCACCGCGTCGATCACTGATCCTGGCACGAACGACACCCATTCATGTTCCATCGACTGGGGCGACGGCGCAACCGAGTCTCCGACTGCCACCAACGGGACGTGCGCCGGAACGCACACCTACGGCGAGCCGGGCACCAAGACCGTCACCATCACAGCCACCGACGACGACGGCGCCGTGGCCTCTGCCTCGACCACCATCGAGATCATCGCCGAGTCGCCACATTTCGGGATCTCGGTGGCCGATGACCCGACCAGGACGACCGGGCTTCGCGCGCTGGACGGCGCGGTGGTCACCGGCGGTGCGAGCGTCTTCATCTTCGTCGCGCCCGACGGGCTCCAACCCATCCGTCGGGTGTTCTACTCGCTCGACGGCAAGCCGTTCTCGACCGAACCCAGTGCACCGTTCGATTTCGCCGGCACCGCGAGAGGCCGACCGTGCCGGAGGTGCGCCGCCGATGCGAATCCGTTCGAGTCGAATCTGCTGGCGCTCGGCACCCACCAGATCACTGCGACGGTGCTGTTCCGGAACGGCACCAGGACGACGTTCTCCGCCTCGTTCACCGTCGCCGACACCATCCCGCATAGCTTGATGGTTTCATCGTCACCCGATCGATCGTCGCCGTCGTCGCTGTCTGGCGCGACGCTGTCGGGTCGACAGTACGTGTTCCTGGGAAGTGCTGACGATCCGATCGCCGGGCTCACCTCTGTCGTCTTCTTGCTCGACGGGAGAAAGGTCGGGATCGACACTACGGCGCCGTACGACGCCCTTGGGAGGCGTCCGAGGAGTAGCCCGATCGCTCTGAATACGGGGCGGCTCCGCATCGGCACCCATCGCATCACTGCGGTCGTCACCCTGAAGGGCGGAATGACCTTCGTCTACGAGGATGAGTTCCGGGTCGTGCGTTGAGTCGTTGACGCCACCGTCGTCACGACCCCGGTGGCGGCGCCACGACGCCGATATCGCCCAACTGTGCGAGCGCGTCGGCAACTCCGTCGTCGTCGCCGTTCATCCTTGCGATACCGAGCGACGTGAGCGCCATCTCGTACGTGAAGCCATCACGGGTCGCCAGATCCAGAGCACGCTCGAACGAGTCACGGGCCTCGCTCGGGCGGCCGTCCAAGAGCAGGGCACGTGCGCGTAGTCGCGCGAGCGTCGACGGGAGCACCGGGATGTCGCCCAGCTCGTGCAACATGGCGGCCGCTTCCCGTTCTGTGTCGAGCGCCGCAGTGGCATCACCGGCGATGACGTGGATCTCGACGAAACGCAGGAGCGAGTCGACGACGTAGTCGGTCGCGCTCAGGGATCGGAAGCCGGCGAGAGCCTGCTCCTGGAGAGCCGAGGCTTCGGCCAGGTGGCCGCGCCAGGCTGCGATCCGAGACAGCCCGCTGACGGCCGCGAATGCTCCGAGTGGGTAGCCGGCTGCCTGCAGCAGTCGTCGGACGCGTAACAGCGTTCGCTCCGCTTCGTCCAGATGGAACTGCAGCGTCAGGACCTCGGCGAGGTTGTTGTCCGCGATCGCGATGCCGAGCACGTCGCCGGCGCGCTCGTAGCGTTCCGAGCTCGCCCGGAAGTCGGCCACCGCGTCTGCGGCGCGACACTCGCTCCATGCGCTCACGCCGCGATTCAGGAGGAGGTTGGCGAGCCCGATCGAGTCGTCCAGGTCGGTGAGCAGCGTCATGGCGTCATGCTCGTGTTGGACGCGTTCCGGTCGCCCGAGGCAGGCGCAACACCATTCCGCGAGCAGATGCGCCTGGGCGGCGATTTGACGATCACTGGTCAGATCGACATCGTTCAACACGGTTTCGCAGAGCTGGAGGCAGTCGCTCCATCGACCCTGGTAGTTGTAGACGCTCGCCCGCGCGAGCCGCAGATGGGCCGACGTGACGGCGTCATTCGTCAGCTTCAGCGCGCGTGCGGTGGTGGCCAGCGCAGCACGGTATCTGCCGAGCTTCTCGAGCAGCCGAGCCCGGTCCACGGCGATCATCGGTCGCGCGTGATCGTCGGCCAGTCGCGCCGCCTCGACGAGCGCGGCGAGCGCTGACTCCTGATGGCCGGCCCGCTCGGCCGTGAACGCCAACCTCCGGTAGGACTGCGATCGTTCGGCGGCAGCCACGCCGAGTCGTCGCTGCGCACTGACGACGTCGATCAGCAAGGACTCGCCGGTCTCCATCGCGCTCTTGGCGATCGCCGCCTCCGCGGCTTCGGCACACCAGCGCTCGATGCGATCAGGGAGCCCCGAACCGGCGGCGTGGAACGCAAGGGCGGCCAACGGCTCATCGACCGGGATGGCGTCGCCCCACTCCTCGATGATCTCGCCGGCGCGCTGGTGTACCGCGCGTCGACGACGGAGCGACAGGCCCTCGTACGCCGCGACGCGCACGAGATCGTGTCGGAAGCTCGCGCTGCCGTCATCGATCGTCATCAGGTCGCCCAGCTCACGGGCCCACGTCTCGGCACGTGCCAGATCGGGTCGGTCGAGCACGCGACTGGCCAGGGAGAGGTTCATCGACGACCCGAGCACGGACACGTCGCGGATCAGCTCGCGACCCGAGATCGGCAGTCGGTCGATGCGAGCCGCGAGGAGCCGCTCGACCGATGACGGATACGCATCGCTCGACAGCGTTCCGCCCGCGACCACCTCTGCGGTCCCAGCGAGGGCACGCGCCAGTTCGATGAGGAACATCGGGTTGCCGGACGCCGAGCTGCGCAACCTCGTCAGGGCCGCGTCGCTGGCAGCGGACGCGGGCAGTTCGCTGAGCAACAACTGATCGGCGGCCTCGTCGTCGATCGGTGTCAGTTCGATGATCGTCGCCGATGACGGGTTCGGTCCATCGTGACGGCGCGTCACGACGACGGCGCAGCGGCGGTCGGGCACGCGACACAACACGTCCAACAGGAGCCTCGATGCCTCATCGAGCCAGTGCACGTCTTCGACGACGATCACCGTGTCGCTCCCCGCCAACGCAACCAACAGAGCGACCGTTGCGGCCCGCTGTCGATCACCACGGAACGCAAGGTCGAGTGCCTCTGATTGCGGGGTCGACGCGACCGTCGCACCGATCACATCGGCGATCAGCGGGAGCCACAGCACGAGCCCGGGAGCGTTGCGACCGACGAAGCCGCCGAGCACAGCTCCGGCTGCGTCGGCGCTGTCGCCTCCACCGATGCCGACGACCGCACGGATCAGGCGGCGGAACGGGAGATACGGCGATTCGACCTCGTGTGGTTCGGCGCGCACGACGAGCCAACGGCGGGAGGAGTCGGCACGGCGAGCTTCGTGCCACAGCCTGGTCTTACCGGATCCGGCTTCACCGACGAGGTCGACGATCCGGCCATGAACGACGAGGTCGAGCAGTTGCGCCAGCTCGCCGTCTCGGCCGACCATGGCAGGGCCCCGATCCCCGAGCGGGTCGCCTGCGGCGAGGTCGTCGTCGGCAAGCCGGCCGATCACGTGGGCCTGCACCGGCGCGGTCTTGCCCTTCACGTGGAATGGCTCGAGTCGTGTCGTCTCGAATCGAGTCGGACAGGTGTCGTGGAGGCGTTCGCCGGCGACGATC
>JBBKWQ010000245.1:0-2652 GCA_037969115.1 Ilumatobacteraceae bacterium
TCTTCTACACATCTGGCACCACCGGGTTCCCGAAGGGGGCCCAGCTCACCCACCGCGGGTCGGTTCACAATCTCTTCAACATCGCCTTCATGACGTTCACGAGCGCGTCGGCCGGAGCAAAAGCGAAAGCAGCGGCCGGTGCGGCGGCAGAACAGGAAGAGGTGGCCGAGGCCCTCCCGCCGTCGTTCATGGCGCCGACGCCGTTGTTCCACGTCACCGCCAACAACTGCCTGCTCCATCCGTGCACGCTGGTCGGCGGCGCAATCGTCTTCATGTACAAGTGGGATGCGGGCCGCGCTCTCGAGCTGATCGAGCGAGAAAAGGTGGCGAACTTCTCCGGCGTGCCCACCATGAGCCGAGAGCTGTTGATGCATCCCGATTGGGCCACGCGAGACACGTCATCGCTGCGCGGTATGGGCGGAGGCGGCGCCGCGTTGCAACCCGACCTGGTGGACAAGATCGACAAATCGTTGAAGCACGGCGTCCCGTCGACCGGATACGGCCTCACGGAAACACACGGCATCGTCACCGCCAACTCGTCGAAGTTGTACGTGGCGAAGCCGGCGTCGTGTGGACGCGTGGTCCCCACGCTCGACGCGAAGCTCGTCGACGACGCCGGCAACGATCTCGAACCGGGCCCCAACGTCGTCGGGCAGCTGTGTGTGCGAGGCTCGATCGTCATCAAGGGATACCTCAACCGCGAGGAGGCGACCGCCGACGCCATCCGTGACGGCTGGTTCAACACCGGCGACATCGCCCGCCTCGACGAGGACGATTTCGTCTACATCGTCGACCGTGCAAAAGACATGGTGATCCGCGGCGGCGAGAACATCTACTGCTCAGAGGTCGAGGCGGCGATCTACGAACACGACGATGTCGCCGAGGCCGCGGTGTTCGGCGTGCCCAGTGACCGGCTCGGAGAAGAGGTCGGCGTCGTGATCGTGGTGCGGCCAGGGGCGACCCTTACCGAGGCCGATCTGGCCGCGTTTCTCGACGGACGGATCGCCAAGTTCAAGATCCCGAATCACGTGTGGCTGCGCGATGAGCAACTACCACGCAACGCGAACGGTAAGTTTCTCAAACGCGAGCTCCGCAAAGAACTCGTTGGCGACTGAACACCCTGTAGCCCGTCTCCCAGATGGTGGGGAACCGTGATTGACGAACGCGAGGACGCTGCTCCGCAGGGCGTCGCGATTGAGCTGAGGCGGGTCTCGAAATCGTTCGGGAACGTGCACGCCGTCGATCAGGTCGACCTCGTCATCGGTGAGGGTGAATTCTTCTCGCTGCTCGGTCCATCGGGTTCGGGCAAGACCACCGTGCTTCGGATGATCGCCGGCTTCGAGGAGCCGACGAGCGGAACGATCATCCTCGAGGGCGAAGATGTCACCAGGGTCGCGCCGTATGACCGCGACATCAACACGGTCTTCCAGGACTATGCCCTCTTCCCCCACATGTCGGTCCAACAGAACGTCGAGTACGGCCTGAAGGTGAAGAAGGTCCCGCGGGCCGAGCGGAGTCGTCGTGCCAACGAGATGCTCGAAGTCGTCAGGCTGGCCGACCTCGGAGCGCGGCGACCCGGCCAGCTGAGCGGCGGTCAGCGACAGCGTGTCGCTCGTGCCCGGGCGTGGGTGAACGGCCCGAAGGTGCTGCTCCTCGATGAGCCCCTGGGTGCACTCGACCTGAAGCTGCGCGAGGAGATGCAGACCGAGCTGAAAGCCATTCAGCGTGAGGTGGGTATCACGTTCGTTTTCGTCACGCACGACCAGGGTGAGGCGTTGTCGATGAGTACGCGGGTCGCGGTGTTCAACCACGGCCGCATCGAACAGGTCGGAACACCGCGCGACATCTACGAATCACCGGCGACCGAGTTCGTGGCCGGCTTCGTCGGTACCTCGAACATGATCACGGCCGACGTCGCCGCACGGTTGTGTGGGAGCTCCGCGCCACACACCCTTCGTCCCGAACGGATTCGACTGGCCGGCGATCTTGTCGAACCGCACGAGACGTCGTCGACCGGACAAGTCGACGACGTGCAGTATCTCGGGGCCTTCAGTCGAGTCAGGGTCGCCCTCACCGAGGGCGGCACGCTCGTTGCCAGCGTCCGAAGCGACGAGCTCGCTGGCATCACGAACGGTGCTCCGGTGCGCCTCGCATGGCCAACCGATGCCCCGCTCGCCGTCTCAACCGGTCACGATCCATGAACATCCAACATGAAGGAGGGAACCGCATATGAGCATCAACATGAGTTCGACCCACCGGGGCGCCAGGCGCGTCGGTGCGCTGATGGCACTGGCGTCGCTGGTCGTCGCATCGTGTGGAGGCAGTGACGACGCAAGCACTGACACCGACGCTGCACCGACCGAGACGGACGCACCCACTGACACACCGGCACCGTCCGAGACCGAACCACCGACCGAGACGGCGGCGCCGTCCGCCACCGAGGCACCCGAGACCACCGACGGCGGCGAGACCGACACCCCGGTTGACGGTGACATGCCCACCGAGATCGGCGAGGGAGAAGGACAGGTGAACTTGATCGCCTGGGCCGGATACGTGGAGGACGGGTCGACCGACCCGGCCGTCGACTGGGTCACGTCGTTCGAGGAGGAGACCGGTTGCCAGGTGAACGTTCAGCTCGGAAACTCGTCTGAC
>JBBKWQ010000246.1:0-5597 GCA_037969115.1 Ilumatobacteraceae bacterium
TATTTCATGCTCGTCGAGGAAGCCGCGCTCCTGGTCATCAATGCGGGCGCAATCGGGCGTAACGGCGAGGTGCTCGTCCTCGACATGGGCGAGCCGGTGAAGATCGTCGACGTTGCTCGGCGTCTTGCGGAGCAGTACCACCCGCCCCTCGAGATCGAGTTCACCGGACTACGCCCAGGCGAGAAGTTGCACGAGGACCTGATCGGAACAAACGAGACCGGCGAACGGCCGCGACATCCGATGATCACCCATGCATCAGTGCCACCGATCGCGATCAGCGACGTTCAGTCCTTGACGGCGTTGCGCAACGGTGAGCTCATAGCAGCACTCCGGTCCATTGTGTCCGACCAAATCGACTCCTCGGTCAGCACATGAGCCGCGTCTACCTCTCGCCGCCAGATGTCGGTGATGCCGAACGCAACGCACTCCTCGCTGCATTCGACAGCGGTTGGATCGCTCCGGTTGGTCCCGACGTTGACGGGTTTGAACGCGATGTCGAGGCGCTGATCGGGTGGCCGGGCGTTGTTGCTCTGTCGAGCGGGACTGCCGCGCTACATCTCGCTCTGCTCTCGGTTGGGGTCGAACGCGGTGACCACGTACTCCTCTCGAGCTTTACGTTTGCCGCGACCGCCAACGCTGTCAGATACTGCGGCGCAATCCCGGCCTTCGTTGACAGCGAGCCGTCATCGTGGAACATGAACCCGGACCTTCTTGCGGAAGCGTTGACCGTCGCGGCTTCGACGAACCGGCTGCCCAAAGCGGTCGTTGTCGTTGACCTCTACGGGCAGTGCGCGGACTACGAACGCATCATTCCGATCTGTCACGGGTACGACGTGGCAGTCATAGAAGACTCTGCCGAAGCACTCGGCGCAACGTATCGAGGTCGACCCGCTGGTTCACTGGCCGATGTTGCTGTGCTGTCCTTCAACGGCAACAAGATCATCACGACCAGCGGCGGCGGAATGCTCTTGTCGCCAAATCGATCGGTTGCAGATCGAGCCCGCTACCTCGCCACCCAAGCACGCCAGTCCGCGGTGCACTACGAGCACACCGAGATCGGTTACAACTATCGGCTGAGCAATCTTCTCGCAGCGGTCGGTCGAGCGCAACTGTCCCGCCTGCCGACGATCATCAACAGGCGGCTCGAGATCAACAGGCAATACGTCGACGCATTCTCGAACGTGCCGGTGGGCTTCATGCCGATTCCAGAATGGAGCGGGTGGAATGGGTGGCTGTCATGCGTGGTTTTCGAGACTCGGAGAGCCCGTGATCTCGTAATGGCCGCATTGGACCAGGAGAACATCGAATCTCGACCACTGTGGAAGCCGATGCACCTGCAGCCCGTCTTCGCATCGGAAACGGCTGTCGTCGACGGCACAAGTGAGGATCTCTTCAACCGCGGACTCTGCTTGCCGAGTGGGAGCGTCCTCAACAACACCGACATCGAGCGGGTCGCGAAGATCGTGACCGAGACATGCAGTTGATCAGGTTTCGCCCATGAATTCCGCCATCGTCGCATGGCCCTCGGCACTCACGCCGACCGGCCTCACCAGGCGTTTCAACGTCATTGCAAGAATCTTCAGATCGACTCCGAGCGAAGCATGTTCGACGTACCAGACGTCGAGGTCGAGCTTTTCCGGCCAGGACAGCGCATTGCGCCCGTTGACCTGTGCCCAACCGGTGATTCCCGGCTTGGCTTCCATTCGGCGCCGCTGTTCTGAGCTGTACCGTTCGACGTACGCCATGGGAAGCGGACGTGGCCCGACAAGACTCATGTCTCCGCGTATCACCGACCAGAGTTGGGGGAGTTCGTCCAGACTGGACGAGCGCAAGGTCTCACCGAAACTGGTCAGTCGCAGTTCGTCGGGCAGCAACTCGCCATCCGAATCGCGTTGGTCGCTCATCGAACGGAACTTCGGTACGAGAATGGGCCGCGCCGCGAGTCCGGCGCGTTCTTGTTTGAACAACACCGGTGTCCCGAGTCGCATTCGCACAAGCGCAGCCGCCACCACTCCGAGAGGGGCGAGCAGAACTATGGCCGGTAAGGCCAGGAGTAGGTCCAGCGCGCGCTTCGGCCGGCCTCGCTCAATCCATCGTGTCGCCACCTCCATGACTGTAGGTTGCTGACGTGGCGTACATGCCGACACCCGGCCGCCTCGTGATCGTTGGAGCAGGCGGTTTCGGTCGCGAGTGCCTCGACATCGTCCAAGCACTCAACGACTACGGCGCAAACCTCGACTTCGTTGGCTTCGTCGATGACGGCGTCGTTGACTGCGATCTACTTGCAAGGAGGGGGGCTGAGCATCTCGGGCCGGTCGAGTCGGCGCGCGACCACGCCGAGCATTACGTGATCGCGATCGGCGACGGCTCGACTCGTCGAAAGATCGATGCTGACCTGACCCCGAGCGGCATCAAGGCACTCGTGTTGATACATCCACACGCCACGCTCGGGTCCGATTGCCGCGTCGGGGACGGAGCAATTCTCAATGCTGGAGCGCGAGTGACGACGAACATCGATGTAGGTCGGCATACGCAGGTTCATGCCAACGCAACGGTTGGTCACGACACCATCATCGACGACTTCGTTTCGATCTTTCCTGGCGCGACCATCAGCGGTTCAGTCCGGCTGGAGAGCGGCGTCACGGTGGGCACGGGCGCAAATGTTCTACCTGGGGTTTGCATCGGGGCCGGAACCCTCGTCGGTGCCGGTGCCGTCGTCACACGGGATCTCGGCGCCGATCAGGTTGTCACGGGGATCCCGGCAAGACGTGCGGTGTCGGCGATCAGAACCTGTCGTTGAAGGGTTTGACCGATCGACGTACTCACCCTCAACACCCCCGAGTTCGCACCCACTCGGTGGTTCGTGTGCTTCGGGCCGATCTGGCCGCCAACCGCCGGCGCGACGATTCGACATACTCAGGTCCTTGACGCGCTCGCCGACGTACCGAACTCCGGAGTGATCTTCGTGACGAGAGACGTCCCGCCGACCGACGCCAGGGAGTGGGCCAAGCAGTCCACACTCCCGATCATGTGGATCCGATCACCAGACGCCGAGCGGATCGGGCAGATACGTGCGTTGGTGACATCACTGATTCGTCGTGAGCCGTACCTAGTGTCGGTCATGCGGTACGCCAGGCGGTTGGCTGATGTGCCCGACGGCAGCATAATTCTGGCCGCGCAAGGCGCCGCGTCGGGCTTCATCCGTCCCGCAGAGCGAGCCGATGCCGTTCTCATGCTCTGTGATTTTGACCCGGAATACGCACACAACCAGATGGCCACCGAACGAGGAATGGTTCGCAGTATCGTGCGGCGACTCAACTGGGTCCTCACAGTCCGCTACTTTCGCCGGCTCTATCCTGCGGTTGCGCGGGTCATCACGCTGACAAGCGTGGACGAAACCCAAGTGAAGCAACTCGCGCCGGAGTCGACGGTCCTCAACATCGCGGTTGGTATGCAACCCCCGTCGCCGGCCGTTCGCTCTCCCGCCGTCCCAACGCGGTTGGTATTCGTCGGAGGTGGCCCGAGAAATGTCGAGTCGATCAAGCTCTCCATCGAGGGCGTCATTCCGCACCTTCGCCGACTAGGGGTGGACACGCCGCTTGAGGTTGGTGGACGGCTATCACATACCGACCTTTGCGAGATCCGAAACTCCATGGATCTAGCCGGCCTGCCGGACGACAGCATCGAACTCGTGGGCCAGGTCGACGACATCGGCGCACTTCTCTCGCCTGGGTCAGTTCTGCTCGCGCCGTTTGCACTCGGAGCGGGAGTGAAGATCAAGTGCATCGACGCAATGATGAGAGGTTCGCTCGTCGCAACGACGCCAGAAGGTGCGCGCGGAACTCCGTTGCTTCGAGATGAGACAGGAATCGTCGAGAAGAATCTGGCGACGCTTGCCAAGAAGGTCGCCATGATCCTCGGCACCCGCGCAGGCGGTTTAATCGCCGACCGTGGGCGCACTGCTGCTGTAGAGTTGCACAGTCTGACGTCGCATCGTCGGGAGCTGATTCGGGCTCTCGATGTATGCCCGGAGAATTAGATGCAACGGCCGAGCATTGCCGTCTGCATCGTTGTCTACGGATCAGCCGAGACAGCTCTCGCTCTCCGTCAAGACCTCGCGTCGAAGGTCAGAGAGGTCGTCCTCGTCTCAACCTCGGCTGCAGGTGGGCACATCGCCGATCTGCCACTCGAGAACGTGGGCTACGGTGCGGCCGCCAACGCTGGCTTCCACCACCTCAAAGCGCGTTGCGACTGGTTCGTCGTCATGAACGACGATCTTCGGCTCGAGAACGGTGGCGCCGTCGCACTCCGTGCACGACTCGGATCCCTTCCCGATGAGATCGGAATGTGGTCGTTCACCGGATCATCGAGCGGCATCGGCCCAACACGGCCGCACCATCCTTTCGAGATCGCACCGCACGGTGCCGCGATAGCGATACGTCGGGACATCTTTGACGCGATTGGCGGGTTCGACCCCAGATTCTTTCTGTACGCCGAGGAGGTCGACCTATGGGTAAGAATGCCACGCGCTGCGTCAACCGGGTACGAGACCGCCGATTTCATCGTCCACGAAGGAGCGGCGAGTTCTGGAACATCACCAACAGCGTCCTTCGAACTTGGCAGATCGACCGGGCTGCTCAATAGGAAGCACAGAACGATACTCCGAGCTGTCGCGCGGGTCATCGTGCGAACCGTCAACGTCTCGCTTCGACGTAGATCGCCGCGGAATGCTGCGGCATTCTTGGCCGGGTTCGTCCACGGAGTCTTCTTACCAGGACACGACGGACCATCCGCCAGGTCGTACGGTGCCGTCGGTCTGCGTCGTCGAGTATCCACCGGAGGGGCTGAGTGAGCGAGCACCCGCCGCACGAAGATCGCGATGGAGCCGCAGCTCCGCGATCACGACTCACGATCGATGTACTCACGTCGGTACTCGGCCTCGTTGGAACGCGAGCGATCGGTTTCGTCGGAGGCGTCTTCCTTGCGCGCCTACTCGCGCCTTCAGATCGCGGTGTATTCGCGCTGGCCGCCCTCGCGTCGCTCGGCGTGGGCACCGCAGCGACTGGAGGCGCTGAATACTGGGTCGCTAGGGAGACTGCGCGCGGAATCGCTCAGTCACGAGTGGCACGGATGACGGGTCGTCGAGTTGTAGTGGCATCCTTGGCGATCCTTGCATCAGCTCTGCTGGTCGCCGCGACGAACGCCGTTCGCGTAGATCACCGGGCATTGGCTGCGGCAGCCGCGTGGGCAATAGCAAACGTCGTTTCTATGCTTTTGCTAGCGCAGTTGGGCGGGCGGCGAGAGTTGCGAAGAGTTGCCATCGCTCAGATTCTTTCCTCACTTGCCTTTGCGACTGCGCTACTGGGACTGCTCATCCTCGGGCGATCAGACGTGTGGATGGTTCTCAGTGCGGCTTCGATGAGTGCAGTCCTGCTCGGGATGATCTCGTACAGGCCATACTCGCTTTCCATCGCACGCCCAGAGGTGATGGATCTTGGAAACGCTCGGGCAATCGGTACGCCAGCGATGCTGGGTGAAGTTGCCGGCCTTTTTGCCGGCCGAGCCAGCCTGTTGCTGATCGCTGCGCTACTGAGTTC
>JBBKWQ010000247.1:0-8804 GCA_037969115.1 Ilumatobacteraceae bacterium
GCGGCTGGCCGAGCCGAGGGGGAAATCGCTCGCGCGACCGGAGTCCGGTCGCTCACCGGACGCGGCGTCGTGGCGACGATCGACGACGTGCAGTACGCAGTCGGCGATCGTCGCCTCGACGCCGCGTCCGGTGAGCGACCGGACTCCGGTCGCGCGAGCGATTTCCCCCTCGGCTCGGCCAGCCGCCACGATTGCCCGAGCGAGCGGGTGCTCGCTCTCGGCTTCGACACCGGCTGCCAGCCGAACGACCTCGGGTGAGGTGTGTCCGACCGTCGCCGCCACGCCCGTGACGACGTGCTCACCCTTGGTCAGGGTGCCCGTCTTGTCGAACAGCACCGCATCGATCGTCCGCATCCGTTCGAGCGCCAGTCGGTCCTTGACGAGAATGCCCGACTGAGCAGCGACGGCGGTCGACAGTGCGATCACGAGGGGGATCGCCAGACCGAGGGCATGGGGACATGCGATCACCAGCACCGTCACCGTACGGACGATGGCGTCATCGAGCGATCCAACTGCCCACCACGTGAAGAACGTGATCAAGCCGGCAGCCGTTGCGACATAGAACAGGAGAGCCGCGAACCGGTCGGCCAGCGCCTGGGCGCGACTGCGAGCGGCTTGCGCGTCCGCGACGAGGCGTTGAATTCCTGCGATCGCGGTGTCGTCACCGACGGCGTTGATTCTCACGTGCGCCGACGAGTCGGTCGAAACCGTGCCTGCGACCACCACGTCTCCGACGCCCCGGGTGACGGGTTGTGATTCACCCGTGATCATCGACTGGTCGAACTCGGCTTCACCGTCGACGATCGTGCCGTCTGCAGGGACCCGCCCACCCGGGCGAACGAGGACTATGGCGCCGACGGTCAGGTCGGAGAGACGAATCGTGCGGACCGTGTCACCCTCGATCAGTTCGGCTTCGTCGGGCAGCAGTTCCGCCAGTGCCGCAAGCGCTCCCTGTGCGCTGCCGATCGCCTTCATCTCCTGCCAGTGCCCGAGCAGCATGATCGTGACGAGAGCAGCCAACTCCCACCAGAACTCGAGGTCGAGCCAATCCAGGCTGGTGGCGAGCGATGCCGAATAGGCAACGACGATCGCCATCGAGATCAACAGCATCATGCCCGGTGCGCGGTTGCGAATCTCGTGAACTCCTCCCGCCAGGAACGGCCAACCTCCCCACAGGAAGACCACCGAACCGAGCGTCGGGCCGAGCCAGCTCATCCCTCTGAACGACAGGTTGTAGCCGAACCAGTTCATGATCATGTGGCTCGTGGCGACCAGCGGAATCGTCAGCAGCAGACTCAACCAGAACCGCCGCCGGAACATCTCGAGGTCGTGGCCGGCGTGTTTGTCGTGCCTGGCGTGGCCGCCGTGCTCATCGTGTTCTGCGGAAATTCCGCCGGCTGAGCGCCCGACGTCGCCGGATCGACCATGAACGTCGTCGTGTCGCGGCTGCGTGGGTTCGGCCGACGCATCTCCCTCGCGGGTCAGTGTCCGAACTGCCGGTGTCGTCAGCACTCCCGGATCGGCGTCCATCGTCTACCTCCTCTTGTGACGGAAGGGATCCGCGTCGGGCGGATGCCGCCCGCTGAGGCGGGCTGTGTCACTGGAATCGACGGTAACGAGGCGGCTGTCACGCCGCTGTTGTGCCGCTGGGGCACTCAGTCGAGGTCGACCGAAGACCGTTCGATCGGCAAGCCGTGCTCGACCCAGTCCTCTTTGCCGCCGAGGTAGACACGCACGTTCTCGTACCCCAGCTCCTCGAGTCGCGCGGCGGCGATCTCGGAGTTCTGGCAGGTTCCACTGCAGTAGACCACGACGGACACCGATCGATCGGCGATGAGGCGCGGCGCCAGCGCGTCGACCTGATCGGGCGGCATGTTGAGCGCACCAGGGAGATGAGCGTCGGCGAAGTACCCGGCGCCCAACGCCTCGACCAGGACGATCGGGTCGCTGTCGCGAATGCTGCGGTACAACGCGTCGCGTGAAATCGTCGCGGTCACAATGGGGGCTTCTCCATCATCGTGGTCCACCTCATGGTCGGAGTGGTCGGAGTGTTCGACATCGGCGCTCATCGAAACACGGATCGCTGTGATCCGACTGGCACGGGCAACGCTACTTCGACAGCGTCGTAACAGTTCGACCGGTACTGTCAGGACGTGGAGTTCGGGCTGCTCGGACCACTGGAGGTCCGTTCGGGCAATGTGCTGGTCGACATCCGTCGCGGGCTGCCCCGCACCATCTTGACGATTCTGCTCCTTCGAAGGGGGGAGACCGTCAGCACGGATCTCCTCGCTGACACGTTGTGGGGCGACTCCCAACCCATCAACCCGGCCAACGCTCTACAGACGCAGGTCTCCTACCTTCGGAAACGACTGGCGATCCATGCCACGAAGCGAGTGATCCTGACTCGCCCGGGTGGTTACGCGCTCGATGTCGAACGCGATGCGATCGATGCGTGTCGATTCGAGGACGCCGTGCTCGCCGCATCCCAGCTCGATGCCGGCGATGTCTCGTCGGTACGCGTCGGTCTTGAATCGCTCGACGGGGCGATCGCGCTGTGGCGCGGCAATGCGCTCGCCGACGTCGAGGGAGAGAAGTTCGCCATCGGCGAGGCGGCGCGCTTGGATGAGCTCCGTCTGGTTGCGTTCGAGATGCGCAACGACCTCGGCCTGGCTCTCGGTCGACATCATGGGTTGATCGCAGACCTCATGTCCCTGGTCGGCGAGTATCCGTTCCGGGAGAAGCTGCACGAGCAGCTGATGTTGGCGCTCTACAGATCCGGCCGACAAGCCGAGGCCTTGCGCGCCTTCACGAATGCCCGGAAGGCCCTCGTCGACGAACTCGGCATCGAGCCTGGCTCCGGACTCCGCGAGCTCGAACGTCGAATCCTCGACCAGGACCCGGGTCTGACGCCGAACGACCAGGTTGTCGAGCAGCCAGTGGCCGTCGCATCCGGTGGAACCGACGGGACCCTGGCGTCAGTTTCGCCGTCGCAGCTCCCGTCGGCGGTTACGCCGCTCGTCGGACGCGATGTCGAACTCGGTCGGCTCGCCTCGTTGCTGCAACGCAGTCGTCTCGTCACGCTCACCGGACCCGCCGGCGCCGGTAAGACTCGACTCGCGATCGAGACGGCGCGCGGTACCAGTGACGACGGCGCGGTGTGGTTCGTCGACCTCGGCGAAGTCATCGAGCCTGATTCGGTCGTCGCGCTCATCGCCAACGCACTCGACGTTCCCACCGTTCCTGGAGCCGACATGGTTGCCACCGTTGCGGGCGCGATGTCCAGACGGCACGGGCTCCTCGTGCTCGACACCTGTGAGCACGTCGTTGGCGCGGTCGCCGCACTCGTCGGGCGCATCCTTCGCGAGTCGGAACACGTCGGAGTGCTGGCGACGAGTCGTCGGCCACTCAACGTCATGGGCGAGATCGCGTGGCCGGTGCCGCCTCTGTCGTTGGCGCCGACCGACGATAGATCCGTCGACGAGCTGCGTCGATACGCCTCAGTCGAACTGTTTCTCGCACGAGCGACCGCGGTGCGACCAGACTTCGAACTCGCCGACGACAACGCATCCGACGTCGCATCGATCTGTATGGCTCTGGACGGCCTTCCGCTCGCCATCGAACTCGCCGCGGCGCGCATCGACGTGTTGTCGCCACGGGCAATCAGTGAACGATTGGCGCGCCGATTCGACCTCCTCATCGATGGCGGTCGAGACACCGCTCCCCGACAAAAGACGCTGCGCAGCGCCATCGAGTGGAGCATCGGACTCCTCGATGAGGCGCAGCGAACGTTCTTCGCCCGACTCGGTGTCTTCCACGGCGCATTCGATCTCGATTCGGCGACATGCGTCGGAGCGGTCGACGAGGTGCAGTCGCTCGAATTGATGACGTCGCTCGTTCGGCAATCGATGGTGACGATGGTCGAGCATGACCGATACCGGTTGTTGGACACATTGCGCGCCTATGCCCTGGAGATGCTCGACGAACTCGACGCCGACGCCACCCGACTGCGCCACGCCCACTGTTATGTCGAGTCTGCCATGCGGGCCGAACAGGGCATACGCGGTCCGGATCAGCTCGCATGGCTCGAACGGCTGCGCGCCGACCGAGCCAACCATCGTGCGGCTCTGGAGTGGCTCGTCGGCATCGGCGACGGTGCCGGCGCTGCCCGGCTCGCAGGCGCGCTCGGATGGTTCTGGACGCTCGACGGGATGCTCGAAGAAGCCGAACGCCAGCTCGAACGCGTGCTCGAGTTCACCGATCTCCCGCCCGTCGAGCGCTCCAAGATCCTCTGGAGCCTCGCCCTCCTCGAATCGTCCCTCGGGCGGATGAACCGTGCGGAGGAACACGCTGTCGAAAGTGTCGAATGCGCTCGCACGAGCGGCGACACCATCCAGACCGCGTTCGGGCTCAACGCACTCGCGGTGGTGCACTGGGCCACCGGCGACTACGAATCGTCCGAATTCACGCGAGCGGAGGCGACCTCGCTTTTTTCGGCGTCTCACGAATCTTGGGGATTCGCAGTGTCGCTCGTCCTCCGGGCTCGAACGAGCATCGACCGACACGAACCCGACGCGATGGACGTAGCGCAGCAGGCCCTGATTGCGGCCCGCGACACGGGCGATCACCACGTCGTCGGCATCGCACTCCAGCAGGTGGCACGTATCACCCTTCAACAAGGCAGACCGTCCGACGCGGTCGAGCTCTCGACGGACTCGCTGCGCAATGCGGAACACATCGGATACGTCGAAGGAATTGTGGGGTCCTTGCATGATGCAGCTCGTGCGCTGTCCGCCGATGGCCGGAATGCCGACGCACACCGGTTGCATCTTCGAGCCCTTCGGCTTGCCTCCGACATCGGGCACACGGCTGCCCAGTGCGAGGCGATCGAGGGCATCGCGATTGCCAGCGCTCTACGCGGCGATCTCACCGCCGCCGCGACATTGCTGTCTGCGGCCGATACCGAACGAGAACGCCGGCGGCTCCGCCGCCGGCCGGATGATGATGTGGAGGTCGCAGAAGTCCGCCACGCCCTCGGTCGAATCGAAATGGGTGATGGCGACGACGGTGGGCGCCGCTCGTTTGACGAAATCGTCGATGACCTCATGGTCCGCGCTGTCGTCTGAGCCGCCGCCTGACGAACGGGGGCCGGAACGAAGCGATCATCACTGACCAAACCCCTGGAAAGCCGGTTCGCGGTCTGCGACGATGACCAGGTGGGGTCTGCGACGGACCGACGAACCGAAGCCGGCCTCGAGCCGTGCTTGGAACACCACGCGGAGATCAATGCGCCGGCCGCTGATCTCTACGAACTCGTCGCCGACCTGAAATCGATGACCGACCTGAGCCCGGAATGCGCGGCGTGCTGGTGGCTCGGCGACGCCACGAACGCCGTGACGGGCGCACGATTTCGAGGCCGTAGTCGGCGCGGCTGGCGCCGGTGGACGACCACCGCTGAGGTCACCGAGGCGACCCCCGGTCAACGGATCAGTTGGAAGGTGACGTACTGGACCCGGCCCGTTGCGCACTGGATCTACGAGTTCGAGGAATTCGAGGCCGGGCGGACGATCGTGACGGAGCGCTCTCTCGACCAACGCGGGCCCGTGCTGCGTCGGGTGTCTGCGCTGGTCACTGGGACGAACGATCGAGCCGCCCGCAACAACGAGACGATGCACACGACGTTGGCTCGCCTCAAGGCGGCCGCCGAGCCGAGCGGCGCATCGAGTCGTTGATCGGCATCCCGGCCCCGTCACACCAGGGCAATCATGACCGACCCCCACCGAACGCGGCATCGTACGACCCCTGGAGTTCGGACGTGGCCGGACCCGAGTATCCGCAGTAGCTCAACGCGTCGTCGGAGGCGCTGAGCAGATACTGCGCACCCACCTCGAGTGGGAAACCGCCGAGCAATGCTTGGGCATCTCCGACCGTTCGGAGTTCGACGGTCGACGCATCGCCCCCGGTGTACCAGTTGTCGACGCGTACGGTGATCGTGTCGGCCCCAATGTCGGTCACTGTTCCGGCGAACGCTCGGGTCATGGCGGCGAGGGCCTCGACATCGAACGGCAGGCAGGACGCGGACGCCTCTCCTTCGCCGATCGACAGAACGACCGGGGCGTTCGTCGTTTGGTCGTCGTCGTCGCTCAATACTCCGACAACGATGGTCAAGATTGCGGCGAATCCCAGGACGACGGCGACGACCCAGATCATGACCCCTCGATGTGGGCTGCGCGGTCGGTGCCGACCCGGCCGAGCCGGTGACAGGCGATGATCGGATCGTCCGGAATCGGTGGAGCTGGTTCGTGTGGTGCTCATGGTGCGTCCCTTCGATGGAATGGGCGACGGGATGTCGCCGCAGTCGTGTTGTACGGCCGAACGTTCGATTCGGTGCCTCGACTACACACCGGTCGACTGTCATGGAGTTGGAGCGGCGCGTGCCGGTCGGCCGCCGGCGGCAACAGGTGTGTGACAGCGAACTTCCAGCTTCTGTGGGCAGCGTTGACCGAACCTGAACCGGCACCACGACCACCACCACGACCACCATCACCACCCAGACAGGAACGGGAGCGCACATGGCGAACAGCACGGAGGTCGAGCACCACGACGCAGCGAACAGACGGCAGATCGTTCACGTCCGAGCGCTCTCCGCTGCCTCGGTCGACGCGGTGTGGCCGCTCCTCGCGGACGTGACGACCTGGCCGGACTGGTCGTCGTTCGGCGCAGCGGCGTACTCCCGTGATGGTGATCCGCCACCTCACGGGGTTGGAGCACAACGTGCATTCCGAGTGGGCATCTTTCGGTCGATCGACACCGTCCTGCTGTTCGAGCCGCCGACACGCCTGTCGTACGATTATCGCGGCCCCCTCCCGATCGAGGACTATCGCGCCGATGTCGAGCTGATCGCCACCGACACGGGCAGCGTGATCGTGTGGCAATCGGAATTCGTCACGTCGTTCCCGATGCTCGGCGGTCTGATGCGACTCTTACTTCGCAAAGTGCTTCGTGACCTCGCGACAGGGCTCGCAAGGGCGGCGGAGCAGGCACCGCTCACGCCCTCGAGGTCCGGACTACACGTCGACCTTGCGGAGGAGGCTGTGCCTGCCGAGCAGCCGGAACTGATCACGAACTACGATCGGCCCCATGGAGGGCCAGGGAACGAGCAGTGAATCTGTCAGCCGGCCAGACGTCGAAGTCGTCAGTCGTCGGCGCACCATCGTGACCGCCCTGCCGCTCAAGCGCGCTGCGCGACGGCGCCTCGCAGAGCTCCTTGAGGCCAGAGTCGTCGACGTTCGTGAACCGATCGATCAACCCGACTTGGTGCTCACTCCAGCATGCAGCCCCCAGCTGATCGCCGCCCTGAAGAAGAAGTACAACGGTGCTCAGGTCGTCGTCGTGGAGCTCGTCGACTGGGAGTTCGACGTCGAGTTACCCGGCCCCGTCAAACGCATTCTGCGCGGCGGGGCCGACGCATACGTGCTCGCCGACAGCCTCGACGAACTCGCCGGCAAGATCGCCCTTCGCTCACAGCACGAAGTGACCGACGAGGACCCGGCGACGGTCCATGAACTGGCATCAGCCGCCACGGTCGATGACCTCATTGCGGTCTTCCTGCGTCAACCGGTCGAGTCATCCACCCGCATCCGAACGGCTGAGCAATAGCAGGCCGAGGGGTCCTGAACACTCCTCGGTGGCTCCGACCAGAACGAATCGTTCTCCAGGAAGGTCGCATGGACGGCAGTCGCCAGACCGATGTCGTGACGGGCCATCACTGCACACGCATGGTGCCGGCGGCAGCAGTCAGAGGGCAGGGATGTAGGCCATCATGACGCCTGGGTCGTCCGGGTCGGCGGAGTCGATCCCCTCGGGCAGTTCGATCCATGTGTTGCCAGGACTCAGAGCAATCGGCCGATCGTCTTCGTCCAAGAACGCGATCGGAACCTCGCGGTCCCCGCGCTCCCAGCGTCCCGCGACGACCTGACCCTGGCTGAACACGAAGACCGGACCACTGTCGACGGTCAGTGCCCTGGGGTTGCGAGCATCGATCGTGCTCGGGACATAGTCGACGACCATCACGATGACATTCGTCGCCGCGATGCGGCCGTGGGTCCTGTCGTTGTGCGGGGCACCCTCCTGCGATCGCAGCCACTTGCCTGTTTCGGCGTCCCAGTCCCACTGGATCGAGACGTTGCCGACGTCGACGGTGAGACCCGCGACCGCGTCGCCCTCGAAGTCTTCCTCAGGGCGGAGGTACTCGAACTGCTGCGGCGGAGGGCCCGGGTGGCCGTCCGGCGTCTGCGCCCAGAGCGACTCGGTGTCGTTGTAGAGGTTGTTGGGCGTACTGCCTGGACCGCGGTAGTAGCCGCGGCTGTGCGCAGCGTTGAGGTCGATGAGGAATGGTGACTCTCGCATCAGTTGGGTGACGCCCTTGTTGCCGCCGCTCCACGCGAACAACGGTTGGTTGAACGACGCGACGATGTCGACGTCCTGCTGGCGCCCGGACCGGATCGGCCCGATCGGGTTGGACCCGGTTGAGTGAAAGATCGCCACGAACCGGGAGATCTGACTCCCGACGAGCTCCTCGAACACGATGTCGGCCACCGCCAGACCGGAGTGATTTCGCCGTGCGGCCGGCGCGTTGTCGATCTTGACCGCCAGTGCCGCGCGGTCGACGATCTCGGCCTCGCTGCCGATCACGTCGCCGGTCAGCGGCTGGCGCACGATCAGCGGCAGCGTCGTCGTTGTTGTCGAGCTGGTCGTTGTTGTCGAGCTGGTCGTCGACGTCGTCGTGGTCGTCGATGTCGTAGGCG
>JBBKWQ010000248.1:0-3250 GCA_037969115.1 Ilumatobacteraceae bacterium
GGCGACGAGAGCCAACACGATGAGTAGGGAGATCAGGCGGGAAATCACGCGTTGACTCTAGGCGCTTCGCAGTGCCGTTATCGGCTCGGTGCGGGCTGCCCGCAGCGCAGGGTAGGTGCCGGCGATGAGTCCGATGACGGCGCCGAGGCCCACCGCGGCGAAGGGAAGCCAGCCCTCGAGCACAGGGGTCCAGTCGCGAACTGCGGACACCGCGACGATGACGAGCACCCCGAGCGATGCACCGACGATCCCACCGAGCAGCCCGGTGACGGTCGATTCGAGCAGGAATTGCGCCGCGATGTGGCGTCGAGCCGCACCGAGTGCTCGACGCAAACCGATCTCGGGTGTGCGTTCGAGAACCGACACCAGCGTGACATTGGCAATACCGAGACCGCCGACGAGCAACGACACGGCACCCAGGACGACGAACAACGCATTCACATCGCCTTCGACATCCTGTCTGACGGCGGTGTAACCCTGTGAAGCCTGCGTACGCAGCGATACCGGGTCGTCGGGGGCCAGGGCGATCGCCGCTTGGCTGGAGATGAGCTGGGTCGCGCCGACCTCGGCGTCGATGTGGACCTCGGCCGGGGCGGTGAGGCCGAAGTACTTGCGAGCCGTGCCGTCCGGCATGACGATCGCGTTGAGTAGATCGGGTTCGCGGGCGACGTTCTCGCTGATGCCGAGCACGGTGAAGCTCTGCTCGCCGACGAAGATGGCCGGTTGGGTGTCGAGGCGGTAGATGTTGAGTCGCTGAGCGGCGGCCGGGCCGAGCACGACGACCGGGTCGCCGCGTTCGTTGTGTCGTTCGTCGAAATATCGACCCGACCGAATCGTGCCCCGAACCGCATCGAGCAGCCCGCCCGAGCTCGCAACAACACTGATCTGGTGCTCGTTGATCCCGAGCGGGTCGACCACCGGGACCGAACGCGACAGCGCCCCCGAGATATCGACGTCGCTCTTGGTGCCCGCCGCGGCCACCCCGTTGAGGCGGGTCAGTCGGAGCTCGGCGTTCCAGGGGATCGAGCTCGTGCCTTCGTTGCCGCCGAAGCCGGTGTCGGCCGGCGAGACGACGATGCGTGTCTCGGTCAACTCGTCGAACCGACTCACGATCTGGTTGCCAGCCGTCTTCGCCAAACCGAGGGTGGACACCAGCGCAGTGATCCCGAGAACGGTTCCGAGCGCGGTGAGTACCAACCGCCCGGGGCGGCCGAGCAGGCCTCCGATCATCTCCTCGAACAGATCGAGTACGGCGAGCCGGGGCGTTTGCACCTGCGACCGGTCGCGAACCTGGGGTGTGAGCGCGGTCATGCGTCGTACAGCTGACCGTCGATGATGCTTACCTGTCGCTGGGCGTGGCGTGACACGTCGCGGTCGTGGGTGATGACGGCCAGCGTGAGGCCGGTCGAATGGAGATCGTCGAAGACATCCATGATCCCACTCGAAATCTCGGTGTCGAGATTGCCGGTCGGCTCATCGGCCAGCAGCAGACTGGGCTCGCTGACCAGTGCCCGGGCGATCGCAACCCGCTGCCGCTCGCCGCCCGAGAGCGTTCGTGGCGTGAACCCCAGCCGGTGGCTGAGGCCGACACGTTCGAGTGCCAGCTCGGCGCGCTGACGACGTTCTTTGCGAGGCATGCGGTTGTAGATCTGCGCCAGTTCGACATTTTCGAGCACCGAACGATGATGCAGTAGATGAAACGACTGGAAGACAAACCCGATCCGGCTTCCGCGGAGCCCGGCGCGTGCGTTGTCACCAAGCGCGCCGGTATCGATTCCATCGAGGAAGTACTGCCCGCTCGTCGGCCGATCGAGCAGCCCCAACAGGTGCAGCAACGTCGACTTTCCCGAACCTGACGGGCCGATGATCGATACGTACTCGCCGGGCGCGATCACAAGACTCGACGGCTTGAACGCCTCGACCGGCGGAGGTCCCGGAAACGTGCGACCGACCTCGCGCAGTTCGATGACCGGTGACTCGCCGGGCAGATCAGCAGCGGGCGCTGGGACCCAGTCGACGCTCACGGGTCAGCCTCCGCCCTGGTCGGAGGCACCCGCTGCCACCGGCTGCTCGATGCCGATCACAACGAGATCGCCGGCTCGCACCGGAACCCCGAGGGGGATGATTTCGACCAGGCTGCGATTCTTGTCCTGCAGACCGACTTCGACCTCGACGAGCGTTGTGGTGCCATCGTCGTTGAGGATTTCGATGCGCGACGAACCGTCGGCACCAGCCGAAAGCGCTGCGAGCGGAACGGCGAGCACGTCACCTTCGCTGCGTTCGAGCGGGATCTGAAGACGGAAGTTGACGCCGACCATCTCGCTGACGTTGTACTCGCCGACCGGAGTGACCAGCATGTAGTAGCGGGTGTCGGACACGCCGTTCGTTCCGGTGCGATCGGCGAGCTCGGTGATCTCGCCTTCGACCTCGATACCGAGCTGCTCACTGTCGATGACCACCCGCTGGCCAACCGCGAGCAGCGGTCGGTTCGCCTCGGACACGCCGGTGGTGATCCGCACCTGGGTACCGCTGATCCGCATGACCGACCCGGTGACGAAGTCGCCGCGTTCGACGTCGATCGCCGTAACGGTTCGTGGCAGGTCGGGGAGGAAGACAACCTCGGCGACCGGGAGCCGCACCCCGATCTCCTCCTCGAGCGTCGCCAGATCGGTTTCGGCCTCGGCGAGGCGTTTGGCGGCGTCGGAGACCGCAGTGCGAGCGCTGGACGCGTTGTTGCCGTCAAGGGCCTCGGCAGCCTTCAGCGCATCGAAGTCAGTCAGTGCCTGCTTGGCCGCAGCCAGGGCCTCCTGTGCAGCTTCCACGTGATCTTCTTCGGCCCGCTGTGCCTGCTGCACCGCCTGGTTGGCTGCACTGATCCCCGCGGGATCGCCCTCGAGCTCGGCTGCCTGAACCGCATCGATCGCATTGAGCAGCGCGTTGGTCGGCCGATCCGCCACGGCCTCGTCGAACGCGGCCTGAGCATCGGCGATGGCATCGACGAGCCGCTTGCGCGACTGCGCTTCGGTGAGCTGTTGAGTCTGCGTGGGAGGCGCGAGCTGGTCCGACAGCGTGTCGTTTGCGTTGGCCAGGGAGGTTCGGGCCGATTCGACCGCCTTGTCTGCAGCATCGAGCTGGTTTTCTTCGGGGTCGCTGGCGGCTCGTGCCTCGTAGCCGGCCGCCTCGTACATGGCCGCGATGGCGTCCTCGGTCGCAGCGCCGTAGAGGCGATCGGGTGCGACGGTGAGAAATC
>JBBKWQ010000249.1:0-5391 GCA_037969115.1 Ilumatobacteraceae bacterium
GGCTCACGCAGGAGGTCTCACTCCCCGGCCGGTTCGTGGTGCTCATCCCGAACTCGAAGACCTATGGCATCTCGAAGCGTCTGCCCGACGATGTGCGAAAGCGGCTCCGAGGGATTCTCGACCGGGTCAAGCCCGACGAGCACGGCCTCATCGTTCGTACCGCTGCCGAACACGCGACCGAGGCGGAACTCACCGCCGACATGCAGATCCTGCTCGATCAATGGGACGACATCGCCACGCGCGCTGCAAAGGTCAACCGGCCGACGCTGCTGTACCGCGAGCCGGAGTTGGCGGTGCGGGTCATCCGCGAAGAGTTCAATGCCGAATACCGCGGTGTGGTGATCGACGATCACCGACTGTTCGAGGAGGTTCGGAGCTATGTCGCTGCGTTCAATCCCGAGCTCGCGGACCGAATCGAGTACTACGACGCGGAGGCCGAGGGTCTCGCGTTGTTCGAGCGGCATCATGTGCACGAGCAGGTTCACAAGGCGCTCGACCGGAAGGTCTGGTTGCCGTCGGGCGGCTCGCTCATTGTCGAACACACCGAGGCTCTCACGGTCATCGACGTGAACACGGGGAAGAACGTGGGCAAGTCGAATCTGGAAGAGACTGTGTTCCACAACAACATGGAAGCGGCGGAAGAGATCGCCAAACAGCTCCGGCTGCGAGACATCGGTGGCATCATCGTGATCGACTTCATCGACATGGAGATCAAGGGCAACCGGGCCAAAGTTGTCGAGCTGTTCCGTTCGGCGCTGGCTCGCGACAAGACCCGTACGCAGGTGTTCGACATCTCCGACCTGGGGCTGGTCGAGATGACCCGCAAGCGCATCGGCGAGGGATTGCTCACCGAGTTCTCCGAACAGTGCCCCGACTGCGAGGGGCGGGGCGTGGTCGTCGATCACAGCCTGCTCGACTGAGCGACGACGACGATGTGGGTCACCACGACTGGAGTGACATGAAGATCGAAATCACCGATGAGGCACGAAACCTGCTTGCGAAGCGCGGCGGGACCATGACGATCGATTTCATCCGTCCCACCGGTTGAGGCAAGGTCGCCGAGGTGTCGGTCGACACCAACACGAAGAACAAGAACCTGGCGCCGTACAGCCGGGTCCGTCACCCCGACTACACGATTCTCGTCACGCCCACCCTCAGCGGGCTCGCATCGCGCATGCGAATCACCACCCGGGGAACGTTCGTGAAGAATCTGGTCGTCGAGCTCGGTAACGACGATCCGGCGCCCGGCGCCTCACCGTCGGATTGCTGCTGATCACGGTCGTGAATGCGCTCAAAGCGCATTCCGAACCACCGGTGGTCGTGAGTGCGCTACGAGCGGCTTCGGAACCGGGTACGCACGGTTGGTGCGGGTGCACGGCGTCGATAGCATCTGACAGGTTATGTATGCAGTGATCGCCTCTGGCGGCAAGCAGGAAAAGGTGACCGAAGGTCAGCAGGTCGAGCTCGAGTTGCTCGACGGCGACGAAGGCAGCGACGTGTCGCTGACCCCCGTCCTCGTCGTCGACGGAGACACCGTGCTGGCCGGTATCGATGCGCTCAAGGGTGCATCTGTCACGGCCACGATCGTCGGAACCACCAAGGGCCCGAAGATCAATGGTTACACCTTCAAGCGCCGCACCAACCAGCACCGTCGTTACGGGCACCGTCAGAACTACACGGTGGTCCAGATCAAGTCGATCAAGAAGAGTTGAGGAACCCTCATGTCAAAGACAAAAGGTGGCGGTTCAACCCGCAACGGTCGTGATTCCAACGCCCAGCGCCTCGGCGTGAAGGTGTTCGGCGGCACGCAGGTCACCGCCGGCACGATCATCATCCGTCAGCGTGGCACCAAGTTCCATCCCGGCAAGAACGTCGGCAAGGGTGGCGACGACACGTTGTTCTCACTCGTCGACGGCGCCGTGCAGTTCGGTGAGCGCAAGGGCCGCAAGGTCGTCGACGTCACGCCCGTCAACTGAGTCCCGAACTCACGAGAGTTCTGGTCCGAAGGAGCGCTCCGGCGCTCCTTCTTCGCGTCCGAGGCGACGAAGGAACGCGAGTGCGGCGGGCGACATTCACACGTCGATGCCGGCCGGCAGTCGGCTGCGATCCCAGCCGAGCAGCGCGAGCGCCTGACGGCAGGCGAAACGGTCGGTCATGCCGCCGACGTATTCGACAGAGCGGGTGAGCGCCTCTTCACCGCCGGCATCGAGTTGGTGCGCGCCCGGAAGCAGGTTCGGACGATCGGCGTAGTGTTCGACCAGTGCTCGGAGCAGTTTGATCACCGAGTCGGCCTGGGCGACGCTGGCAGGGCGCAGGTACACGTGCTCGTAGTTGAATCGACGGAACGCGGCGAGCGCGTCGGCGTGGTTGCGGAGCATGCCGAGGCGGCCGGTGTCGGCGGTGGCATGGATCATCGCGCGCACGAACGTGCCGAGCTGCGTCGAGCGATCGGTACCGCAGAGCTCCGCGACCTCGGAAGGCAGCATGTCGGTCGACACGATGCCGGCGGCGACCGCGTCCTCGAAGTCGTGACACACGTACGCGATCCGGTCGGCCCACGACACGACTTCACCCTCCGGAGTTGCCGGCGCCGGACGACTCCACGAGTGATTTCGCACGCCGTCGAGCGTTTCCGAGCAGAGGTTGAGCGGTACGAGCGTCACGTCGGCACCCCACGTGGCGTGGTCGAAGCCGCCAGGCAGGTACGGCGAGAGGGCATCCTCGCTGGCGTGTCCGCCGGGTCCGTGTCCACAGTCGTGACCGATCGCGATCGCCTCGGTGAGTGCCACGTTCAAGCCGAGTGCCTGCGCCACCGACCGGGCGACCTGAGCGACCTCGAGGGCGTGGGTGAGACGCGTCCGCTGATGGTCGTCGGGAAACACGAACACCTGGGTCTTGCCGGCCAGTCGACGAAATGCCGTGGCGTGCAGAATACGGTCACGGTCGCGTTCGAACGCCGTCCGGAACGGGTCGGGCTGCTCGTCGGTGACCCGATCACCGGCCCCGATGGACCGTGTCGCGAGAGGTGCGAGATGGTCGTGCTCGTGGTGCTCGCGAGCATGCCGATCGAGCACTGCGCCGTGACCAGGTCCCGCCCACGAGTTTTCGTGGGCGAGCATCAACTCGCCGTGACTGTGCCCTCGCATGGTTGACACCCAGCGCTCGGCGCGGTCCTGGATCTCCGTATCTGGCTCTGCCACGAGCACACCCTAGAGTCGGCCGCCGCCGATCGGAACCAGGTCGGGAGTGTCGTCGGTATCCTCACTGCGTGTCCCAGTTCGTCGACGAATGCCAACTCAATGTGCGCGGCGGTGATGGCGGCGCAGGATGTGTGTCGTTCCGGCGAGAGGGCCCCGTGGTGCACGGTGGTCCGAATGGGGGAGACGGCGGCAACGGTGGAGGTGTCTGGCTCATCGCCGACCACAACGTCTCGTCGCTGCTCGCGTTCAGGGATCACCCACACCGTCGGGCAACCAACGGTGTTCACGGCAAGGGCAAGGACCTGCACGGCCGCCGCGGGGAATCGCTCGAGATCAAGGTGCCCGAAGGCACCACGGTGAGCGACCTGTACTCGGGCGAGGTGCTCGCCGAACTGAACCGCCATGGCGATCGATGGCTGGCCGCCGCGGGCGGTCGCGGCGGCCGCGGCAATGCCCGGTTCCTGTCGAACAGACGCCGTGTCCCGACCTTCGCCGAGCAGGGCGAACACGGTGAGGAACGCTGGCTGAAGATGGAGATCCGGCTCATGGCCGACGTCGCCCTCGTCGGATTCCCGAACGTCGGCAAGAGCACGCTCATCAGTGTGATCTCGGCCGCGAAGCCGAAAATTGCGAACTATCCGTTCACCACGCTCGAACCCAACCTCGGCGTGGTGAGTCTCGACGATGCAACCGAGTTCGTCGTCGCCGACATTCCCGGGCTCATCGAGGGTGCCAGCGAAGGGAAGGGACTCGGCCATCAGTTCCTCCGTCATGTCGAGCGAGCACGCGTCCTGTGCCTTCTGATCGATCTGGCACCCATGGACATCGTGTCGCCGCAAGAACAGGAGCGCGTGCTCCTGCAAGAACTGGGTCAGTACCAACCAGACCTGCTCGACCGCCCTCGACTCATCGTCGGTACCAAAGCTGATGCCGTGCAGCCGAATGAGCTCGCCGCACTGGGATGGGATGGGGACGTCATCTCATCGGTCACGCACCAGGGAGTGCCCGAACTGGTCGGCCGAATGGCTTCGCTCGTGCACGCGGCGCGTCAGTCTTCGCCGACTCCCGAAGGCGTCGTCGTGCTCCGGCCCGACGTGTCCGGCGCGGTGGTCGAACGTGTCGAAGACAACGAGTTCCGACTCGTCGGCCGCGAGGTCGAGCGCGTCGTCGCGCTGAACGACGTGACCACCAGCGAGGCGTTGTCATACATCGACTACCAACTCGAACGGCTCGGCGTGCTGAAGATGCTGGCGCGCGCCGGCGTGTCCGAAGGCGATGTCGTCTGGATCGGAACGTTCAGCTTCGAGTACAAGCCGGATCTGTGATGCAGGTCGTTGCCAAGATCGGCACGTCCTCGATCACCGACGAGTCGGGAGCGATCGCACGCACCGCGATCGCCAAGCTGTGTCACGAGGTCGCAACGCTCAAGACGGCCGGTCATCACGTCACGGTGGTTTCGTCCGGTGCGGTTGCAGCGGGCGTCGCGGCGCTCGGAATGGCGCAGCGACCCAGCGACATGGCGACGCTGCAGGCAGCGTCTGCGGCAGGGCAGGGCCGGTTGATGGAGGTGTACAACGCGGAGCTCGACTCGCACGGGCTCGTCGCGGCGCAGGTGCTCCTCGATCCGCACGACTTCATCAACCGCAAGCAGTATCTCCATGCACGCCAGACGCTCGGCCGACTTCAAGAACTCGGTTGCATTCCGATCGTGAACGAGAACGACGCGATCGCGAACCACGAACTGCGCTATGGCGACAACGACCGACTCGCGGCGTTGATCGCTCACAACATGAACGCCGATGTGCTGGTGTTGCTGACCGATCTCGACGGCTTGTTCACGACCGATCCACGCAAGGATTCCGCCGCCACGCTCGTCGCGCGCGTTGCCGCCGACGACCCGCTCCTGGCGATTCAGGCAGGCGCGCGCGGCACGGGGCGCGGCAGTGGTGGAATGGCGAGCAAACTGGCAGCCGCACAGATTGCGTCCTGGTCGGGGGTACGCAGTGTGATCGCCCGCGCGTCGGTCGAGAACGTGCTGATCGACGCGGTCGACGGAGCCTCGGTGGGTACGACGTTCGACGCTCACGACCGTCGGCTCAATGCCCGGAAGCTGTGGATAGCGTTCGCTGCCGAGGTGAAGGGCACGATCGGCGTCGACGAGGGAGCTCGGCGAGCGCTCGTCGAGCTCCCT
>JBBKWQ010000250.1:0-17264 GCA_037969115.1 Ilumatobacteraceae bacterium
GCACCGACCGCCGCCGCTGCCGACATCACCCCGTAACCCGCCGCGCCGACGTCGAACACGTCGGTCGCGACCCTCGGAAGAAATGCGAGATACGGATATCCGATCATCACCACGAAGAACGATGTGGTGATCAACAAGGCGATGCTCTGATGTTCTCGCACGTACCGCAGACCGTTGCGGAACTCCGATGATGCCGACATCTGCAACGACCTACTCGACCCGGTCGAGCTCAGCGGCAGCACGGCGAGCAGTGCGACGAACGACAGCGCCGCCGACACGTAGTACACGCCTGACGTTCCGATCCACACGATCCCGATCGCAACTCCTGCGAGCGCCGGCCCGAGCACCCGCGTCGAGTTCAGACTCATCTGGCCGAGCACGATGGCGTTCGACAGCAGATCACGGCCGACCGACTCGCTGGTCATGGCCATACGTGCGGGCCCGAGAAACGCGAACGAAATCGCCTGGATCGCGGATGCGACCAGCAACATCCAGTACTCGACGAAGCCGAACGACACCGCCAGCCCGATCCAGAGGGCACTCACGCCGAGCGTCGCCTGGGTCACGATGAGGATCAGACGCTTGGAGATCCGGTCAGCGAGAACGCCGCCGAACGGTGTCGCCAGCAGCATCGGAACGCCGAACGCCATGTACACCCCGCCGAGGCCGGCGTTCGAGTCCGTCAGATCATTTGCGAGCCAGCCTCGAGCGACCACTTGACCCTGCACTGCGAGGAACGAAATCGTCCCCGACACGAAGAGCAACCGATACGCCCTCACCCGGAGCGACGCGAACGTGCTCGTCGTGTCGGCCGGCATCGGCCAAGTGTGCCAGCCGCCCGTACGAAGTTTGCGAGTCAGGTCGACAAGACTCGCCCAATGGAAACCGTGCGACCTGAACGCGGCCGCAATCCCAGAGCTCACTCAGAGCTCGACGGACCGGCTGAGTTCGTGTCGACCGCGCCGACGTGAGCGCCGACATCGACCGTCGCGACTATCAGTTCGGCGTCGTCGGCGCAGCCGTTGCGATCACGTCGTGGGGTGCTGCCGGAGTGCTCGTCAAGTCGATCGACATGAGTGCCGCCGCGATCGCGGTCTACCGATTCTCGGCGTATGTGATCCTGCTCGGTTCGTGGATGTGGATTCGCTCGGTCAGGCCCAGTTGGGCACTGTTGCGAGCATCATTCCCGGGCGGCGTCTGCTTGGCCCTCGACGTGATCCTCTTCTTCACTGCGATCAAACTCACCACCGTCGTGAACGCGACGATCATCGGTTCGCTGCAGCCGCTGGTGGTCATGGGCTTCGCCGTCGTGCTGTTTCACGAGCGGGTACGACCTCGAGAGCTCATCGCCGCCGTGTTGGCGCTCGTCGGCGTGGTCGTGATCGTGCTCGGATCTTCCGGATCCACCAGCTGGCAGCCACGCGGCGATCTGGCCGCCGTCGGAGCCCTTTTCACGTGGTCCGGATACTTCATTTTCTCCAAGCGATCGAAGGGAGTGCTGACGTCTGCCGAATACTCGCTCGGAACCGCCTTCTGGACTGCGGTACTGACGTTGGGCATCGGGGCGACAGTCGGTCAGGACCTGTCACCACCAGCCGTCACCGATCTGATCCCGCTCGCTGCGCTCACGGTCGGTGCCGGCCTCCTCGGACATTCACTGATGAACTGGTCGTTGGTTCGGATCCCACTCTGGCTCGGGTCGACGTTAACCTTGCTGATCCCCGTGGTGTCGTCGTTGCTCGCGTGGATCTTCCTCGACGAATCGTTGACGTCGATACAGATGACCGCGATGGTTGGTGTCGTCGCCGTACTGGCATACATCGTGGCGAGCCAATCGCAGTCGACACCGACACCGGCTCGCACGGTGCCGTCAGAGCCGGCTGGCGTCCCGTACTAGTCGGATTCGAGCGGTAGGAGCCGATACGCCGGTTCCCACGCCGTTCGAGCGACCAGATCTGCGAGTTCGAATGCGGACGCCCCTGAGTAGGCGGGGTCGGCCACCCCATCGTCGATCGCCGCCCGAGCGACTGCGGCAGCCACCACCTGGGCGCACTCCCTCGACTGTTCGATCGGTGGGAGCAGCGGCGCACCGGGGAGGTCGCCGGTCGGAGCCTGCATGGCGATGGCAGCTGCGGCAACGCTGATCATCGTGTCGGTGACACGTCGAGCGGCGACCGATCTGGCTCCGAGACCGACTCCGGGGAAGATGTAGACGTTGTTCACCTGAGCGATGTCGTGGCTGATGCCGTGGTGTACGACCGGGTCGAAGGGACTTCCCGTACCGACGATTGCCCGGCCTTCGGTCCACGCGATCACATCGGCTGGCGTCGCCTCGACCCTGGGAGTGGGATTCGACAGTGGGAGAACGATCGGGCGTTGCACTCCCGCCGCCATCGCTCGGATCGCTGCCTCGTGGAACAGCCCCGGCTGTCCCGAAACACCGATCAACGCGTGCGGTCGTGCGTGTTCGATCACGCTGAGCAGACTCGTGTCGTCGGGCACGTCAGCACGTGCGTACGGCTGCTGGAAGTCGGCAAGATCAGCCATACCCGTGGTCAGGAGGCCGTTTCGGTCGACCAGCCAGCACCGCTGGCGCGCCTGCGCCTCGGTGAGCCCCGCGGCCGTCATGGCCCTGACGAGCTCGTCGGCGATGCCGGTTCCTGCCGAACCGGCACCAAGGATCGTGACGCGCAGCTCGCTCATACCGATGCCGGCCATGCGCATTCCCGATGCGACGGCCGCCGCTGCCACCGCAGCCGTTCCCTGTATGTCGTCGTTGAACGAGCAGACCCTGTCACGGTGCAGTTCGAGCACGCGACGGGCGTTCTGCTGGGCAAAATCCTCCCACTGCACGAGCGTTCCCGGCAGTCGATCGTGAACCGCGTCGACGAACGCGTCGACCAGCTCGTCGTATTCGGGACCGCGAACACGCCGGTGACGCCAACCGAGATAGAGCGGGTCGGCCAGTAGCGTTTCGTTCTCCGTGCCCACGTCGAGCACGACCGGCAGTGACCGATCGGGACGAAGACCGCCGACTGCGGTGTACAGAGCCAGCTTGCCGATCGGAATGCCCATGCCGCCGGCGCCCAGGTCGCCAAGGCCGAGGATCCGCTCGCCATCAGTTGCAACGATCACATCGATCGGGTCGTCGCCGATCGCGTTGTGGAGGAGTTCGGCCGCCCGGTGCCGATCGGGCCACGAGATGTACAGACCATGTTCCTGCCGATAGATACGCGACCACGCCTCGCACGCCTCGCCGACAGTCGGTGTGTAGATCACGGGCAGCATCTCGGCCAGGTGGCGCTGAACGAACGAGTAGAACAGCACCGAATTCCGTTCCTGGAGCAACCGGAGGAAGATGTGCCGGCTGAGTGGCGTGTCCTTCGTGTCGTATTCGGCCCTCGTACGGTCGAGTTGGATCTCGAGCGTCTCCACGACGGGAGGCAGGAGGCCGTGAAGGTGATAGGCGTCGCGCTCGGCCGTCGTGAAGGCCGTGCCCTTGTTGAGGTACCGATTGCGAAGCAGGGCTCGACCCGTGGGAACCGTCACCCGAGGCAACCTACTGCGCACGAAACCCGGCAAGCTCGATGTCATGGCCGCCACTCGGCGACTTCGCGACGATCGCCGAGATGTTCAGACCCCGCGTCCGTCGTCTCGCCGATGCTTCACCGCTGCTGGCGGTCGTGGGCGACTGCGTCGTATGTCTCGTAGTCGGTGGCTGTGTCATCGGCGAACTCGAACTCCATCAAGCCGGCTTCGCCCCACTTGTTGCGCAGGTAGCCGTTGTTGGCGTCGAGCAGGCCGAGCTTGCGAGTGTTCGGAACCAACTTGGCGAAGAAGCCACGCCGGAACGTCGACTGTGGATGCAGATCCATCTCGTTCGCTGCCGCGAGGAGGTGGGGCACGACTGCCTCGGCGGTGGTCCCCATTCGCTCCCAGACCTCCGGTGTGGTCGAGCGATTGCGCGACCTGAGCGTGTTGTCGATCATGAACTCCTGGCGTTCCTTCAGTTCGGCCTCGGACAGGTTTTCGTAGAACTCACCGAGGCTGATGATGCCGAATGCCACGTGTCGCGCCTCGTCGGCCATCACGTATCGCAACAGCTTCTTGAGGAGCGGCTCACTCGTTCGCCGGAGCATGTCGCCGAATGCCGCGAGTGCCAGGCTCTCGATCACGATCTGCATCCCGAGGTAAGCGATGTCCCAGCGCGAGTCTTCGAGCAGCGCCATGATCTGTGCATCGAGGAACGGGTTCATCGGGTAGGCGTCGCCGAGCTTGGTGTGCAGGTACTTGGCGAAGACCTCGGTGTGTCGGGCCTCGTCCATCGTCTGCGTCGAAGCGTAGTACTTGGCGTCGATCCAGGGAACCGTCTCGACGATTTTGGCCGCAGTCAGCATCGCTCCCTGCTCTCCGTGCATGAACTGGCTGAGCGATGCCTTCAGGAACTCGATGCCTGCCGCTGTGATCTCTTTGTCGCCCCAGCTGGCGATCGGCGAACCCGGTTGTCTGACCGCTGCAGCAACGATTTGCATGGTGGGACTCGGCTGTTCGCGTACGAGCCGTTCGGGATCGACATCGATCGACCAATCGAGGTCTGTGACGCTGTTCCACTGCGAACTCATCGCCTTGTTGTAGAGCTTCACGAGTTGTTCGCGGTCGCGGTCGTAGTTCCACGTCATGATCCGCTGGGCGTTGTCGGTGATCAGCCGGATCGACGCGTCGACTTCGCTGCGGTCGGGGAGCTGGTCGACGTTGTCATCGAGAGCGGTCATGTGCCCAGCCTTGCAGGCGAGTTGGTAGCGATCAGATGCGGACCGCTCGGTAACGTCGTCGCATGAAGCCCGACAGCGCGATTCACGTGGTCAGCTGCCATGCCGAGGGCGAGGTCGGCGACGTGATCGTCGGCGGCGTCGAGACGCCGCCGGGCGCCACCATTTGGGAACAATCGCGCTGGATCGCCGAGGATCAGTCGCTCCGACAGTTCGTTCTGAACGAGCCCAGGGGTGGCGTGTTCCGTCACGTCAACCTGCTCGTACCGGCGGTCGACCCCACGGCGGCAGTCGGGTTCATCATCATGGAACCCGAGGACACGCCTCCCATGTCGGGGTCGAACTCGATGTGCGTGGCCACCGTTGTGCTCGAAACCGGCATCGTCACCATGGTGGAGCCCGTCACGGAGTTCCGTCTCGAGGCTCCTGGCGGCTTGGTCGACGTTCGTGCCGACTGTGCGAACGGCAAGGCCGAGCGCATCTCGGTCCGCAACGTCGCCTCGTTCGTCGCGCAGCGCGACCAGGAGCTCCGGGTCACGGGGCTGGGGACGTTGCGTGTCGACACCGCATTCGGCGGCGACAGCTTCGTGATGGTCGATGTCGCAGATGTCGGGCTCGAGCTCGTGCCGGAGCAAGCGCGCCAGCTTGCCGAGCTCGGCTCGCGTCTCACCGCGGCCGCCAACGACCAGCTCGGGTTCCAACACCCGATGAGCGACTGGGACCACATCTCGTTCTGCCAACTCGCAGGGCCGCTGGGTCGGAACGATCAGGGAGTTCTCACGATGCGGAACACCGTGGTGGTCGAGCCCGGCAAGCTCGATCGATCTCCGACCGGGACCGGGTTGTCGGCGCGGATGGCGCTCTTGCGCGCTCGACAAGAGATGGACGTGGGTGACGAACTCGTGATGGAGTCGGTGATCGGTTCACGCTTCACCGGCACCATCGAGGCCGACACGCTGGTGGGTGGGCATCCGGCGATCGTCCCGATCGTGTCCGGTCGAGCCTGGATCACCGGCACGCACCAGCACACCCTCGACCCGTCCGATCCCTGGCCCCTCGGCTACCGCATCACCGACACATGGCCCGCAAGCCCGCATCGCTGAGCCTCGCCACCCCGGCAGCAGCGAACGTAGAGAACGACGAGCGATCGGTCGACTCGCGACCGGTCAGGTCGGTGTGGCCACGAAGACCGGAATCTCGCGGTCGGTCTTGTCTTGATATTCGCGGTACGGCGGATACACCGCGACGCCGCGTTCGAACCAGTCGGTGCGTTCGTCACCGGTGAGGGCGCGTACCCGGAACGGGCGCGGCTCGGGACCATCTTGAATCGTCACGTTCGGGTCGGCGACGAGGTTGTGGAACCAGCCGGGATGCTCGGGTGCCCCACCCTTGGAAGCGACGATGCCGTATTCGCCGTCGTGCTCGACACGCATGAGCGGAACCTTGCGAACCTTCCCACTCTTGTGACCCACCATGGTGACGATGATGATGGGGATGCCGGTGTCGCGCAGCGTGTTCGCCCGGGTTCCTCCGGACGACTCGTACTCGACGACCTGATCGGCAACCCAATCCCACGTACTCGGCTCGTACTCACCCTCGATCGACATGTCGGCGAGTCTAGGGATGCAGCGACGTCAGATGGTGACCGGGGAGACCGGCGGGTCTCCTGCGCAGACTGCTGCGACGTTTCGTGCCGCGAGCGTCGCCATTGCGCCACGGGTCTCGATCGTTGCCGACCCGAGGTGTGGCACCAGAACCACGTTGTCGAGGTCGAGCAATCCCGGGTGCACGTCCGGCTCGTGCTCGTACACGTCGAGTCCGGCACCGGCGATGACGCCATCGCTGAGGGCTTCAGCCAGAGCGACCTCGTCGACCATCGGGCCACGAGCCGTGTTCACCAGGAACGCGGTCGGCTTCATCCGGCTCAGCGCGGCGGCGTCGATCAGATGGTGGGTTGCCGTCGAATACGGTGCGTTCAGCGACACCACGTCACTCGTCTCGAGCAGCTCGTGGAATCCGACCAACCGGGCGCCGAGGCGTTGCTCGGTCGCCGCGTCGACGGCTCGCCGGTTGTGGTACACCACGCTCATGCCGAACGCCTTGGCGCGGTCCGCGAGGGCTTCCCCGATGCCGCCCATGCCGATGATGCCGAGCTGGCGACCCTGGAGGCCGGTTCCCAACATCATGAACATGCCCCACTGCCACGGTGTCTTCGATCGGATCAGTCGTTCGCCTTCGCCGAGCCGGCGGGTGCTCATCAGCGTGAGCGCCATCGCGAGGTCAGCGGTGGCATCGGTGAGTACACCGGGCGTGTTGGTGACCGTGACGTTGCGCGCCGCGCACGCGGACACGTCGATGTTGTTGTACCCCACAGCGACGTTCGCGACGATCTTGAGGTGCGGCGCAGCGTCGAGAAAGGCTGCATCGACACGATCGGTGAGCAAGGTGACCGCCGCATCGGCGGTGGCGAGGTGCTGGTCGCGGACATCGGTGGGAATGACGTCGTCGTCGGCCCATGCCCAGACGTCACCGACGCTGTGCAGGATTTCCAGCCCGACGTCGGGGATTCGTCCGGTGACGACGATGCGCGGATCGGCGATCTGCTCGCTCACGACGTGCCGATCCATCCGGCGAGCTTGCCCAAGCCTTCGGTGATGTCGTCGGCGGAGATGCCCGAGTAGGCGAACCGGATGTACTGCTGCTTCTCGCCGGGTTGCGGTCGACCGAAGTGGCGACGCGTGCAGAACGACACGCCGGTGTTGTGCAGTGCCGCTGTGGCAAATTCACCGACGTCGTCGAAGCCCGTCATGTCCATGGCCTCGGTGACGTTGGGAAACAGGTAGAAGGTCGAGTCGGGGGTGGCACACGACATCCCCGGAATCGCCTCGATGCCCGCTGCAGCGGCGTCGCGTCGCCGCTGCAACTCGGCCAACATGGGAACTGCGCCGGATGGGTCGTTCAGCGCCTCGATCCCGGCGGCCTGTACGAAGTGCGTGGTGCAACTCTCGTCGTTGGTGTTGAGCTTGGCGATCTGATCTGCGACCGGAACGGGTGCGATTGCCGCACCGAGTCGCCAGCCCGTCATTGCGAACTTCTTGGAGAACGTGTACAGGATGACCGTTCGCTCGGCCATGCCCGGGATCGACGCGATCGACGTCGACTCGCCCGCGTAGCGCATCTCGAAGTAGGCCTCGTCCGACAGCACCCACAGGTCGTGTTCGATCGCCAGCGCAGCGATCGCTTCCATCTCGACGCGCGAACTCTCGCACCCGAGCGGATTCTGCAGGTTGTTGTAGATGATCGCCTTCGCTCCGGACCGCACGAGGTCGCGGACCTGGTCGAGATCGATGCCGAAGCCGGTCGCCGTCTCCTGATATCGATACGGCAAGGGCTTGCCGCCGAAATACTCGATCTGGCTCTCGTAGATCGGGTAGCCGGGATTCGGATACAACACGCCGTCACCGGGATTCATCAAGGTCTGGATGAACTTGGTGATCACCGGTT
Organism: Ilumatobacteraceae bacterium; assembly: GCA_037969115.1. Taxonomy (GTDB): domain Bacteria; phylum Actinomycetota; class Acidimicrobiia; order Acidimicrobiales; family Ilumatobacteraceae; genus JBBKWQ01. The sequence goes on from JBBKWQ010000250.1 coordinate 8,274, forward strand.
TGCCGCCTGGTTGCACGACCACGTTCGCTCCGCTCAGCGCAATGCCGCGGTCGTGTCCGACGTTGTCGGCGAGCGCCTCACGCAGACCAGCGATACCCGCTGCCGGGCAGTAACCGGTCTTGCCGTCTGCGATGGCACGGTTCATCGCGTCGACGATGTTGCCAGGCGTCGGCAGGTTGATGTCGCCGAGGTGGAACGGGTACACCCGATTCCCCTTCGACGCCCAGTCGGCGGCAGCCGTCGACACGGCGAACGCCGTCTCCGTTCCGAGATGTGCAAGACGCTCTGCAAGGGCCATGAGACCAACCTTCCCCGATTCGATCACGAGATCGACAGCCCGTCACGGGCCGAGGGGCAGACTAACAATTCGACGCGGATTCCGCAATACGGACCCTGTTCACGATACGGAACACATCGAAGGAACTCGTCGAGCGTGTTCCTCAGCGAACGACGAGGCGAATGCGGGAGTTGCTCGTCCTGAGCGATGCGTGCTCGATCTTGGCTGCCACGTCGACACGCAACCGCGCCCAGGCCTCGTCGACCGTCTCACCCATCGCCGACACGACCACCACGTCGCCGTCGAAGCGCTCCGCCTCCGCCCGCCAGATCGGCTCGGCTTCCAAGAGTTGACCGTTGCGGCCCCGCACGTGGTTCTCGCGGTAGTCGAGCGTGGTGCGCCAGCCGGCCCGCTCCAACTCGCGACGATCTCCCGGCTCCAACACCGCCCCGTGCCGACGTGGGCGGCGAGCAGGGCGTTGCATGCTCATCGACATCGCTCCATCTTGAACGATTCGCCCTGTGGAACGTCAGCCCCCAAAACCTGTGAATTGTCCTGGGGATGAGTCCGGAAAACCTGTGGTTATCTCGGAGCGGTCAACAAGGCCGACGCAGCCGGCGAGTGGAGGGGGACCACTCGCCGGCCACTGGCTCGCGATCGACGGAGGAGATTCAGTCGCCGAGACGTTCGCCGTCGGCACCGAAGACATGCGTCGGACCGTCGAACGCCACGTGAACCTGATCGCCGCGTCGGACATCGGTCTCGCCGCCGACGCGAACGACCAGCGTCTGTGGTTGGCCGGCGTGGACGGCTTCCACGAACACGAACGCCTCTGAGCCGAGCTCTTCGACCACGACGATCTTGCCGCCGATGCCCTGGTCCGCGAGCTTGAGATGCTCGGGGCGCACGCCGATGGAACACTCGACCGGATTCTGGTTGGCGAGGTCGGCCCGGACGCTGTCGGTCACCGGCACCTCGGCACCGCAGAGGGTCAGGTGCTCGCCCGGTTCGCTGCCGTGCACGAGGTTCATCGCCGGTGATCCGATGAAGCCGGCGACGAACACGTTGGCCGGTCGGCTGTAGAGCACCCGCGGTGCGTCGACCTGCTGCAGGACACCGTCCTTGAGCACCGCAACGCGGTGCCCCATCGTCATCGCCTCGACCTGATCGTGCGTGACGTAGACCGTGGTCACACCGAGGCGAGCCTGAAGGTCGGCGAGTTCGGTGCGGGTCTGCACGCGGAGCTTCGCATCGAGGTTCGACAGTGGCTCGTCCATCAGGAAGACCTGCGGTTCGCGGACGATGGCGCGCCCCATGGCGACGCGCTGGCGCTGACCACCGGAGAGATTCTTCGGTTTGCGGTCGAGGTACGGCTCGAGATCGAGAATCCTGGCGGCTTCACGGACTCGGGTCGTCCGATCCTCTTTCGAGACGCCGGCCTGCTTCAGTGCGAACCCCATGTTGGCGGCCACCGTCATCTGCGGGTACAGCGCGTAGTTCTGGAAGACCATGGCGATGTCGCGGTCCTGCGGCGGTGTCAGCGTGACGTCACGGTTGCCGATGTAGATGCTGCCCTCGTTGACGGGCTCCAGGCCCGCCAACATGCGCAGTGCGGTCGATTTGCCGGATCCGGACGGACCGACCAGCACCAGCAATTCGCCGTCGGCGATGTCGATGTTCAGGTCCTTCACCGCCGGAACGTCGCCGCCTGGGTACAGACGGGTTGCTTGTTCGAAACGGACTTCAGCCATGAGCGTGCTCCCGGGTGTGGTTGTACGAGTTGGTCGGATGGTTCATCGAGGGGGAACTCTGCCTGATCACTTGATCGCTCCCATCGCGAGGCCACGGATCATGCGTTTCTGGGCGACCCAACCGGCGACCACGACGGGAAGCGTCGCCAGGGTGGATGCGGCCGAGAGCTTCGCGAGGAAGTTGCCTCGCGTGCTCACGTTCGACTTCACCCAGATCGGCATCGTCGAACCCTTGACCGGGTTCAACTGCACAGCGAGGAAGAACTCGTTCCACGCGAAGATCACGCACAGCAACGCGGTTGCAGCGAGGCCCGGAGCGACGATCGGCATGACGACCGAAGTGATCTGGCCGCGCAACCCGGCACCGTCGATCTGTGCTGCCTCGATCAGCTCTTTGGGAACTTCCATGAAGAACGAGCGCAACATCCAGACCGCGAGCGGCAGGTTCATCGCCGTGTACAGAATGATCAGCACGACTCGCGTGTTCAGCAGCCCGGCGTCGCGTGCGATGATCCAGAGCGGCAGAATCGCCGCGACGATGGGTAGGAACTTCGTGGAGATGAAGAAGAACAACACGTCACGCCACTTGTGCACGGGTTTGATCGACAGCGCGTAAGCGGCCGGGATCGCGAGGATCATCACGATGATCGTGGAGATCAACACGATCCAGAACGAGTTCATGAACGCCTCGCGGAACCCGAGCAGACCGGTGGTTTCGCCGGTCACCTCACGGAAGCGGTCGAAGGTGGGGTCGAAGAACAGTTTCGGATCGGAGTTTGCGTCGGCTTCGTCCTTGAAACCGTTGAGCACCATCCAGAACACCGGGAAGAAGAACAACAAACCGACGCCCCAGCTGGCGAGACCAAGCAAGGTGTTGCTCCAGCGGCTGCCACCGACGATGGTTCCTGTCTCTTTGCTCATGCTTCTTCTCCTTCGAGGAGTCCGGACAACACGCGCAATCCGAACGTGGCGATGATGATCGAGGCGACGACCACCACGATGCTGTAGGCGGACGCGGCGCCGAACTGCCAGCCACCGCCGATCGATCTCTGGAACACGAAGTACGGCACGTTCGTCGATTTCGGTCCGCCGCCGGTGATCACGTCGACGTGATCGAAGACCTGGATCAGATAGATGGAGCCGAGCAGCGCACCGAGCTCCAGGTAGGGGCGCAGATGAGGCAGCGTGATCTGGAAGAAGATCGCCTGGGGCTTCGCTCCGTCGACCTTGGCCGCCTCGAGCACCGAATCGGACTGCCCCTGGAGACCGGCGAGCATGATCAGCATCATGAACGGCGTCCACTGCCAGACGAGCACGACCACGATCGACCAGAGCGGGTACTTCGAGACGAACTCGATCCGGTCGAATCCCAGCGTGTCGAGGAACCAGTTGAGCACGCCGAACGTGGAGTTGAACATCTGGGTGTTCCACAGCAGGCCGGCCACGACCGGCATGATGAGGAACGGGGTGATCAGGAGCGTCCGAACGAAACCCTGTCCGAAAAACTTCCGATCGAGGAGAAGTGCGATGAGCGTGCCGAACAGCACCGACAGCAGGACCGCCGACACCGTCATCAAGATGCTGACCCACACGGCATCTCGGAAGAAGCCGTTGTCGACCAGGTCGATGTAGTTGTCGATCCCGACGAAGCTGCGTGGCGACGGAGGAACGATCTTCCAGTCGGTCAGGCTGTAGTAGATGCTGAAGAGGAAGGGCACCTGCGTCACCACGATGGTGAACAACAGTGCGGGAAGGAGTGGAATCCTTCGTCGCCACGCCTCCTGACGTTCGAGACGTCGTACCTGTTCGGCGCGTTCGGTCGTGGCCGTCATCGTCCTCTCCTCTCCAGCATCTACTTCTCCGTTCTCTGCTTTCCCAGTGACGCCGAGATCAGGTACTGACCTCGGATGCGATCTGCTGGCAGGCGCTCAGCGCGTCGTCGACGCTGATCGATCCGGCGATCGCGGCCGAGAACTGCTCGGTACAGCGGGTGCCGACGTCCTGGAACTCGGGAACACCGACGTACTGCACACCGGGGAGACCGGGCCGCGGCGTGGTGCCGGGGTTGTCGATCGGGGCGGCCAGCATGGCGTCGAGCGTCTTCTGAGCGAAGGCAGCTGCGGCGGCCTGATACTCGGGGTTGTCGTAGGTGGACTGACGGGTCCCGGGCGGAACTGCTGCCCAACCACCGGCCAGATTGGCGCCGGCTTCGTTGATGTATTGCTCGCTGGTGGCCCAGCTGACGAATTCCCATGCCGCTTCCTGGTCGGTGGTGGTTGCGGGGATCGCCAGCGTCCACGCCCAGAGCCAACCGGAGGTCTCGGTGACCTTGGTGGGGGCGAGTGCGTAGCCGTTGAGACCCTTGACGGGGCTGTCCGCGGCTTCGAGCAGTCCGGCAGCCACGGTGGCGTCGTACCACATGGCCACCTTGCCCTCCTGGTAGAGGTTCAGGCATTCGTTGAAGCTCGAGTTCGCGGCATCGTCCTCGCCGGCGTCCTGCACCAGGTCGACGTAGAAGTTGAGTGCCTCGGCGAACTCTGGCTGATCGACCTGTGCTGCGCCGATGGAGCCGTCGTCATTCGCGGCCCACCAGGTGCCACCAAAGGTGTTGAGCACGGTGGTGAACGCGGCACCGAGGTCACCCCAGCCGGGCTTGCCGCGAAGGCAGATGCCGGCGGTGTCGTCGGAGTCGAGCGCCCGGGCGATCTCGGCGACCTCGTCCCATGTCGGGGCCTCAGGCATCGTGAGGCCGGCGGCGTCGACGAGGTCCTGGCGGTACATCAAGAACGACGACTCGGCGTAGAACGGCGACGCATAGAGCTCGCCGTCGACCGAGAGGCCGTTGCGGACTGCGGGGATCAGGTCGTCGATGTTGTAGTCGGGGTCGTTCTCGGCGAACTGGTTGAGTCCGACAAGCCAACCATTGGCGCCGAACTGAGGCGTTTCGAACATGCCGATCTGGACGACGTCGAACTGCTCGCCGCCCGCACCCACGTCACGTGTGGTGATCTCGCGCAGCGTCTGCTCGTCGAGCACGGTGTAGTTCACTTCGATGCCGGTCTCGGCGGTGAAGAGCTCCGGGGTGAGACTGGCGATGTCGTCGAGCTGTGGGTTCCCCACGATCGCTACGTTGATCGAACGGTCGCCCTCGGGCGCGTCTGCGACCGTGTCGTCGCCTGCAGCGACCGTGTCGTCGCTGCCGGTATCGGCTGCTTCGTCGCTGCCACCGCATGACGCGGCAATCATGGCAAACCCGACGAGCGCGGCCGGCAAGACCTTGAACGCCCTCCGTGAGCGATTTCTCATCACATTCTCCTCCTTGGAGCGGATCGTGCGAACTGCACGTTGCTGTTCACGGATTCCAGGTCTAGTTGGTTTCATGTTGGATATCAAGCGTTCTGCAAGAATTTGTGGTGATTATCCCAAAGGAAAGAAGTTCTGGCATGTTCGTTCGTGTTGGTATACCGTCCCTGATGTGACCGCCGGACTGACAGCGCTTCCGCTCAACAACGACACCGTGCACCGATTGCCCCCCAACGTCAACGTTCCCTCCTACCGACGAGACGGACTTCGATCAGCCGTCGTCCATCTCGGCGTCGGCGGGTTCCACCGAGCCCATCTCGCCACTTACCTCGACGATCTCTGCACCCTCGGGCGGCGTGACTGGGCCATCGCCGGCGCCGGCACGCTGCCTCAGGACCGGCGTATGGCAGACGTACTGCACCGGCAAGACGGGCTCTACACGTTGATCGATCGGGGCGCCGAGACGACCGACGTCAGGGTGATCGGCAGTCTCCTCAGCTACGAACTCGCACATCCTGATCCGACGGGTCTGATCGCGCTGATCGCGCACGCCGACACCCAGGTCGTGTCGCTGACGGTGACAGAGGGTGGTTATCCGGTCGACGATGCGACCGGTGCGTACCTCCCCGATTCGGCTGTGGCCGGTCCGACGTCGGCGTTCGGGTTGATCGCGGCCGGACTCGATCTGCGGCGCCGTCAGGGCGGAACACCCCTGACGGTGTTGAGCTGCGACAACATCATGACGAATGGAGACGTCGCGCGAGCCGCAACCCTCGGTGAGACGAACCGGCTCGGCGACGACCTCACCGCATGGGTCGACGCGAACGTCGCGTTCCCGAACGGGATGGTCGACCGGATCACGCCGGCCACGACGGACGCCGATCGGACGTGGCTCGCCGAACGGCACAGCATCGCCGACGGCTGGCCGGTCGTCGCCGAGCCGTTCCGGCAATGGGCTCTCGAGGATTCCTTCGGCGGTGACCGTCCACCGCTCGACGATGTCGGCGTGATCTTCACGAGCGATGTCGAACCCTACGAGTTGATGAAGCTGCGACTGCTCAATGCCAGTCATTCATGCCTCGCCTACTTGAGCGCCGCGCTCACCCACCGCTTCGTGCACACGGCGATGTCTGACGATGCGATCCGCTCGTACGTACGCGACTTCTTGAAGACCGAGGCAGCACCAGCCCTCCCTCCGGTGGCCGGAATCGACATCGCCGACTATCAGCGAGCGTTGATCGATCGCTACTCGAATCCGTCGATCGCCGATCAGATCTCGAGACTCTGCCTCGACGGGTCCGCCAAGTTCCCCAAGTTCCTCGTGCCGACGATCCGCGCCCAACTCGAAGTGGGCGGACCGATCGGTCTGTCCACACTCGGACTCGCCGGCTGGTGTCACTATCTCGGCGGGATCGCCGAGGACGGTTCGCCGATCGAACTCGCCGGCGATCCACACCTTGCCGAGGCTCTTCCTCACGTCGAGGCGTCGAAGACCGACCCGCATCATTTCCTTCGATACCGCAGGGTGTTCGGCGCCGATCTGCCGGGCAACGAGCGGTTCACCACAGCCTTCGCCGATGCCCTCACCTCGTTGCGGGTCAACGGCGTACGATCGACCATCGCGTCGACGCTCGGCTGATCCACCGTTGTCCGGCAGACCAACCGGCACGCTTGGCAAGCGATCCGTGCAGCACGCGACACAGAACATGAGGGCGGCGACATGACCGGAGTACCGAACGAGACCACGATGCGACCGCTCTTCCAGAGCGAACGCCAGCGCGAGATCATGAGCCTCGCTCTCGAACACGGACGCGTCGACGTCGCCGAACTCGCCAAAGCCTTCGATGTCACGACCGAGACCATCCGACGCGACCTCTCGGAACTCCAGGAGCAGCGACTCGTTCGCCGGGTACACGGTGGTGCGGTCACGTGGGAAACCAGCGGATTCGAGCCGCTGCTGGCCATGCGAAGTGTGCAGAACGCGGCCGAGAAGCGACGCATCGGTCGGCTCGCCGTCAACGAACTCCCGGAGACCGGCACGATCCTCATCGACTCGGGCAGCACACTCCAGGCCTTCTCGGAATGTATTCCGAAGAACCGTGCTCTGCGGGTCGTGACCAACTCGATCCCGAACGCCCAGGCGCTCTCCGACGCAGAGCAGATCGACCTCATCGTCATCGGTGGAGCCGTCCGCAAGAACACTCTCGCCATGGTCGATGCGCAAGCGGTTCATTCGGTCGAGGAGCTGCTCGTCGACACCCTTTTCATCAGTGGCGATGGATTGTCACCGGGCGCCGGAATGACCACGCCGTATCGCGAGGAAGCAGCCCTCAAGCGAGCAATGATCGCCGCCGCGGATCGCGTGGTCGTGCTCGCTGATCACAGCAAGTTCGGCGTCGACCACCACATCCGTTTCGCCGAGTGGTCGGGCATCGACGTACTCGTCACCGACGATGCCGCCGACCCGCAGATGATCGCCCGCATCGAGGCGCTCGGCCCCACCGTCCGGATCGCGTGACCGTCACGGCGTGGCACCGAGACGCGAGAAGGCGACCGCCAACGCGGTATCGCCGCTCTCTCGCCCCTCGCGTCGTGATTCCCAGACGCGCCTGAGGTCGCTGTCGTCTTCTTCCGCGCGCTCGGACAACCGACTCGCCGCGAGGACCGCCTCCCATCGGAACACGTCAGTCAGGTCGATCCAGTCCGCATCCACCATCGATCGCAGATACTCCAGATGAACCATCTCGAGGATTGCCGCGGTGGCACCCGTGAGATGGGCTCGTACTGCGACCAGTGCCTGCGTCGGCCTGACCAGCAAGGCCGTTCGGATGACATCTGCGGTGCGATTCCCAGCAGCGGCGTCGAACCAGTCGATGATCGTCGGGCCGTTGGCAGTGATCAACACGTTGCCGGGGTGGAAGTCGCCATGACACAGCAGCCGTCGCTCGGGCAATGCTGCCAACATTTGCAGCGCCTGGTCCCGGTCATCACGCGACAGTTCGACCGCATCGTCGATCTTGACTCGAACCCTCGACACCAGGTCGGAGATCTCGGCCGGCACGACGGCCCGGTGTACGTCACGATGAATGCCCGCGAGCTGACGCCCGAGCGCGCCGGCACGATGGGGTTCGGACAGCATCAGATCCCACATCGACGGACCACGTACTCGCTCCATGATGATCGCATCACGCCCGTCGATGGAGACCACCTCGTGTACCGCCGGCGCCGGTGCCCCAGCGCCGTGAATCGCGGCCGTGAATCGAGCCTCCATCGCCGGCCAGTGATCCGGAACGTCTGGCCGGCTGACCTTCAAGACGGCGTCGGCGCCGTACTCGTACACGTCGGAAGTGCGCCCGCGAGCCAGTAGTCGGCCACGTTTCGTGAGCTCTCTCCCCATCTGGGCCAACTATGTCAGATCGACGGGACAACCACCCGTCGCAGCGCTCTTCGCTGCTGCGTCGATGACGCGCTGCACCGCATGCCCCTCGGTGAAGCCCGGTTCGATCTGACGCTGCTCGACGATCGCCGTGATCCATCCGCGCGTCATGGCGTCGGTGTCGCGGAACACATCGCGATAGGTGTTGTGAACGGTGTCTCGACGAACGCCGTTCCAGATCTCGTCTGGAATCGGCAGCGGTTTCGGTCCGCCGGCGTCCCCTC
>JBBKWQ010000251.1:0-6028 GCA_037969115.1 Ilumatobacteraceae bacterium
ACCACGATGAGGGCGACAGCGATCGGGGTCACCGCACCCGACCGGGCGCCGACTTCGACGTCGGCGGCGACACCCGGTGACCCGTCGGCGTTCATGACCACGACCGACCAGCGGCCGCCGCGGGCCTCCCATTTCAGTTCCTGCTCGCCGTCTCCTGATGCACTGACGATCCAGAAGTCCTGGTCGACCGGAGGATCGACGACGCCGAGGCCAACGACCTGGCGGTACGTCGGCGCGTGCTCGTCGAGATCCACGACCCTGGAGTAGGTCGAGTGCGACAAGTACTCGTCGACGTCGGCAGATCGCGCGATCCCGATGAACACGTCGTCGCCCGATGCGGTGCCGTTCACCCGGAGGCGAAGGTCGAGGTCGAGCCAGTCGAGCACCCACGGCGAGGCGTCACCTTCCACGTCGTCGAGCCAGAGGTCGGTCGTGGCGACCGCTACCCCGTTGCTCTCGACCCTGTCGAGGGTGAAGCTGAAGTAGCCGTCGTCGTCGGTGGCCACAGCCTGCCCGAGGGCAATGGCGCCGCCGCCGGACAGCAGGCCGAACCCGGGAATCAGCGCGAGGCAGCCGATCACGATCGCGACGATGTGCCAGGCCGTACGCTGCCGGCGTTCGTTCGTCGGAGCGGTCGGCTGGCCGAGCGTGGAATCCAGTGATGTCGTCATGGTTCCCATCGTCGTCCCGGCCGGGTCCGGCGTCATGCCCGCTCACCGGTGTCATCGGGGTGGGGTTTCCCCCACCCCGTCCGATGGCACGACGTGACCTGCTCACGCCCGTCTGGGGAACCGCTCGGTCCAGCTTCGATGCGCGAACGGTTCGCCGTTCTCACTGACCTCGAGTTGCAGCGTGACCCAGAACATCGTGTCGTCCGATTGGATCTCGAGGGTTGATGTCGCCACGCACCTCACCTCCGGCCAGGTGATCTCGAACGACGCCTGCCCGGTCGCCCATGCGCGAGCGGGGTTCACGGTCGACACGCCGAGCTCGCCGCGGTAGTCGTCGACGATCGTCGCTCCGGCAGCGCCCTGATACTCCCCGCCGTAACGCGTGACAACGCTCGTCTCGCGCGCGATCACGTCGCGCTCGATTCGCCAGGTGACTCCGTCCGACTCGGCGGCCGACGGGCCGGGGCCGGGACGGAATACGTGCGTCGACGCGGCCGCGGCGGGCATGGTCGGGAGCGAGAGGTCGAGGCAATCGCCGTCGATGTCGAGCGTCACCGGGCCTGGTGGCGGCCAGCAGTTCGGCCAGTCTGATCCTGCCACCGAGAGTCGCAACGTGTGCCCGGGCTCCAGGGTCCACGTGGTCGCCTCGAACTCGATCGACGTGTCGATCCACTGGCCGGATGTGAGCGACGCCGGCGGCCGGCCGACCGCACCGGCCGGGTCGGCGGGCCAACACCCGACGTGGGTGAGATCGAGCATCCCACGAGTGACGAGCGCCGAGGTCCCGTCGGGGAACACGTCGCACAGCTTCACGCTGACGTGCCCGTACTGCTGGTTCGACCGGACACGAAGATCGACGTGCGCCACTCCCACGACTTCTTCGTGCACGGCGATCGGCCACTCGTAGGTGATCGATCGCCCGTCGTCGTCGCGGTGATCGAGTGGCTGTCCCCACGGCAGCCCGCCACCACACGAGTTCCACGCCGCGATGCCGACATCGCCACGAACCACGAGCGAGTCGACGCCCCGACCGTCGCAGCGCAAGGTCCGCCAACCGTGTCCTGGTGGCGGCCACGTGTCGAGGTCGACCCAGCGGCCCGGATGGGCGGCCAGGTCGTGCTCGGGCTCGATCGGGCGACGTACGTACACCTGGGCGTTCGACTCGGCGCACGGTGGGCCGTCCCGGAGGTGCTCGTCGAAGAACGCGATGAGCTCACCATCGGCGTCGACGTTCGGGCCCGGTCGAGCCACCGACGGGTCCTTGTGCACCCACGGACCGGCGAGCAGCCGCCAGGGGAGCCCGTTGCGTGAGTACTCCTCGATCACACGGAATGTGTTGTTCCGATAACCGTCGGCCCATCCAGCGATCAACATGGTGGGGCACGACATGCGTTCGTATCCGCTTCCGTCGGGTCCGAGCCGAATCGAACCGCGCCGCCACGTCGGGCCGTCGACGGGGTTGGCCATCCACTCGAACAGCCACGCCGGGGTCTCGTCGATGCGGCGACGCCATTCCTCGCGCCAGCCGTCGCCGTACACAGAGGGCACGGGCGGCAGCGCGTTCATCGGCACCATGTAGTGCACGTAGTCGATCAGGTCGATCGCCCTGAGCACGCCACCTGCGTAGTGCACGTCGTCGGTGTATCGATCGTCGGTGGCGTACATCGCGGCGACCGCGCCGAGCGCGGGGACGTGCTCGGCGGCCATCTGCAGCGAATTGAAGCCCGAGTACGACGTGCCGAACATGCCGACCCGCCCGCTCGACCACGGCTGCGACGCCAACCACTCGATCGTCGTGCGCAGATCGCTCCGCTCGATCTCGGGATACTCGTCGATCATGATCCCACTCGACGATCCGGTGCCGCGAAGGTCGAGCCGGAGAACCGCGAAACCCGCGCCTGCGAAACGCTCGTAGCTCTCGCGGTACGAGTAGGTGACGTCGTCCTTGCGATACGGCAGCGCTTCGAGGAGTGCCGCGTACGGCCCGTCGCCGTCCGGCCGATACAGGGTCGCAGCGAGCCGTTCGCCGTCGTCCGTTTCGATCCACACCGTCGTCACGAGCATGCGCGCGGCACAGTAGCCGGACGCGGTGATCGCCGGCGTCGCGAGCTCATCGCGGCGGCGTTCCCGCGAGTAGATTCGGGCGGTGCCCAACGCGTCGAACCGGCCACTCGTGTCGACGCTCGACCGCGAGTGCTACCTGTCGGCCGACGTGTGGCAGTCCGAGCGTCGACACATCTGGTTCGAGCAATGGATCATGGTCGGCCGCGAGTCCGATGCCCCCACGCCCGGTGATCGTTTGGTCGTCGATGTGGCCGGGGAATCGATCGTGGTCGTACGTGGGGTCGACGACAGGCTGCGAGCGTTCTACAACGTCTGTCGGCACCGGGGGGCCGAGCTGGTCGCACCCGACAGCCCTGTGGTCGGGTCCTTCGGCAGGACGATCAAATGTCCCTATCACTCGTGGACCTACGAACTCGACGGAGCGCTGTGCCGAGCGCCGTTCCTCGAAACCGGCTCCGCCGACGATCTCGCCGGTGTGGCGCTGCACGCCGTGGCCGTCGACACGTGGGGAGGGTTCGTGTTCGTCTCGCTCGGAGCGACACCCGAGCCGCTGGCGAAACAACTCGGTCAGGTTCCCGATCGACTCCGGCGATATCCGCTCGACCAGTTGCAGCGGGGGGCGACGTTCACGTACGACGTCGCCGCCAACTGGAAGGTGCTCGCCGAGAACTACAACGAGTGCTACCACTGCGGCCCGGTTCATCCCGAGCTGTGCAAGTTGGTGCCGGCGTTCCGTCGCGGCGGGAGCGGCCTCGACTGGACCAACGGCGTCCCGCACCGACCCGGCGCATGGACCTTCACGGCCTCCGGCACGTCGACACGCCCGCCGTTCCCCGACCTCGACGAAATCGAACGTGTGCGCCACAAGGGTGAGCTCGTCTACCCGAACCTCCTGCTGAGCCTGGCGGCCGAGCACGTGGCTGCCTTCCGTCTCGTGCCGAGCGGCGCCGGGCAGACCACAGTGTCGTGCGATCTCCTGTTCCACCCCGACGCCGTCGCCGAGCTCGACTTCGATCCGTCCGACGTCGCTGACTTCTGGGATCTGGTCAACCGGCAGGACTGGTCGATCTGCGAGAGCGTGCAGCGTGGAATGTCGTCGCGAGCGTGGCGCGGTGGCTGGTTCGCCCCGATGGAGGACGATGCCGCCGACATCACCCGCTGGTACTCCCGGTCGATGAACGCGACCGATGGCTGATCACGCCGTCGGCGTGGTCGGGCTGGGTGGCCTCGGGGCGGCCACGGCCTACTGGTTGGCCCGCAGCGGCGTCGACGTGGTGGGCTTCGAGCAGTTCGAGCTCGGGCACGTACGCGGAGCGTCGCACGATCACTCGCGCATCATCCGCCGCTCGTATCACACACCCGAGTACGTGGCGCTCTCGGCGCACGCGTACGACGCGTGGGCATCGGTCGAGGTCGACGCCGGCGAGGATCTCATCTGTCGGACGGGCGGCATCGACCTGTTTCCGCCGAACGCGGCGATCGACCCGGGGCCGTACCGGCGGAGCCTCGACGAATGTGGCGTGGCGTACGAGTGGATCGACGGAGCCGAGGTCCGGCGCCGGTGGCCGGCGTTCGGACGCGGGCGCATCGTCGCCGACGACGTCATGGCGATCTACTCGGGCGAGACCGGGATCGCACCTGCCGCTCGCGGCACGGCCACGCTGCAGCAACGTGCTCGTCACCACGGCGCCGACCTGCGGCCGAACACGCCGGTTCGAGCGTTGCGACCGGTCGGTGGCGAGGTCGACGTCGTCACCGACGGGGGATCGGTGCGTTGCGGTTCGGTGGTCGTGTGTGCCGACGCCTGGACGAATCGGTTGCTCGCTCCGCTCGACCACGCGCTCCCGCTCGCTGTGCTGCGCGAGCAGGTCACGTATCTCCCGACCGATCGGAAGCGTGACCTCGACGATCTCCAGGTGGGCAGGTTCCCGATCTGGATCTGGATGCACGATCCGAGCTACTACGGATTCCCGGTGTACGGCGACGGCACCGCGATCAAGGCGGCCGAGGACTGCGGCGGGTCCGAGGTCGACCCGGACACTCGCACGTTCACGCCCGATCCAGGGATGGAACACCGGCTCGCCCGATTCGTGGGTGATCTGGTCGGCGATCGGTTCGGTGCGCCGAGGTCGACCACGTGCCTCTACACCCTCACGTCCGATCGCGACTTCGTCGTCGACCGGCTTCCGGGACACCCGCAGATCGTCGTCGGCCTCGGCGCGGCGCACGGTTTCAAGTTCGCGGCGTGGTTCGGGCGAGCGTTGGCAGATCTCGCGACGGGTGGCACGCCGGGCCCCGAACTGGCTCCATTCGCGTTCGGGCGTGCCTCGTTGCATCGACCGATCCGTCGCGAGGCCTGGCTCGTCTGAGGAGCAGGTGACGAGGCGCCGCCGACGCCCCACACGCGATTGTGCTCAAATTCTCACTGTATGGGGTTCTGGTACTGTTCTTGTCACGCCGAGTGGGATTCGGTCCCAACGGCGCTCCATGAGACCAACGCGTGAAAGAGGCGGGATATGTCAAAGAAGCGATTCATACTTCCTGTGGTCATCCTTGCGATGACCGGAGGGGTGGTCGCGACATGGTGGTGAACCCCTCGAACAGGGGCGGGTGCGCCCACTAGATTGACCTCCGTGCCGCTGCTGCCCGACGATCTCCACGATCTGGAGCGGGCCCTGCTGGTGGCGATCGGCGAGATCGGCGAGGAAGGGTCCGATGGGGTCGACAGTGCCCCTCATGTCGACCTGCCGCCGAACTTCCTGTCGGACCTGTTCGCAGCCCAGGTGCAGAGCCGTCTGCTCGATCACACCGCCCGCTGGCTGCGAGGCCGGGGTTACGGGTACTACACGATCGGGTCGGCCGGACACGAGAGCAATGCTGCGGTGGCCGCTGCTCTGCGCGTCACCGACCCGGCGTTGCTGCACTACCGGTCCGGTGGCTTCTACTGTGCGCGCGCCCAGCAGCGGCAGGGTCATGATGCCGCCCGCGACGTGTTGGCGGGGATGCTGGCACTCACCGAGGAGCCCATTGCCGGCGGCCGCCACAAGGTCTTCGGGCACCCCGACCTCGCGGTCATCCCGCAAACGTCGACCATCGCATCGCACCTCCCGCGCGCCCTCGGCGTGGCCTTCGCGATCGGCCGCGCGCGGCGACTCGGAGTCGCCACGAACTGGCCCGTCGACGCGCTCGCCGTCTGCTCGTTCGGCGACGCCAGCGCGAACCACTCCACCGCGCAGGGCGCGATCAATGCCGCGTGTTACACGTCGCACGGCGGTCTCACGCTGCCCCTGCTG
>JBBKWQ010000252.1:0-26616 GCA_037969115.1 Ilumatobacteraceae bacterium
CTCAACGACCTCGTCGTCGGTGACGTTGGGGTACTCGGCGCGACCGATCGTCGCCAGGTGCGAGTGCTCGGGCCCGACACCGGGATAGTCGAGCCCCGCTGAGATCGACACGGCCTCCTCGACCTGGCCGTACTCGTCTTGCATGAGGAAACTTCGCATCCCGTGCACGACCCCCGGCACGCCATGGCGCACGGCGGCGCCCCCGGCCGGCTCGACACCGACCAGCCGTGCATCCGTGTCGACGAATCCCGAGAACAGCCCGATCGCATTCGATCCGCCACCGACACACGCGACGACGACGTCAGGGTCGGCTCCGGTGATCGCGAGACACTGCTCGCGTGCCTCGTCGCCGATCACCCGATGGAACTGTCTGACCATCCATGGATACGGATGTGGGCCCATGACGGAACCAAGGCAGTAATGACTGTGATCGACGGTCGCGACCCAATCGCGCAGCGCTTCGTTCACGGCGTCCTTGAGCGTGCGGCTTCCGCTGTTGACGGCCTCGACCTCGGCACCGAGCAGTTGCATCCGGAACACGTTGAGCGCCTGTCGCTCCACGTCGACCGCACCCATGTAGACCTTGCATTCGAGGCCGAGCAGCGCCGCCGCAGTGGCACTTGCCACACCATGCTGGCCGGCGCCGGTCTCGGCGACGAGCCGGGTCTTCCCCATCCGTTGGGCGAGCAACGCCTGCCCGAGCACGTTGTTGATCTTGTGCGAGCCCGTGTGGTTCAGGTCTTCACGCTTGAGGAGCAGGCGGAGTCCGAGCTGATCGCTGAGGCGACCACACTCGGTGAGTATCGATGGACGACCCGCGTAGTCGCGCAGCAGCGCGTGCAGCTGATCGCGATAGCCAGGGTCGGCCCACGCGTCGCGAAAGCCCGCCTCCAACTCGAGACATGCGGGTATCAGTGTCTCGGGCACGAAGCGGCCGCCGAACTCACCGAACCGACCGGAATCGGACGGATCGGACATGAGCGAATCGCCCGGCGTCATTCGTCGTCCCAGTTGTACGGCAGCTCATCGGGACCGAGGTACGGCGCGGGCGCGGCAGCTCGCGCGTTCGCGATGAAGCGCCGCACCTGCACGGCGTCTTTGCGGCCAGGGCTGCGCTCGACGCCCGACGACACGTCGACACCCCACGGTTCGACGGCAGCGATTCCGGCGGCCACGTTCTCGGGTGTGAGACCACCGGCGAGGATGACCTTGACGTTGTCGGGAGCCTCGGCCGCCAGGTCCCAGTCGAACACCCTGCCCGAACCCGGCGCCGGCGCGTCGACCAGGATCATGTCGGTGTGGTATTGATCGGCGAGCGGGAGCTGACTCGACCCCGCCGGAAAGGCCTTGATCACGTAACGGATATTGTGTGCGACCTCGGCAACCTGAGCGGGTGACTCACTGCCGTGGAGCTGAACCGCCTTCACGCCCGCCCGATTCGCCATCTCGATCACGCGGCTCGGGTGTTCGTCACGGAACACGCCGACCGTGAGGATTTCGGGAGGCAGTCGTCGCGTGATGTCGTACACCTTCTGAGCGGCCACCTGACGCGTCGATGGGGCGAAGACGAACCCGACGGCGTCGGCGCCCATCGCGACGGCCAGCAGTGCATCGTCTTCGGTCGTAATGCCGCAAATCTTCACGAACATGCAGCAGCGAACCGTAACCGGCGCCGCACCCGAACGGGGCGACCGTTTCCGGATTCGCGCCGCTTCACCCGATCAGTTCTCGCACCGCTGCTACCGGATCGGACGCCGTAACGAGTGTTTCGCCGACGAGCACGGCGTCGTATCCGGCCGAGTGCAAGGCGCGGGCGTCGTCGCCATTGCGCACACCTGACTCCGCGACCCGCACACATGACGTCGGGATCTTGGGGGCCATCCGCTCGGCGCGCGCATGATCGACCTGAAACGTGACGAGGTCACGCTGGTTCACTCCGACGAGCGTGGCGTTGGCGGCGAGCGCGTGATCCAGCTCGGCCTCGTCGTGGACCTCGACGAGCGCATCGAGCCCGACCCCGAGCGCCATTGCGTGCAACTCGGCGAGTTCCTCCTTCGACATCGCAGCCGCGATCAGGAGGACACAGTCGGCACCCATCAGCCTGGCGTCGACGACGTCATGGGCGCACACGGTGAAATCCTTGCGCAACACCGGCAGCGTGCAGGCAGCGCGCGCTGCCTGGAGGTCTGCCGGTGAGCCCCCGAACGATTCTGCGTCGGTCAGCACCGACAGACACGTCGCTCCACCCTGCTCGTAGCTCGCGGCCAACGCGGCCGGGTCGAGGTCGGGATGCAGATCACCCTTGGACGGAGAGCGGCGCTTGATCTCGCTGATCACGGCAAGGCTGGAAGATGCAGCCAGCGCCTGACGGAAACCACGCGTCGCCGGCAGCTGCAACGCCTGCGCGACCAGATCATCGATCGAACGCTTGTCGGCGGCGGCGACTCGCCGATGTCGTTCCAGAATCCGGTCGAGATACGTGGTCATCGCGCTGCGCCGTGACCCGATCAGAAACCGAAACGCGACGTGATCTCACCGATCAGGTCGTCGATCGGCACGCGTACCTGCTCGGTGGTGTCGCGATCGCGGATCGTGACCGCCTTGTCGTCGAGCGAGTCGAAGTCGACGGTGACGCAGATCGGGGTCCCGATCTCGTCCTGTCGGCGGTACCGCTTCCCGATGTTCTGCGTCTCGTCGTAGTCGACCATGTACCGCTCGGACAGGAGCTTTCGAATCTCGTGGGCGAGCGGGGTGAGCGTGTCCTTCTTCGACAGCGGCAGCACCGCCACCTTGTACGGCGCCAACCGCGGATGGAGGCGCAGCACCACCCGCTTCTCTTCGTTGATCACGTCCTCGTCATACGCTGCCAGGAGGAACGCCGCCATCGTGCGGGTTGCACCCGCCGCCGGTTCGACCACGTGGGGCACGTACCGTTCGTTGGTCTGCTGATCGAAGTAGTCGAGGCGCTGCCCGGAGTGTTCGGCGTGTTGCTTCAGGTCGTAGTCGGTGCGCTTGGCAATCCCTTCGAGTTCATCCCACCCCCACGGGAAGTTGAACTCGACATCGGACGTACCGGTGGAATAGTGGGAGAGTTCATCGGCATCGTGCTCGCGCAGTCGCAACATGTTGCCGGGGATGCCATGGCGTACGTACCAATCGAGCCGCTCGGCACACCAGTACTCGTACCACTCCTCGCTCTCGGCCGGCGGCACGAAGAACTCCATCTCCATCTGCTCGAACTCACGCGTGCGGAAGATCCAGTTCTGCGGGGTGATCTCGTTCCGAAAGCTCTTGCCCACCTGAGCGATACCGAACGGTGGCTTCTTGCGACTGGTGCCGAGCACGTTCGCAAAGTTCGTGAACATGCCCTGCGCCGTCTCGGGACGGAGGTAAGCATCTGCGCCCGCGTCGGCGACCGGTCCGGCCTGGGTCTTGAACATCAGGTTGAACTGGCGCGCCTCGGTGAACGTACCGGTCTGACCGCAGCTCGGGCATGTGTCGGGATCGTCGAGCCTGTCCTCACGGAAGCGGTTCTTGCAGTTCGTGCAGTCGACCAGCGGATCAGTGAAGTTCGAGAGGTGCCCGGACGCTTCCCACACCTGTGGCGGACTCAGGATCGCGGCGTCGATGAGCATCACGTCGTCCCGCTGCTGCACCATTGCCCTGATCCACGCGTCCTTGACGTTGCGCAGGAGGAGCGCGCCGAGTGGTCCGTAGTCGTAGGTGGAGCGGAATCCGCCGTAGATCTCAGCCGACGGGAACACGAACCCCCGCCGCTTGCATAGGTTGACGACTTGGTCCAACTCCGTTGCGGGCATAGACCCAACAGACTACGGGCGAGACCTTCGACCTGCTGCCCGCGTTTCGCCGGTGGGTTCAGTGATGCTCGAACATGGCCACGGCCTTGAGGCGCCGCTCGATGTGGTGTTCGAGGGCCCGGGTGGCAAGGCCGCCGACCTCATGGGTGATAGGCGACTCGGGCTGCGCGAGCGCCTCGTTGAGTCGCCCATCGAGAATGTCGCGCATCAGAGCGAGCGCGCCCGGCGAGATCGAAGATCCGGACCGACATGCTCGACAGAGGGTGCCTCCTTCGTTGAGGTCGAACGCCACCAGCGCTGTCTCGGGTTCGCATTCACCGCACCGGACGCAGACATCGAGCTCCGGACGCAGTCCTTCGGCAGCGAGCAGCTTCCAGTAGAACGCGGGAACGTTCAGCGACGAGGGCCTGGTCGCGATGGTTCTCAGCACGCCGACCGTCATCTTGTAGAGCGCAAGATTGGGCTCACGTTCGAGCGACAGCTGATCGACGGCCTCGATTGCCGCGATGCCCTGCGATGCGCGGTCGAGCGACGACAGCATCGGCGCGAGAGGCTCAACCGACTCCGCTTGACTGACGATGTCGAGTTCGCGCCCTCGATACAGCAACAGCCGCACGTGGCTCATCGGTTCGAGGCGAGCGCCGAACTTCGACTTCGTCTTGCGAACGCCCTTCGCGACGGCGCGCACTTTGCCGTTCTCGGCGGTGTGGATGACGACGATGCGGTCGGACTCGCGCAGCTTGTACGTGCGCAACACCACGCCGGTGTCGCGATACAGCTGATCGCTCACGATTCGAGCCCACCGAATCGCCGCCGACGGCCAGAGAATTCACTGGCCGCGGCCGCAAGGTCAGCGGCGTCGAGATCGCCCCACGGACAGTCGATGAACACGAGTTCGGCGTACGCGAGTTCCCACACGAGCGAAGGCGGAAGCTGCGTGGAGGGACCGAGCACTACGACGAGGTCGGGTTCACTGTCGGCCGGGTCGTACAGAACAGCGGCCACCGAGGCCTCGTTGACCTCATCGTCGGCGTCGAGGCGCCACATCGCGTCGGCGAACCGCTGGCGACCGTCGGCCACGGGGTCGACGAGCACCGTGCACGTGCCGACATCGTGCAGCGATGTCTCCATCAGGACCGGGTCGTCGCCGGTCTCGTACGGGCGAATCGTGAGCCACTCGGTTCCCATCGATGCGCACAAATGCCCGAGTTCACTCACCCGATCGCCCCACGCATCGTCGCCCAATGCGCCCCATTCCGCCACCGTGCCACCCACGACCATGACGTGTCGCAGACCGACATCGACACTCGGATGGGTCGCGGCCGTGCCCGCTGATTCGATTCGCGCTGTCTCGGCCGACGTCGCAGTCACTGAACCATTCTCCCACGTCAGCGGTCGCTAACGTGAACAACCTGTGTCCGACGTTGCACCCTTTCCCGCCAGATCGGCCGATCCTCGCGTACACGTCGCGTGCATCATGGACGGCAACGGTCGGTGGGCGGGCCGCCGCGGACTCCCCCGAACCGACGGACACACCGAAGGCGAGGAGAACCTCGCCCGGCTGGTTCGGGTCGCGGTCACCCGAAACATCGATTGGCTGACCGTGTTCGGTTTCTCCACCGAGAACTGGGTGCGCCCTCGAGCGGAGGTCCGTCACATCCTCGGACTCCACGAGAAGTTGTTCGGCAGGGTCAACGAACTCAACGATCTCAACGTGAGGATCCAGTGGATCGGCCGTCCATTCGACTCGCCCGAGGCACGAACACCGAAATACGTGCAACGCGCGATCCGAAAGGCGATCGCTGACACGGCCGGAAACACAGGCATGGTTCTCACGGTCGCATTCGACTACGGCGGGCGCGCTGAGCTGATGTCCGCGGTCAGAGCAGCACGTCGATCCGGTCGGCCCATCACCGCTGCCTGCATCGATGCGAACATGTATCTGCCCGAGATGCCGCCGGTCGACGTGCTCGTTCGCACCTCGGGCGAACTTCGGCTGTCCAACTTCCTGCTGTGGCAGAGTGCCGGCTCGAAGATCCACTTCACCGAAGCGCCCTGGCCTGATTTCGACGCGGCCGAACTCGACGCAGCGCTGGCGCTGCTCGCATGACCGAGTCGGTCAGCGACGCACTCGACCAGGTCACCTCCGCACTCGACGACGCCGAGGATCGACCTGGTCAGCGAGAGATGGCCGAGCGCGTCGCCGACGCCGTCCGCGACCGAAGACACCTCATCGTGCAGGCCGGAACCGGTACTGGCAAGACCCTCGCCTACCTGGTGCCGGCGGTCGTGGGCCGCACACGCGTGGTCGTGGCCACCGCCACGAAAGCGCTCCAAGACCAGCTCCGCACCAAGGACCTTCCTTTCCTCGCAGAGCACCTTTCAGTCGAGTTCGAACACGCGGTGCTGAAAGGCCGCAGCAACTACGTGTGTCTGCAGCGATTGCGCGAGATGAGCGACGAATCGCAAGGTCAGCTGGAGCTCGACGACATGGCAGCCGTCACGAAACTCGAGATCAAGAAGATCACCGAATGGGCGGGCACCACCTCGACCGGTGACCAAGCCGACATGACGTGGACGCCCAGCGATCAGGCGTGGCGGGCGGTGAGCGTCGGCAGCGACGAATGCCCCGGCGCCGACCGGTGCCCGCTCGGCGACCCCTGCTTCGCCGAACAGGCCCGCAGGAAAGCGGCCGTCAGTGACGTCATCGTCGTGAACACCCACCTCTACGGCCTGCACGTCGCGAGCGAGGGAGCGATTCTGCCCGAACACGACATGGTCGTGTTCGACGAGGCGCACGTCCTCGAAGACATCATGAGCGACACCGTCGGCGTGACGATCGCACCCGGACGGTTCATCGCACTGTCAGCGGTCGTGAGGAGGATTCTGGAGGACCCGCAACTCGTCGGCTCCATCGCCGAACTCACCAGCGCACTCCGCGACGCACTCGCGCCGCATACCGGACAACGGCTGCCCAGCGAGCTGCCCGACGACATCCGGGAGGTTGTCGTCGACGCACGCGAGCGACTCGGACGGGTCAGCGAAGTGCTGCTCGGCATCAACACGAAGAGCGACGACGCCAAGCAGCGTCGGCTTCGGGCCCAGACCATGTTGGGGCGCACGATCGAACAGATCGACGCTGCACTCTCGGCCAACGAGTCGTCGGTCGCGTTCGTCTCCGGCAGCCGCGACTCGCCGCGGCTGGAAATCGCCCCACTCGACGTGGGGCCCACGCTTCGCGCCGGACTGTGGGGCGAGCGGACGGCGGTATTGACGAGCGCGACCATCCCGTCGTCGCTCGCCGATCGTGTCGGACTGCCCGCCGACAAGGTCGACGTCATCGATGTGGGCAGCCCGTTCGACTACGAGGCGAACTCGTTGCTGTACAACGCCATCCACCTGCCCAATCCGAACTCGCCGCAATTTCGGCCAGCGGTCCACGACGAGCTCGAAGCGCTGATCAACGCCGCCGGCGGGCGCACGCTGGCACTGTTCACGAGCTGGAAGGCCATGGACGAAGCCGCCGACGCACTGAAGGAACGCGTCGACGTTCCGATTCTCACTCAGCGTGACTTTCCGAAGCCAACCCTGATCAGCAAGTTCGCCGACGACGAATCGACGTGCCTGTTCGCCACGGCTGGTCTGTTCCAGGGCATCGACGTGCCCGGCCGAACGCTCTCACTCGTCGTCATCGACCGGATACCGTTCCCGCGCCCCGACGACCCGCTGCTGTCTGCTCGGCGTGAGCTGCTCGGAGCCAACGCATTCGCCGAGATCGACATCCCGCGTGCCTCGATGTTGCTCGCGCAGGCCTGCGGCCGGCTGATCAGGACGGCGACCGACCGCGGCGTGGTGGCGGTGATGGATCCGCGGCTCGGCAAGGCGCGCTACCGGTGGGACATCGTGCGTGCACTGCCCCCGATGAAGCGGACCCGACATCGTGCCGAGGTGGAAGCGTTCCTGCGCGATCTCGCCGATGACCCGGGCTGACTGACGCGACCGTTTCCACCATCGCTACTGTCGATCGACGTGGGAGAACTCGTCACCGTCCAACTCGATCGCGGCATTGCCACGATCACCCTCGACTCGCAGCACAACCGCAACGCTCTGTCGAAACTGATGGTGCACGAACTCGCTGAATGCGTCGCAGAAGCGGAGCGGGCCGCTCCCCGTGCGGTGGTCCTGCGTCATGAGGGTCCGGCCTTCTGCTCCGGAGCCGACCTCAAGGAACGTTCCGACGACACACCCGACTCGGCACCGTTGATCTCCGTTCTGGAGCGCCTCATGGACATGCCCGCTCCGACGATTGCGGCAGTGTGCGGCGCGGTGCGCGCCGGTGGCATCGGCCTGATGGCCTCGTGCGACCTCGTGGTGGTCGCGCCGTCGGTGAACTTCGCTCTGACCGAGGTGCGGATCGGTGTCGCACCGGCGATCATCATGGTGCCGATCCTGCGGCGAGTCCCGCCGGGCAGAATCGCCGCTGCGATGCTGACGGGTGAGCCCTTCGACGCACACGAGGCACGCACGATCGGTCTCGTGACGCATGTCACCGACGATGTGGCGAGCACCGTGCAAGCGCTCTGTGACGGTGTGAGCGCCGGTGCACCGCGAGCAGTTGCTGCCACGAAGGGAGCGTTGCGGCGAGTGCCGACCTTGACCCGCGACATTGCGTTCGCCGAGATGAAGACACTGAGCGAGACGATGTTCCGGGGCCCCGACGCGGCCGAAGGCATGGCGGCCTTCCGCGAGAAACGCACTCCCGTCTGGCCTGATTGACGTTCGTCGAGATCGACGGTTCTTTCTCGAGTGGCAGTGCGCTACTTCGGTTCGACGTCGATGACGTCGCTGATGGGACGGCCGCCGCCATCCACGAAGCCGGTGATGCCGTCGACGTCCGAGAGTGCGGCGATCAGCCGGTGACGGCCGAACCACTGCGCTGCCGCATCGATCGAGAGCCGGTTGTCCGCGTCGAGCGCGACGCGACGCAACTCGGGCGCCTTGCTGAGCTGTGGGTCGCTGGTGATCCGCCAGAGGACGGTGCCGATGATTCGCAGTCGCTGCGGGTCGACCTTGCCGGGCGTGGCGATCTCGCTCCACAACGAGCGACCCCATCGCGTGATCTCGGTTCGGTGTCCCCACAGCCGTCGAACCATCGCCGTGCGACTCTTCGACGTCGCCGCCAACCGGGAGTACTTCGCCACGCACCTCACGGTACCCGCCCCTGAGCGGACGCGGTCGCGGTGCCGGCCGGCTCTCGGGCGGCCGCCATTCCAAATCGAAACGCCCACGAACGCCTGCGGCAACAAATCGTGAAGATCATCACGAGACCCGAGACGCCTGCGTAGTGTCGTCGCATGACGGATGCCAGCCGGGTCGAGACGACGGTTCCTGGCCGCTCCGAGCCGATCGGCGGGCATCACGCCGAGCCGGTGGCTCGCCTGAAACACACGCGAGCCGTGCGGTGGATGCATTGGATCAACCTCCCCCTCCTGACGGTGATGATCTGGAGCGGTCTGCGCATCTACTGGGCCGAGGACGTCTACGCGATCGGCGTGGGCAGCTGGCAATGGTTCGCGTTCTTCCCCGACGTGGTGTACGACAAACTCGACCTCGATCGCCACCTCGCCCGCGGCATGGCCTTTCACTTCTCGTTCGCGTGGCTGTTCGTGATCAACGGCTTCGTCTACACGATGTACCTGGCGGTCAGCGGCGAGTGGCGCCACATCGTGCCCGACAGACACGCAGTTCCCGAGAGCACCGGCGTGCTCTTGCACGACCTGCATCTCCGCGAGCAGGAACCGCCGAAGGGTCGCTACAACGCCGCACAGCGCGTGTCGTACACGATCGTGCTGCTCATGGGCGTTCTGGTCGTGGTCAGCGGATTCGCCATCTACAAGCCGACGCAGCTCAGCCTGCTCACCGCGCTGCTGGGTGGCTACCAGTTCGCCCGGCTCATCCACTTCACGATGACGGTCGGGTTCATCGTGTTCTTCGTCATCCACCTGCTCCAGGTCGCCCGAGCCGGCTGGGGGAACTTCCGGGGAATGATCACGGGCTACGAGATCGAACCGCCCGACGAACTCGACCGAGAACTCGCTGCAACGCGAGCGGCGCGGGCGCTTCCGATCGACGGGGTGAACCAATGACCGGTGCCGAGGACGAGGCGACGGACACCCCGTCGGGAAACGACGCCGAGCCGGCGCCCGTGTCGGCGCGCGACGCCGAACTTCGTCGCCAGGCGCGCAGCGGCCCGGCCATCTCGGTCGAGGAGTTCCGCAGACGATCTCGCCGATCGTTCGTCACGGGTGGCCTCGGCGTGATCGGCGCCGGATTGCTCTGGCGATGGGTGCAGACGCAGTCGACTGACGACGGCATCCCGCAGGTGCTTCGGGACACCCTCGAACGCAACGAAGACCTGTGGTCGAACCTCTCCACAGGCCGCAACGCGCCCGAGTTCTCCATCGACGAGGCGCGACCGCTCCAGATCAACGGTCGAATCGGCATCAGAGACGAGATCGATCTCGACGAGTGGACCATGCGGGTCGAGGGGCCAGACGGCACCGTGCTCGACGAACTGGAGCTGTCGACCTTCGAGGCGCTCCCTCAGGTTGACATGGTGAGCGAACACAAGTGCATCGAAGGCTGGTCGAACATCACGTACTGGGGTGGGGCTCGCTTCGGTGACTTCCATCGGCGTTACGCCGACACCGTGGGTGACGTGCCCTACGTCGGGCTCGAAACCCCCGACGGGGCTTACTACGTCGGCATGGACATGGCCGCGATGATGCACCCCCAGACGTTGCTGGGGCTGCGGCTCGACGACGAACCGTTGACCCAGGACCACGGCGCACCGCTGCGACTCGTCACGCCCAACAAGTACGGCATCAAGACGTTGAAACGAATCGGCGTGATCCGATACAGCAACGAGCGCCCGGCCGACTATTGGGCCGAGCGCAGCTACGACTGGTACGCAAGCCTCTGAACGAGTTGCGGCCGTCAGACGATCAATCGGTAGCCGACGCCTCGTGCCGTCACGATCAGTTTCGGGTCGTCCGGTTGGTCTTCGACCTTGACCCGCAGCCGCCGTACGTGCGCGTCGACGAGTCGCGAGTCGCCGAGGTACTCGTAGCCCCACACCCGTTCGAGGAGTTGGTCGCGGGACAACACCGCGCCGGCGTGGTCGGCAAATTCGCAGAGCAGCCTGTACTCGGTCTTGGTGAGCGCGAGCTCACGTCCCGACTTCAGCACGATGCCCTGGTCGCGCCGCAATTCGATGTCGCCGAACGTCGTCTTCTGCGTCGACACGTTGGTCTCCTGGAACTGCACCCGCCGAAGCAGCGCCCGGATCCTCGCCGCAAGCTCCTTCGGCACAACGGGCTTGGTCACGTAGTCATCGGCACCGGCTTCGAGGCCGGCGACCATGTCGTACGTGTCGGTTTGCGCGGTGATGATGATGATCGGCACCGTGCTCTGGCGTCTGATCGCCCGACACACGTCGAAACCGGACATGTCGGGCAGACGCAGATCGAGGAGCACGAGGTCGATCTCGCCGTCTCCGAACGCTTCGAGGCCGTCGACACCGCAACTGGCCTCCCGAACCTCGTATCCCTCGTCTTCGAGGGCAAGTCGGAGCGCCAATCGAATTCCGTCGTCGTCTTCGATGAACAGCAGTTGATACACGGTGAAGCCAGTGTGCCACGCGATCACCGGGGCAACGGCGAACCGACGACCGAATCCCGACCACTTTGTCCGGGTTTGTTACACAAATCGCACATATACAGCGGTTTCCTGTCACACAGGTGAACCATCATGAGCACTGTTCACGCTGCCCCGGTGGGGTGCCTTCCTCCCCCTGGCGCCTCACCGGCAGCGGTGAAACCGTCTCACCCGCCGCCACGTCACACGGGCCGCCATACGCGAAACTCCAGCTCAGCCACTCGTTTCGTCGCGTCTGCCCCTCCGTTCTACATCAGGAACCGATTTGTGGGTAACACTGTGGCGATGGCCCGCCGGCGTTCTCTGAGTCTGAGCACCCGCGTCACACTCTTTTTCGGGCTCGCCGCGTTCCTCGCCGGACTCGGCCTCACGCTCGCCACTTCGGCGATCGTCCAACGTTCGCTGATCGAGCAACGTGAGTCTGCGGCCAGGGTTCAGGCGTTCAACCATGCCAGCAGCGTGAGAACTGCACTCGACCTGAGTCCCCGGGAACTCGCTGACGCGTTCATCGATCTCGACATCGAGACCAGCGGGTTCGCGGTCCTGACGAAGCCGAAGCTCGAGTCGAGAATCGGATTCGGCGAGACCGAATTCCCCGCCGAACTCCGTGAGTCGGTCGCTCGGGGTCAGTCGGGCCACCAGCAGTTCACCACCGACGGCAAGACGTACCTCGGCATCGGTGTGCACATCCGCGCGTACGAGACCGGATACCTCGAAGCGTTTCCGCTGGAGAGCACCGATCGCACGCTCCGCATCATCATCACGGCGCTCATCGTCGGCGCATCACTCGCAACCTTGCTCGCGTCGTTCATCGGCTGGTCGACGAGCAGACGTCTGCTGCGACCGCTGAGTCGAGTAGCCGACACCGCTGAGTCGTTCGCCCAGGGCTCGCTCGACTCCCGACTCGACCCCTCGAACGACCCCGATCTCGACCGACTCGCCAGTTCCTTCAACAACATGGCCGACGCCGTACAGGCACGTATCGAACGCGAGGAGCGATTCGCTTCCGACGTCAGTCACGAGCTGCGCTCCCCGATCACCGCGCTCACGGCGGCCGTCGAGGTACTCGACGCCAAACGAACCGACTTGCCCGACCGCACGCAACAGGCCCTCGATGTGGTGGTCAGCCAGATCCGTCGCTTCGATGCGATGGTCATCGACCTGCTCGAGTTGTCCCGGCTCGACGCGGGCGCCACCGACCTCCACACCGAAACGGTCGACCTCGTCGAACTGTGCGACCGGGTGTCGCAGCGGTACGGATTCGGCGACCTGCCCATCGAGGTCCATCGGCGAGCCAAACGAACGGCTCACGTCGACCGCGTCCGATTCGAGCGCATCCTGGGCAATCTGCTCGACAACGCGACCAACCACGGCGGCGGGCCGACTCGCATCACGATCGAACCGTCGACCGAGCCGCACTCCGTGCTGATGTCGGTCGAAGACCACGGGCCGGGCGTCGCAGCCAGCGAGCGAACCCGCATCTTCGAGCGCTTCGCGCGCGGCAGCGCTGCCCGCCACAGGATCGGCACCGGGCTCGGACTTGCACTCGTGGCCGAACACGCCAAGGCTCTCGGCGGCGAAGCGTGGGTCGAAGATCGTCCGGGCGGTGGCGCGCGTTTCCTCGTCCGCCTGCCGACGAAAGGACCGAAATGAGATTCCGCCTCCTCCTCGCGGTGACCGTCGTGGCCGCGCTGCCGTCGTGCGGGCTCCCCAACGACGGGACCGTCCAGCCGTACAACGACGACGAAGTTCCCGGCGATCTCACGGCCACGACCACCACCACGACGACTCCACCCCCAGCCACGACACGGCCTCTCGATGAGCCCCCTGCAACGTCGGCGATCGAGGAGACCACGACCACGCTGGTCGAAACCGACAACGTCGAGCTGTACTTCCTGATCGGCAACACCGATCAGGTCCAGCGAATCACCACCCGCGTCGTGGCACCTGCGTCATTCCCGAACGTGCTCGAGATCCTCGCGTCACCGCCACCCGACGACGTGCTCGCCACGTTGGGCACTGCAGTCACCGACGGGCTCGTCGAGAGCGTCGAACCTGTTCGAGGTGTCGGCAACGTCACGCTCAATCGCGACAAACTCGACCGACTCCTCGAACGCCAGCAACGGCGGGCGATCTCGCAGATCGTCCTCACCGTGCTCGATTTCAACACCGACCGCGGCGGCATCGGATCCGTTCTGTTCTTCGTCGATGGCGAACCGATCTCCGTGTTCCTGCCGTCGATCTCGGAAAACGGTGACCCCGACACACCGGTCGTCTTCGAAGACTTCGCCTCGCTGATCTCGACGGAGCCGATCTCGCCCGTCGACTCGTCGATCGACCCAGGCTCGCCCGAGGCGACGACCACGACGCCCCGACGAACGGGTGAGGGGTGACGGGGAGCCCATCACGCCGTTTGACGAGCGTTCAGTAGCCCAGACGTTCGACCCGGTCGGGGCGGTGCTGCCAGTTCTTGTCGACCTTGACCCGGAGTTCGAGGTAAACACCGTCGGGTAGCTGGGCGCGCGCAAGCTTGCCGGCCTCTTTGAGGATCAGGCCGCCCTTCCCGATGACCATCCCCTTCTGGCTGTCGCGCTCGACCAGGATGTCGACCCGGATGCGGGGCCACTCCCACTCGACCACACGCGTGGCAATGGAGTACGGCAGTTCATCGCGGGTGACGGCGAGGAGCTGTTCACGAACGAGTTCGGCCACCCACTGCTCCTCCGGGATGTCGCTGAACTCGTCGTCGGGGAAGTACTTCGGCCCGCAGGGAAGTCGGGCCGCGAGATACTCGACCAGGACTTCGACTCCCTTGCCCGAGTGCGCCGATACCGGGAAGTAGGCCTCGGCGCCGAGCTCACCGGCCGAACCGAGCATCGCCATGACCTGGTCGCTCGTGGCGATGTCGACCTTGTTCACAATGACGATCGCGTCGGGCATGTGCAGCCGCTGCGACACCCAACGATCGCCGTTCCCGAAGGTCTTGGTGGCATCGAGGACGAGGCACTGCACGTCGACGTCCTGTGCACTTTCGATGGCCGTTGCGTTCACACGCTCGCCGAGCGCTGTCACCGGTTTGTGGAGCCCCGGTGTGTCGACGAACACCAGCTGGGCGTCGGGGCGCGTCAGCACACCCATGATGCGATGCCTGGTGGTCTGCGGCTTGTCGGACACGATGCTGATCTTCCGGCCGCATATGGCGTTGATCAGCGACGACTTCCCCACGTTCGGCCGTCCAATGAACGTGATGAAGCCCGAACGGAAGTCGGCATCGGCGTTCGATGGGATCGGTTCCGTTGCGTCAGGCATTGCCGAGAACCCTACGGGCAGGATTGCCCGCGTCCGCTACACGTTGCTGCCGTGACCGGTCCAGCACGGCCGGCGGGTTCCGGCAAGGTCGAGCTCGGCAGCCACGGCCCGTATTCGTATCGCTCCGACGGCAAGTGACATGCTGGCCGACATGTCACCACGCATCATCAACGGCGCCGACGAAGTGAGGGCACTCGTCGGCGAGCACCTCGGCTACAGCCAGTACATCGAGATCACGCAGGAACAGGTGAACCAGTTCGCCGAAGCCACCGGCGACCACCAATGGATCCACGTCGACATCGAGAGGGCCAAGGCCGGTCCGTTCGGTGGTCCGATCGCTCACGGGTACCTGACGCTCGCCGTCGGTCCGATGTTGTACCCGCAGGTCGTGCAGATCACCGGCTTCTCGATGGGTGTGAACTACGGCGCCAACAAGATCCGCTTCCCGTCACCCGTTCCAGTCGGTTCCAGGCTGCGCCTCGGCGTGAAACTACTCGAGGTGACCGACATCCCGGGCGGTCTCCAGACCACCATGGAGTTCACCTTCGAGGTGGAAGGCGCGAGCAAGCCGAGTTGCGTCGCCGAGATCATCTTTCGAACGTACGAGTGACCGCTCAGCGGAACTGTGGCATCACGTGTGACGCGAGGAGCTCCATCGTCTGGGTATCCGGATAGTCGGAACACCACGGGATGAACCCGCGGCAACCCAGATCGACGTACGTCTGCATCTTCTCGGCAACCTGTTCCGGCGTGCCGATGAGGTTGTTCGCTCGCCATTCGTCTTCGGGGGCGCCCCAGATGCTGAGCGATCCGGCGGCGTCGATCTCGGCCTCGGTCGACCTGATGAACACGTCTGGCGACCAGGTCATCCGAATCTCGTCGGCGTCGCGACCGACCGAGTCGCAATGCCGCCGGAGTACGTCACGCTTGTGCGCCCACACGTCGGGCCGGCCGCCGAAGTTCGAGCAGTCGGCGTGTTTGGCGACGACCCGCAAGGTGAGTTGTTCGCCGCCGCCGCCGATCCAGATCGGCGGATGGGGGCTCTGGAGCGGTTTCGGGTCGCAGTTTGCTCGACTCACCTCGTGATAGTCGCCCTTGTACGTCGTCTCGGGTTCGCTCCACATCGAACGAACGATTTCGACCGTTTCGTTGAGCATCCCGATGCGATCTTTCGGCTTCGGAAACGAGTATCCGTACCCTCTGTACTCGTTCTCGTACCAACCGGCCCCGATGCCCCAGTCGAGCCGGCCGCCGGAGATGACATCGACTGTCGCCGTGATCTTGGCCAACAGGGCCGGATTGCGATAGCTGTTGCAACCGACCATCTGACCGAGTCGGATCCGAGCCGTGCGCTGGCTGATCGCGGCGATCGTCGTCCAGCACTCGAACACCGCTTCGTGTGCCGGCTTCGGAACGTTGTGCACGTGGTCGTAGACCCAGATCGAGTCGAAGCCGAGTGCTTCGGCGCGTACCGCGATGTCGACCGCCGCCTGCCACTGGGCGGCAGCACCGTCGAACGAGGCCAGTTCCATCTTCCAGCCCTGGGGCACGAACACGCCGAAGACGACATCACCTTCACTCATCTCAGGCACGCTACGCCAGATTCGTCGGGCCGAGCCGACCCTGTCTATGTTCGGCTCCATGAGCCAGGTGTGCTTCGCGTCGCTCCATGAAGCCATTGCCGCCACGCGACCCGACCAACTCTGTCTCGTGTACCGCGACCGCCGGTTCACCTGGTCGGAGGTCACCGATCGAACCAGACGGCTCGCCAACTTCCTGACCGACCGTGGACACGAATGCCACCGCGAACGTCACGAACTCGACTCGCACGAATCCGGTCAGGATCATCTTGCGATCTACCTCCACAACTGCAACGAATACCTCGAAACGATGCTCGGAGCATGGAAGGCGCGCGTCGCACCGTTCAATGTGAACTACCGATACGTCGCCGAAGAGCTGCGGTACCTGTTCGGTGACTCGGGCGCCACCGCGGTCGTCATCCACTCCGAATTCGCGCCCACGCTGTCCCAGGTCCTCCCGGAGCTCCCCCGGCTGAGAACGATCATCCAGGTGCCCGACGAATCGGGCAACGACCTGTTGCCCGGAGCGATCTGGTACGACGACGCGTTGGCAGCCGGCAGTCCGGAGCGACCGGACGTGGAGTGGAGCCCGGACGACCTCTACATTCTCTACACCGGTGGCACCACCGGCATGCCGAAAGGTGTGATGTGGCGAAACGGCGACGCCATCGTCGAATGCTTCAACGGCTCGCGAACGGCGACCGACCTCGCAGGTTTCCTCGAAGCGGCGAACACCGGGCTTCGCACTCTCGCGGCCCCGCCCTTCATGCACGGCGCCGCGCACTGGGTGGCCCTCCGAACGTGGATCGGCGGCGGCACCGTTTTCGTGCAATCGGTCTCGAGTCGACTCGACCCTGTCGACGTGTGGTCGATGGTCGAGCGTGAACAGGTGACCTTCCTCCTCATCGTCGGCGATGCGTTCGCGCGTCCGCTCCTCGACGAGCTCGACCGCAGCAACTACGACGTTTCTTGCCTCAACATCCTGGTGTCGGGCGGTGCCGCGCTGTCGGCGTCGCTCAAGGACGAGTTCCTCGATCACCTGCCCGAGGTGATGATCATCGACGGGTTCGGTTCGTCGGAAGCCGGCAGCCAGATGTCGCACGTATCGACCTCCGGCGCGGCGGCCACCGGCGTGTTCACCCTGACGACGGGCAACCATGTGCTCTCCGCCGACCTGTCCCGGGTACTGTGTCCCGGCGACGGCGAGATCGGCTGGCTCGCCAAGACCGGACGGCTCGCGCTGGGGTACCTGAACGACGCCGCCAAGACGGCGAGCACGTATCCCGTTGTCGACGGCGTCCGGTTCGCGATTCCGGGCGATCGTGCTCGACACCTCGGCTCCGGTCAGGCCGAACTCCACGGTCGCGAGTCGGCGACGATCAACTCGGGCGGCGAGAAGATCTTCGCCGAAGAGGTCGAAGCTGCCATCAAATCGCATCCCGCCGTGTACGACTGCGTGGTCACGGGCCGCGCGAGCGAGCGCTGGGGCAATGAGGTCGTCGCCGTGGTGCGTCTGCGCGACGGTGCTGAGGCCGATCACGGTGCGCTGCGCGACGAGGCCGGCAAGCACATCGCCCGTTACAAACTGCCGAAGGCCACAATTTTCGTCGACGAAGTAGTTCGATCACCGAGCGGCAAGGCCGATTATCGCTGGGCCCGATCGGTGGTCACCGAAGTCTGACTCGTGCGGGTTCCGACGCCGTCGGATTGCCAAGCGTGTCGAAGGTCACACTCGCCCTGACGGTATGTACGGACTTCACGGACCTAGCGTTGCTGACGCGGTCCATCCGCACCGTGATGCTGCCGCACGTCGGCACGCAGCGGACCGCACCCCGTGAACAGGAAACCGTATGAACCGATCGACGCTGTCGTGAAGGGAGCTCGACTGCTCGGCGTCTCGGATTGGCGCGCGGTCGGTGGCTTGACGCTGCTGATGTCGTCGATACTCGTCGTTCCGACTCCGGTGTGGCTCGGAGGCACCACTGCGGCCGCCCTGCTCGGCTCGATGCACCGTCGAGCGCACCGGAGCAACGCCCGACCGGCGCTCGCCGCGTTCATCGTCGCTGCGGGTCTCTTGGTCTTCTCGGCGATTGCACCGTTCCTCGTCGTTCCGGCGACCGGCTACGGCGGTTTGCTGCTGGTTCGGCTCTCCGTGATTCCGCTGACCGCCTGCGCCTTCTGGTTCTCCGATCGCGATCGCCACACCGTGTCGGCGCTCTGGTTCGGCGTCACCGTCGGGGCCTGTGCGTCGGGATTGTTCGCCATCGTCGAGACCGTTGTGCTCGGCAACGCGCGCGCCTCCGGTCTGGTCGGCAACGCGATCTCCTTCGGTGACCTGGCGTTGCTCTTCGGGGCGTTGTCGCTGGCGCTCCATGGGCTCGTTCACCTGCCGAGCCGGCTCACCGTGACCGCGTCGGCAACCGCTGCAGCCTGCGGAGTCCTGGCCAGCACCATGTCGGGTTCGCGGGGCGGCTGGGTGGCGTTCCCGGTGATGGTGTTCGGCGTCGCACGGCTGCATCGCGGTTGGCTGACGCCGACTCGACTCGTCGGTGTCGGGGCATCGTTGCTCGTCGTGGTCGCTTCCGCGACGTGGATGTCGGGCGGGATGCCGATGAATCGTGCCTCCGCTTCGTTCGTCAACGCGTCCGAGTACGCGTCGACGACACCGGCAGGGGACGCCGCCGCGTCGTCGGAGGGAGCACGGATCGAGGCTTGGCGGTCAGCGGCGAGTGCGTTCCGGCAGCATCCGGCCACCGGGGTCGGGTGGGGCAATCTCCAGGCAGAGTTCCGAGCCGATGTCGCAGCAGGCCTGCGAAACCCTCGTATCGGCACGTTCGATCACGCGCACAATCAGATCCTCGGAGCCGCTGCGAACGGTGGGCTGCTCGGACTCTCGACGATGATCGCGATCTTCGCCGTACCCGGCTGGTACTTCCGGCGATCGCAGCGGTCGGACGACCCCCGCGAACGAACGCTCGGGACAATCGGCCTGATGGTCGTCGCCTCCTTCGCGATCTTCGGACTGACCGAGGCGATCTTCGAAAGCCTCGTCCCCGTCACGTGTTTCGCTGTGTTGGTTTCAGCGCTGGCGTCGCAGCTCGGCGGAGCGTCCGTCCACACGGTGCCCCGATCGCCGAGCACGATCGACGAATGGTTGGGCACACCGACACAAAACGAACCACACGTCGCGGGCGGCGCACAGGCGATCAACCGGCGTGTTCGGTAGTACGCCCGCGCCCGTAACCTCGTCGTGATGCCCGAATCAAGCCCAGACGCGACCTGGAACCGAGACAGCCTGCCGGAGGGCGCCGAGAAGAAGCAAGCCGTTCGCGACATGTTCGACGCGATCGCTCCCCGTTACGACATGGTCAATCGCATCATGACGTTCCGGCTCGACGTGCGGTGGCGTCGAAAAGCCGTGCACGATCTGGCGCTGCCGCTCGGCAGCCTGGTGCTCGACCTGGCGAGCGGCACCGGCGACATGTGCATCGATCTCGACCGCTCCGGACACCGGCCGATCTCGATGGATCTCAGCTTCGGCATGCTCAGTGCCGACCGCTCGGGAGCGCCGAGAGTCCAGGCCGACATCTTGAACCTCCCGATCGCCGACCATGCCGTCGACGGTGTCACGTGCGGATTCGCGTTGCGGAACCTCCTCGAGCTACCGGCGTTCTTCGACGAGCTCGGGCGAGTCGTGCGCTCCGGTGGGCGAATCGCGCTGCTCGATGTCGGCGTGCCCACCTCGAAGATCGTGCGCGCCGGACACGGGATCTACTTCGGCAAGATCGTGCCGAAGATCGGTGGACTCCTCTCCGACCCGGCGGCGTACCGGTACCTTCCCAAGAGCGTTGCCTATCTCCCCGAGCCCGACGAGATGGTCGCGGCCCTGCGTCGGAGCGGGTTTGCCGATGCAGCCCACATCAACCTCTCCGGCGGCATCACCCAGATGCTGGTGGGCACCCGGGACTGAGACATGCAGGCCATCACCCAGGGGTTCGAGCATCACGTCGACCTCAACGATGTGGCCGGCAGCGACGGTTTCCTGTTCGTGCGCGACGGCATCGGCTTCGCCGGCCGGGGCGTGGCACTCAGCGTGCCGTTCGACGAAGCCACGCGTGAGCTCGCGGCGATCAGTCATCGTGACCTGGTCGGCGACACGCCGGGTCCGATTGCGTTGGGTGCCTTGCCATTCTTGCCGGGCTCGACGGCACAGCTGATCGTCCCCCGGGTCGTCGTCGGAAAGGACCGTTTGGGCCGCTCGTGGATCACGACGATCGACGGCGACCCCGATACGGATGCGGCCTCCGACCTGTTCCGGGTGGAGAAACCCGACACGTCCGCGTCCGCGTTCTCCATTCGGCCGGGAGTGCCGATCGATCACTACCTCAGAGCAGTTGCGACAGCGCGCGACGCAGTCCGTGACGGCGCCATGGACAAAGCGGTCATCGCCCGGCCGATCATCGTCGAGTCAGACCGGCCGATCGATGTGCACGCTGTGTTGCACAGGCTCAAATCGAGCTTTGGGTCGAGCTACCGGTTCTCGTTCAACGGGTTCTTCGGAGCGTCACCCGAACTGCTCGTGGCGGTGCAAGGCGACATGGTGAGCGCACACCCGCTCGCCGGTACCACCCGGACCACAGGAGATGCCGACATCGACACACGGCTCGCTGCCGAACTCATGGCAAGCCCCAAGAACCAGATCGAGCACAGGGCGGCCATCGAGATGGTCAGGGACACCCTGTTGCCATTCTGCAGCTACCTCGACTGGGCCCCCGAACCGTCGATCGTGAAAGTCGCCAACGTGCAACACCTCGGCTCGCAGGCCGAGGGAAGGCTGTCACAACCCGCTGCGTCGGTGCTCGAACTGGTGAGGGCTCTACAACCCACCCCGGCGGTCGGTGGCTACCCACGCGAAGCGGCCATCTCGCTGATCACGAGCGTCGAGGGATTCGAACGCGGGCTCTACGGCGGCACGGTCGGCTGGGTCGATGCCGCGGGGAACGGTCAGTGGGCAGTATCACTCCGGTGTGCCGAGCTCTCTGCCGACCGGCGCTCTGCCCGGCTCGTCGCCGGCGGAGGAATCGTCGCCGACAGCGAACCCGCGGCCGAGCTCGCCGAGACCCAGGCGAAGTTCCAGGCGATGCTCAGCGCGATCATCCGACCCTGACCGCCCTCGACGACCGCTCGCCCGTCACAGCGCCGCCGCGACGACCGCATTGAGCCGGTCGTGCACAGCGACGTTCTCGGCTCGATCGGTGACCACCCGGGTCACACTTGGGCCCGGAACCGAAATCGCGGCTGCGAGCGATTCAGCCGTGTCGACCGTCCGCGCCGGAACGTGATGGGCTGCGGCGAGCAGTTCGATGTCGGTGTGATGTGGCGTACCGAACAGACGCTCGAACAGAGCATGGTCGAGCTCGGATGCCTGCGGCAAGAACGAGAAGATGCCGCCGCCTCCGTTGTCGACGACGACGACCCGCAGATCTGCGACGCGGTCGGCCAGTGCGACCAGTGCATTGCTGTCGTGAGCGAACGCGATGTCGCCGACGATGGCCACGGTCGGCTCACCGTCGAGCGCCCGTCCCAGTGCGGTCGACATCACACCGTCGATCCCGTTCGCCCCACGGTTCGCGTGGGCGTGTGCAGCGCGACCTCCGAACCATTCGTAGTCGCGAACCGGCATGGACGATGCCACGACGCAGCCGACACCGTCTGGAAGCGCCTCGGCGATGGTGCGGGCGACCGCCGGTTCCGACAGGTCCGTCTGCTCGTCCAGGAACGAACTGATCGCTGATTCGGCGCGGTCGTTGGCCCGCCGCCACCGGGCCATCCAGGGCGTCGATGCCGCCCCGGTCAATGACGACAGGTCGTCGAGCCCGCACACGGCCGACACGTTGTGATCGGGGTCGATCACTCCTGGGCCACCGACCTGCACCACCCGGGCACCAGATCGAGCGACCCATTGCGAGAGCACTTTGGACGATGGAGGCCGACCGATCCGGACCACCAGCTCCGGGGCATGCGCCGTGGCGAAGTCGTCGTTCCTCAACATGCTGTCGAACGCGGTGATCGCCGCGTCCGCACCTCTCAATCGCGAGAGCGGATCGGCAAGTATGGGCCAACCCAACCTGTTGGCCAGCGCCACCACCGTGGCCGGGTCGACGCCGCTGCGACCGCCGGCGACGATCACACCGCGTTGGAGGTCGAACGACGAATCGAGCACACCGACCGACGCCGCCGTCCTCGGCACCGCGATCGGTTCGCCGATCGGCTCTGGGATCTCATCGGCATCGCCGAGTAGCGGTTCACGAAACGGCAGGTTCAGGTGCGCCGGACCGCCTGCTGCGGTGGCCACGACACGTTGAGCCAACGCGCGCCAGAGTGACCGATCTGACACGTCGGGCACGACGGCGTCGTGGAACCAGCGGACCGATCGCCCGTACAACTCGACCTGATCGATGGTCTGGGGTGCGCCGACGCCGCGCAGCTCCGGTGGACGGTCGGCGGTGGCGACGATCATCGGCACCTCGGACAAGCCGGCCTCCACGACAGCGGGTAGGAGGTTGGCGGCGGCGGTACCGCTCGTACAAGCGAGCACCGCTGGGGTACCGCCGAGCCCTATGCCGAGGGCGACGAAGCCTGCGACACGCTCATCGTGCACGACGTGGACCGTCATCTCACGACGAGAAGCGAGCGCCAGAACGAGCGGCGTGCAGCGCGAACCGGGCGACACCACGGCCTGACGTACTCCGCACCGCAACCATTCGTCGACCAGCGTTGCACAGAACGTGGCGTTCGCTGCACCGATCCCTGGGGCCATGACCATGGACGATACGGCGTAGGGTGAAATCATGACGGGATCCCGAGAAATGGGCGAAATCCAGTCAGGCCCGGCCGCTCACGACGCTGTCGACGCGACCGTGCAGACCGGGTCGAGGCCGACCATCAACGTCGAGATCTGGTCCGACGTCGTGTGCCCGTGGTGTTACATCGGCAAACGACGATTCGAGCGGGCTGTGCACGAGCTCGCCGACGAGATCGACATCGACGTGACCTACCGCGCGTATCAGCTCGACCCGACGGCATCTCCGGGCAAGACCGCTCCCGTGTTCGACGCATACGCCAAGAAATTCGGCGGTCCGGACGAAGCTCGCAGGATCATCGATCACGTGTCGTCCATCGCAGCCGAGGAGGGCATCCAATTCAGGATGGACAAAGCGCTGCGGGCGAACACACTGCTCGCCCACCGGCTGTTGTGGTTCGCAGATCAGCCCGAGTCACCCGTCGGCCAATCGAACATGAAGGAGCGGCTTCTCCAGGCGTACTTCACCGACGGGCTCGATGTCAGCGATCCGGACGCGCTCACCGATCTGGCGGTTGAACTCGGTTTCGACGAGACCGCCGTGCGGTCATTCCTGCACGGCAGCGCCGGAACGACCGAGGTCGCCGACCAACTCTTGTTCGCGGTCGAACGAGGAATCACAGCCGTACCGACATTCGTGATCAACGATCAGTGGGCGATTCCCGGAGCACAGGACGCGGACACCTTCGTGCAAGTCTTCCGAAAGCTCGCCGCGAAGCAGGCCGAGCGGGAAGAGGCGAAGCGGGAAGAGGCGAACTCGGGCGGCGTCATGTGCGCCGACGACTCCTGTGACGTCTGATCGCCTCGTCTTCGTCCATGGGTTCACGCAGACCCATCACAGCTGGCTCGGACCCGCAGCCCTCATCACTGCCGGGGTCGTCGATTCGCCGTCGGTCGTGTCGCTCGACGCTCCGGGGCACGGAACTCGATCGGCCGAGCACCTCGACCTCGTCGACGGTGCCGATGCGCTCGTCGAGCGTGGCGGTGTAGGTACATGGATCGGGTACTCGATGGGAGCCCGATTCTGCCTCCACGCCGCGCTCCAACACCCCACCGCGGTCCAGCGGCTGGTTCTCATCGGCGGAACCCCGGGAATCGAGAACGTCGAAGAACGCCGCCGACGCCGACACGATGACGAGATGCGTGCTCGGCGGATCGAAGCGATCGGCGTCGAGGCGTTCATCGACGAGTGGTTGCAGATCGCGCTCCTCTCGACCCTGCGCCGGGATGCGGCCGATGTCGCGCATCGCTTGACCAATACGACCGAGGGTCTCGCCTCGAGCCTGCGGCTTGCCGGAACCGGATCGCAGCGCCCGTTGTGGGATCGCCTCGATGAGCTCTCGATGCCGGTGTTGGTGCTGGCCGGGGCGCTCGACACGAAGTTCATCGACATCGGTGCTCGAATGGCGGCCCGCATGCGAGACGCCACGTTCGACACCGTTCCAGATGCCGGTCACACGGCGCATCTGGAGCAACCGCGTGGAACGGCCGAGGCCGTCTCGGAGTGGCTAGGTCGAACCACCGAGTGAGATGAGCTCAGGCTCCGCCTGGACATGGCGCGCAGCCTTCACGATGACGACGAGCGGTACCAGGGTGGCGATGCCGGCGACCACGAAGGTCGTGCGGACGCTCGTGAGTGACGCGATCACGCCACCCGTGAGAGCGCCGACCGGGATTCCGAGCGTCGACAGCACGCGCGACGTTGCC
This sequence comes from Ilumatobacteraceae bacterium, assembly GCA_037969115.1. GTDB lineage: Bacteria > Actinomycetota > Acidimicrobiia > Acidimicrobiales > Ilumatobacteraceae > JBBKWQ01. Next base: position 24,993 of record JBBKWQ010000252.1, read on the forward strand.
ACGATCCTGCCGAGAATGCGCTCGGGTGTGATCGCCTGGCGGACCGACATGCCGATCACGTTGAACACCACGACAGACGCCATCACGACGAACTGGAGCGCAATCGCCCACCACACGTTCGGGGCGAAACCCAGGAGCGTGATTCCCAGCGCCACCAGCGCAATTGCCGTCACCATCGAGCGCGCCTGTCCCAAGACCCGACTGATGCGCGACGACAGGAGCGACCCGGCAACACCGCCGATCGCTCCGGCGCCGAGGAGATACCCGAAGCCGGCTTCGGAGAGATCGAGGTCGTCGAGCGCCAGGAACACGAGCATCCCGCCGGCTGCGGACAGGCACAGATTGACCAGTCCGACGCCGATCGCGAACTGGCGAAGGAACGGGTTTCGCCACAGCACCGAGAACCCCACCTTCAGCTCGGTCAGTACCGGGTCGTGCTCGGGCAGCCGCTCGCTCTGGAGCGGTCGCCGAACCGTGAGCAGCAGGCTGACTCCGAGCGCGAACGATGCAGCATCGAGAAAGAACGGCAACGAGGCCGCAGCGATGAACAGGAATGCTCCAACGGGTGGGCCGACGACGTCATTGAGCACCGTCTGCGACGCGATGAGCCGACTGTTGGCCACTTCGAGCCCTCCCGGACTCTTCGGTGCCAGCGTGGGAATCGCAGCCTGCGAGGCGGTGTCGACGGCCACCTCGCCCGTGCCGACGAGAAACGCCACCACGTACAGCAACGGCATCGACGCATGGTCGGCCGCGATCGCCACGGCGAACATTGTCAACAACGCTCCGCGTGCGAGTTGGCCGACGATCATGAGGTGGCGTCGATCGACCCGATCGACGAGAACCCCGAGGAACGGCCCGAGCAACACCCAGGGGAGGAAGATCAGGGCGCCGACAGCGGCGACCGCCACGGGTTCGTCGGTGAGGCGGACGGCGAGCAGCGGCAGCGCGGCCAGTCGTACCCCATCTCCGAGATTCGACAGCGATGCGGCCCACCAGAATCGCCAGTAGTCGGAGGAGAGACGCGGGGCGCCCGCGACCTCGTCCTCCACCTCTTCTCTCACCGACATATGTACTAACTACCTGACACCAGACCGATGGAGAAGAGTACCCCGTACGCGAGCTGAAGCCTGCCTGTCTGGGCGAGAACAGCGACGAGCCCCAGCTCTCGAGCACCACGCCGGACCGATGCAACTGCCGGAATCGCCACACCGGCGGCCGCGAGCGCAATGATTACCTGCCACCGGTCGAACGCGATCACAACGACCACGACGAAGGCCAGCACGATCAGCGCGATGTACAACCACCGCGTTCGAGCGTCGCCGAGGCGGACTGCGAGCGTGCGTTTCCCGGACGCTGCATCCGTCGGGATGTCTCGCAGGTTGTTGATCACGAGCAAGGCACAGGCCAGGCAGCCGACGCCGATCGAGGCGATCCAGGCAGTCGCACTCGTCGTCTCGACCGCGACGTAGGTGGTGCCGGTAGTGGCCACGACACCGAAGAACACGAACACGAACAACTCACCGAGTCCGAGATAGCCGTACGGCCGCGGACCTCCCGTGTAGAACCAACCTGCGGCGATCGCTGCCGCTCCCACTGCGAGCAGCCACCACGTGGTGGCAAC
>JBBKWQ010000253.1:0-3414 GCA_037969115.1 Ilumatobacteraceae bacterium
CCACCGCCACCACCACGACCCCCGAACGCCGCCAGCGCGATGCGGGGATGACGTTGCCGGAACTGCTGATCGCCATCGTCCTTCTCGGCATGATCATGACGGTGCTGTCGAGCGCAGTCATCGTCACCCTCCGCCAGCAAGAAGCCACCGAGGGCCGAATCAATGTGGCGCGGAGCGAGCAGACGATCGGTATGTGGATCCCAGCCGACCTCTCGTCGGCCGCAACCGTCGAGACACGTCCCGACGCAACGCCGTGCGGCACAGCCATCTGCGGCGGCATCGATCTCAGCGGCGGATCGAACGTGCTGCTCCTCTCCTGGTCGACCGAGACCGGCAACGGCGACAAGGTCACGACGAACGTGTCGTATCACTTCGCGCCGGCGGTCAGCGGTGGTGGCTACGAACTCTCTCGGGTCGTCTGCGCATCGTCCGGCAGTGGATGGACCTGCTCGTCATTCGTCGTGCTCCGCGATCTCCCCGGCCCACCCGCCGGCGACCCATTCGTCCCGGGGGTTGCCAACGGCGAGGCATGCCGAGCCGTCGTCAATCCGGTGCCATGCACCCGCCCCGACTGGGTGATCATCGTGAGCGAGCCACTCGCAGCCGATGCCACGAACGACTCCGTACCTCCGAAGGCGATCAACGAGTCCGTGCGCAAGGGCGCCAACCGGGTGATCGTTTCGATCACCGGTGGCGGTAAGCACGCCGGCGCCGGCGGTGGGATCAACCAGATCAGCATCACTGCCGGCGGCACCGTTCGGTCACAGATCGACGCCAGCAGCGTGCAAGGTGCACCCACCTTCGTCGAGGCCCGTAGCCGGTGCGGCGGTCCGATGACCGTCATCGTCGACGAATCGAACTCGATCGGGACGTCGATCACCGAGGTCAAGGCAGGCGTACGCAAGTTCGTCGAGGCGCTCGCCGGAACTCCGGTCCAGCTCCAGATCGTCCGCTTCCACACGTATGGCAGCGTTCTCGGAAGTTCGAACTGGCACCACTACTTCGACATGACCAATCAGGCCGACGTGAACACGTTGTTGGCATCGATCGACGACCTGAAGGGCAGTTGGACGACCAGCCCGAACGGCAGTACGAACTGGGAGGACGCGTTGTTCCGCACCTTCTACAAGGCTGACGGATCGACGGCCGACACGATCCCGGGAACCGTGGTGTTCTTCACCGACGGCGTCCCGACCAATGACCGACTCGTCCGTCGTGCAACGCCCGGAATCGTCCCGGCGGAACCGCCGCCTCCCGGGTCACCGTGGGCCGCGTCGACCGGGTCCGTCTACAGCCAGGTCGGATTCCGTCGAGCAGACTTCATCTCCAACCAGTTCCGCCGAAGCGTTCGGATGATCGGCGTGGGCGTCGGCGCTGACATCACCAAGTCGTCGAACTGGGTCAGCGACCCAGGCGCCGGCTACCGCATGCAGTGGGAGCGCGGGTCGTACAGCTACGTGCGCGACACCATCACGGGCTACCAGGCCCGCTATCAGAAGCGCAACGGCGGCGGGAGCCCGTACTACTGGGTCAACCACACCACGTATCTCGCGACGTCGAATGGCAATCGCAAGGACCTCGGCTGGACCGACGTCACCCTGGCCGAATACAAGACGTTCGAGAACCCGGTGAACACGAACAGCGGCGACGGCGGGCAGACCATCACGACGTCCACGCCCGTGAGCACGACCGAGTACAACGCCAACAAGACCAATCCCGCCTACCGAGCGGTCACCAAGACCTACAACAACGGGCCGGACTGGGAGATTTGGACGGGTACCCGTCCGGGCAACGCGACCGAGTATCGGTCGACCAAGATCTACAACAGCTCACCGTACGAGGCGTACGACCCACCGGTCACGGCCTCGACGAGGAACGACGTGATCCTGGCCCGGATGATCGCCGGCAACGACTACGGGACACCGGCCCTCTGGAACGGCAGCACGTACACGAACGCAGAGATCGCCGACATGTACGTGCTCCCGCAATGGTCCCAGTTCGGCACCGCGATGGAAGCCGTCGCGCTCGGCGAGTGCGGCGGGACGCTCACACTCCAGACGAAGGTCGGTGGCACCACACCGGCGTCCGACCCGTTCCGCTATCAGAACAGTGCCGTCACGGACTCCGCCGGGAACCGGGTGGCGCTGCAACCCACAGTCGTGACGACGAACCAACAGTTCACGACGGGTACGTTCGACTTCCTCGTGCCCGACGGACAGTTCGTCACCGTCGACATCCTGCCGCAGAACTACTCGGAGCTGAAGACCTACACACCGGGATCGTGGAGTTGCCGAGCCGGCAACCAGAACCGTGCGTTCACGACCATCGACATTCCCGACGGTGGGGCATGGAAGGGCGTGCGAGTACGCGTCGCCGCCAACGAAGCCGTCTCCTGCACGTTGTCGGTGACGCGATGAACCAGCCGACAACCCAGGGCCGAAACGCCCGTCTGGTGGCCCGGACCGCCCGTACCGCAGACCTCGACCGAGATCGTGGATCGGCTCTGCTGTTGGTGCTCGTTCTCATCATCATCGCATCGCTGATGGTCCTGCCACTGGCGAAGTACGCGGCGACCGTGTTGCGGGTCAACTCCGTGCTCAGTCAGAAGACCAAGCGGATCGAGGCCGTCAAAGCCGGCCTGCGGGTGTCGTTGGCAGACCCGGTACGTCTGTACGAGGCTTGCGGCGCAGGTGGCCCATCGGTGCCGATCACGCTGTCACCGACGACCGCCAACAACATCGGCGTCACCACGCAGTGCTACTTCATCGACCACAAGACCGCACAGGCCCAGGACCAACTCCGATTCGGCCTGACCGCCACGCGTGCCGGAGCGACCCCACCTGCGGAGCTACGCGGCACGCCGTACGTGAAACCCAACCCGACCGCGACGAGGGACTGGTGGGTTGAGACGACAACGTCGTCGACGACCGACAAGATCTGGCTCCCCGACCTGCCGACCCACGGGCTCAACCGGCGGTCATCGACCGGATCGGCCATGCCGGCCGGGTTCCCGACGTGCAAGGTGTACTTTCCGGGCACCTATCTCGATCCTGTCGTGCTGGACGGACCGACGTACTTCGCATCGGGCATCTACTACTTCCAGAACGAGGTGCGCATCGTCGGCGGCGCGAACGTCGTGGCCGGCCTCGGCGCCGTTCAGGGTTGCACCACCGACCAGGAGGCAATCTTCTACGCGCAGAACCCTCCCGGTACCCACAACATGAATGGCCTCGGCGCCACCTGGATCTTCGGGGGCAAGGGCCGAATGGTCGTCACCAATAGCAACAACGTTCCGATTTCCCTCCAGTTCAATGCGCGGTATGTCGCCGAAGGCGACGTCGGCGTGGGTGCGTCCGCCGGCGTGTCGATCATGAGCGTCTACGGCGAACTCGCTCCCGACGGCATCACGGGCAC
>JBBKWQ010000254.1:0-7103 GCA_037969115.1 Ilumatobacteraceae bacterium
AAGAAGATGCCGTTCGCCGGTCGCCGGAGGTGCTTCGTGGGGCGACGCTCCCTGCGCATCGGATGGCGACACTTCGAGCCGCCCGCTCGAACGCCGGCCTTCAGCTCTGAAGTGGACCAGCCCTCGACTTGCGTATTCGTTTGTATTACATTCGCATTGTGGGTGATCCATTCGACCTCGATCAGTTGGACGACCTCGATCCGTTCGAGATCGACCGGCAAGCCGCCCACCTGTTCAAACATGACTCGTTCGGCATCGACACCATCTACGAAATCTGGAACTCGGATCCGCTGTTCTATCCAGCGACTCCGCCAGCGCACTGGTTGATGGTCGCCGACCTCGCCGGACAGATCGTGATGGTGCCCCTTGCTCCGTCCGATCAGGACGACCCTGCGAGGTGTCGTCCGATTGGTTGCTACGTCGCCGCCAAGCATCTCGCTGACCGATTCAAGGAGGACCGATGACCGACAAGAAGATGACCCGACAAGAAGAGCGCGAGTTCTATGCGGATTCCGAGAATCAGACACCACAAGGTCCTGCTCGGCGCCGCAACTCCAAGCTGACCGAACTCGTACCCGTCAGGTTCCCGCCCGACACGCTCGCCAAGATCCGCGACGCGGCCGATGCCGATGACCGATCTGTATCGGCCTGGATTCGTCGCGCCGTCGACCACGAACTCGAGCACGGCAGCAAAACCGCCTGACTTGGACGGGGCCTGCGGCCAGCGATGAGCGCGCACGATATGGGTGCTGCGCTGCCGATCAGACGTGCCGATCAAGAGCACGTCTACGGCAACATCCCCGTGAACATTTCCGAGCACACTGATAATGTGCGCCCCGGGAACCATTCCGTGCGAGAGAACGTCGAATGGACATGATCGATCGTTTGCTCGTTGGAGTTCTCGCATTGGTTGCCGCGCTGACCGTGGGATGTACCGGAACGAGTGATCCGGAGGAAGGCGTGCCGGAATCCGTTGTCGCGTACGACCTCACGCTGGCGGTTGGGCGATCAGAGACGAGAACCGTGTCGACACACTGCGGGTACGAGCGACTCGAACTTGAAATCAACGGAGCCTTCTGGGCGACCGAGACGCTCGGAGCCGACAGCGCAGGCAACCCAACGGAGCCGGCCTGGCCGCAAGGTACTCAGCGCGCTGAACTTCGCCTTGAACTCATCGACCCGACGACCCTGTCGGTCAGCGCCTCAGGGAGCGACGTGTCCCATGAGTACCACCCGATCGAAACCGAACCCTGGTGCGAGTAGACGGCATGTCCGCTTGCCGGGACGACTGCGCAAGTTCGAGCGATCTCGCGCACCTGGCCGAGCACCGACGTGCCGTTCTCGGACGGGTTGAACGTCCGATCCCTCCGCGCATTATCGGGCGGCCGTGGGCCTCGTAGGGTCCTACGATGAACACGCACGGATTGGCGATACGCACCATGCCAACTCGCTTCGTCGGCTGCGGGCGCACCGCAGTACTCGACTGGTCAGCGCGTTCGGATGGGCTGCTGTTGTGGGTGGGAACCACTGGGCTGCGGTGAGCGTCTGATGAGGATGAGGACTCGAGCCAGCACGATCTCTTTGATGGTCAGCATGATGGTTGTTGCAGCCTGCGGCTCGACGTCATCGTCGGAGGTGACGGTTGGCTCGATCGCACCGCCGTCCGGCTCAGCACCGGCGACGTCGTCGGGTGACTGGGATGTGCTCGTGACCGCTGATGGCGGTGGAGGCTTGATCGACTCTGTCGGCACGAGCGACCTTGAGATCGTCGGTGGGACCGGGCCCGATGAGCCGTGGCTGCGGTTCGGACTGGCGTTGAATTACTGCTGCGGCGAACCGAACTCTGTCGTCTACGGCCCCGATCAGTGGTCGTTCGATAGTGGCGATGGTCAGCTGAGGATGGACGGTCCGCTCTGCGAGGGCCCGGTCGAGTGCACCGAGACCGAACGACGGGTGCGGTTGGCACCGAACGCCACCACGGTGGTCTACTTCGAGGTGTTCCGAGACGTCACCGGATCCGCGCCGGTCTCAGCGGGGACGCTCACGGTTGAAACTGGGCCACTGTTCGACTGGGAGTCCGATGCAATCGAAGACCAGCCGATGTCGATCGGCATCCGCTTCGACATCAGTACTCCGATTCCTCCACCGACCGGCGAGACCACCCCGACTGCGACCGAAGCGCGGTCGGTCACGGTCGTCGGCGGTGGGCTCGGCCTGCTCGACTTCCCGTTCCTGAGCGTTGCCGACAACGTCGAAGAACTCGCCGGCCTCGTCTCATCGGCGGCGGAACCGATCGATGCCGAGGCGCTCGACATCGACTGGCCCGCCGAGGCGGCCTTGGTGTTGTCGATCGGGTCGGACCTGTGCCCACCGATCCTGAACGGCCTCCAGATCGACAACGGCACGGCCACCCCAATCTTCGTGAACGCCGGCTACCTCGTATGCGAACAGCCGCTGGTGCCGTACACGGTGATTGCCGCAATCGATCGTGAACTTCTCATCGACGTCGACGAGATCACGGTGTCTGCAGAGACGTCGTACGGCGAACAGGACACGATTGCATCGGTCGACGTCTCGCCAGCCACCGCGGACCCCACGATCAAACCGATCGGGGTCACCTTCGGCGAACCGATTGGGACCGCCGCGCTGCCACCACGCGGAGAAGCGGCTACCACCGTGCTCACCAACGGAACCCCCGTGTACGTCGTCCATCACCACGATGGCACCATCAGCGCACTCGACCCGCGCGGCGCCGACCAGAACATCGATGGCCTCCACCAGATCGTCAGGTGGGTGGCTGCAACCCGGAACTTCGTGAACCACGGTGCATGGGACGAGTACGGGCGACGACTCGATGGTTTCCGAGCCACCGACCTCGTTGGCTACGTCACCAGAGTCATCGACGACCAGGTCCAGATTGGCGGCATCGTTTCCGCCCCGGTCGGTTCACCGATCACACAGACCGATAGTCCTCCGGCGATGTCCGATGTCACCATCCCGCCCGGCGAGGTACTCACCGTCGAAGCCGCAATGGAACTGTCCGTCGGAACGACCACCTGGATTGCCGGGTCAGTTCACGCTCGACCAGACCGTGTCGTCATCTGCGACATCCCCTCCGAGACCATTCAAATCGAAGCCTGTCCTGCTGGCTCACCAACAGCCGAGGGAATCCCGGCCACCCCCGGCTCCGCCAACACCTACTTCGGGCCTCTCCTCGCCACGCGATCAGCCGATGGCTTCAACCGCATCGCGTCAACGGGCGGATACGCAGGCAGCGCCCTCTGAGGCGGTCGAGCATGAATCTCCGTGGGCTCTGCCGACATCTCTTCGACGCTTGGTTCTGAACAATTCGCTGGACGGGTGACGCCCCGGAGCAAATCGTTCGTGGATCGATCCGCGCACTTCACGCACACCTGATCCCGGCGTGGTGACCGGAGCGCCCCGCCGACATAGCTACCCAAGTGCAGTGCTCGATAATCGCCACGCCGCGAGCATCTGGCCGAGCAGGTCCCGCACATCGATCGGTGGCTGACCGTTCGCGGTCAGCCCCTGGCGCCGCACAATCTCGTTGCTGGTGGCCGCCCGAAGATGTGCCGATCGCGCGCATTCTTACGCCAAGGCGTTAGTGGCGTTATCGAGTGGGTCCGAGCGACTTGCCCTGATCGCAGGAGACCTCAGCTTCGGCCGAGACAGCCTCGGCCTCTCGAAGGCCCTTCGTAGAACGGCGTCTCGCCACTGGGTCGAATCTCTGAGTCGAAGACGATCCACGTGCACGCGTGGCGCCATCCCTCGGGGATGATGGCCGATTCAGCGCAGTCTGTTTCTGAGGCGCACCGGCGATCTTCGCCTCCGGTGCAGCCGTTCGATGGGTCCCGCCAGAACGACCCGTCGGCGCGCTGGCAGAGAAGGGACGTGTCAAAGGTGGCTGCCTGGTAGAAGTCATGTGAGACGATCACTACTGGAATCAGCGCCAGCCCAGCGGCGACCGCCATTCCCAGCACTCGTTGCATCCTCATGAGTTCCTATGACTTGTCTTGAGATTGGAATGCCGCCGGGCGGGCCACGCCCGACGCGTGAACCGTAGCGGCTCCAGCAGCTACTCGAAGGCCGCTCGACCATCGAATCGAGTGCACATTCATGAGCGGGTAGCCGAGCGAATACGTGCCGCTATGCGCTGTTCGAGCGTGTGAATGGCAGCGTTGATATGCGTGGGTTCGAGCCGCTCGGCGGCGCGCCGACGAGTATCCAAAGCGGCCCGTTGACAGCGCTGTCGAAGTGGCTACACTGATCGTATGAAAGTAGCCACGTCGAGGTCGGAGGTCGGTATCCGCGATCTGAAGAATGGTCTCAGCAAATACATCGATCGCGTGGAGGCTGGCGAAGAGGTGATCGTCACAGATCGGGGTCGTCCAGTCGCCAAACTGTCTCCACTCGACGCACCAGACGATCGCCTCGCTGACCTTGTCGCTGCTGGCGTGGTTCGACCACCATCGAGCGGCACTCGTCATCGCGCTCGTTCCCGAATCAAGTCGAAGGGGAATGTGAGCGGTCTTGTTGCTGAGCAACGTCGGTGATCACCTACGTCGATACCTCGACCCTGATCAAACTGATCATTGATGAGGAGGGGTCGGACCGAGCCGAACTGATCTGGCAATCCGCCGATTCGGTCGCCTCGGTGAGCTTGGTCGTGGTCGAAGCGCGCGCTGCGCTCGCTGCCGCCGCACGGGGTCAGCGGCTTTCGACGACCCAGTTGCACGTTGCCAAGACTGAGTTCGCTGCGTTCGTCGACGATCTCCATCTTGTCGAGGTGACCGAGGAACTCATCGAGAGCGCAGCGCAGCTCGCTGAAGCCGAGTCGCTGAGGGGCTACGACGCAGTCCACCTCGCGGCTGCGCTCTTCGTGGGCGCTGCCGTATTCACGAGCGCGGACCGAGCGCTGTGTGAGGCAGCCGAACGGCAGGGCCTGCACATCGCCGACCCGCTGACGGCGTGACCCGACCGATCCATCGGCATGAACGCCGCCGACATTCTCGGGCGGGTGATCGAGCACATAAGTGCCGCTACGAGCGGTTTAGGACGCCGGTAGACGTTGTTGATATGGGCTCGCCCCGATCAGACCAGTTCTTAGTGACCTGGTCATCGTTGATGTCGCGCAGGACCTCATCGTGTGAGACGACACGTCGGCGCCCGACGCGACCGCGGTGGGCCCAGTTCACTCGTTGACCTACCCGGCGAATGTTCTTTTGCCGGCGAGGAGGCCGGCGACCACGACGACCCGTCGTCCGGAGATGCACTCGTTGTAGAACGGCTGTAGATCCGGGCGGCGATCGCCGGACAACGGCATTGTCGCCTTGGTGAAGCGGAGCGTCCGGCCGTCGACGAGGTCGCCGTTGTAGGTGACCTCTATATCGTCGAAGAGAATGTCCGGGCTGTCGAACGAGCGGTCGATGTCGGCTGACATGGCGAGACCGAGAAGTTCGGCGTCCCCATGAGTGAGTCGGTTTCGAGCCCATGTCGCTCCCCAGAACAGGTGCTGTCTATTGGCCGTGTTCGGTGCAGTCTGTTCGACCTGTCTGCGAGGTGGCACGGTTTGGCCAGCTCGCTCAGCGACACGGTACGCCCAGCCGATCAGGTCACAAGCTGTGATCCGGATGAAATCGGTGACGTCGGACTCGATGTTGGCCATCGCTGCCACCAATTCCTGTGCGCGCACTTGGACTGCGGTCTGGTGGAGGTCTGTCACCGCGAGAAGGTACACCGCATGCGATCCACGACTCGGTGACGATGAAGCCATTGTCGGCGGTCCACCGAGGCGGGCCCACGGTCGCTTCACTCGTGCATTCCCGGGCGCTTTGCCGATCGCGTAGGTGCCGATAGCGGACGCTTTGAATCGTTTGTGATTGACGCGAATATGTGCGGGCTCGGGCGTGGGGAGGTCGTTGGATTGTTCCGTCAGTCCACAGTCCACGATTGCGAAGCGGCATCGAGGACGGGAAGAAGCGTGAGTCGTACTGGCCGGCGGGCAGATCTGGTAACTGCACGACGTACTCAACGGCCGGGGCACCGACTCGCAGTATTGGTTGATCAGGGGTGATATCGCACGGTTCCGACACGTCGCACGGCCGTCCTGGTTGATTCGCCGTACCGAAAGGTGCCGTGAGAACGTCCGTCCAGGTGTCGGTGTCGAGACGCTGGATGGATCCAAATGAGGCGTACTCGACGTCGTTGCTTGCCGAGAGGTTCTTCAGGCTGATCACCAGCAACTGTGAATCGCTGATCGTGATGTCGACTAGCAATTCTGAGCCGCCGGCGTTCGTGTCGGCTTCGGAGTCGTATCGCAGGCCGGCGAGCACACAATCCTGTCGCGCCGGGTCGTTGGTGCGAACGAAGACGGCGGCGCCGTGATCCGCGCGCCCAGTGGCGGACGGAACCTCGTCGGGTCCGTACTGGAGGGCCCGCCATATCTCGACATCCTCCCCGTCGAGTTTGAATGTTGCTCCGGCTTCCGCGTGCGGAGGCGGGTCGTCGGTAGAACCCATTTCCAACTCGGTTGCAGCGGGAAGCCACGCGAAGAGGCCTGATCCGACGTACGTCTCCTCGCCGGGTCCGCATGGTTCAGCCTCGGCTCCCGGCGGAGCATCTTGTCGGCGTTGCGAAGACTCGACGGTCTCTTCAAATCTCTTCATCAGCGCCGTCGGACGAACTGCATCCAGCTACCGCCAAGGCAGTGCAAACACCACCGATGAGAAACGAGCCAACGCGAGGGCGTTTCCGTCCGATTGGCATCACCTGATTGAAGGTACAGCAGTCCGCATCCGTGGCGCTGTTGTTCAGACGACTCGTGATGAGTCGAGAAGCGGCACCTCATCGACGACCACCCCCAACCCGGTACACAATCTTGCGCAGGTGATCGCTCGAAGATGTGCCGAACTGGGACGGGTCGGCGGACGAGTGGTGGCCGTGATTATCGGGTGGAGTTGCCGCAGGCGCCGCATCGGGCGGCTGCTTGACATCCTCGAAGATCGAGCAGACGCCGCCGGGGCGACGCTCATCCGAGCTCCCGGTCGTAGCGACCAACGACGAGCTGTCGTCGAGTACTCCCG
>JBBKWQ010000255.1:0-4055 GCA_037969115.1 Ilumatobacteraceae bacterium
CTACGCGACCTCGACAGCGGCGACACGCAGACGCTGATCGACGACCCCGACCCGTTCGCGGTGTTCCTCCGCGACGTCGTGTTCAGCCCCGACGCGTCGCGACTTGTCGTGACGAACACGGGTGAGTCGAGGTTCGAGGTGTACGACCTTGCGGGCGGTCTCCCGGCACCGCTGGTCTACGAACGTGTGGCGCCGGATGGCGAGCGGGTGTTCGGCGCGGCGCTCGACGCGCAGAACGAGCTGATCGGGATGTCGGTGTTGGAGGACGAGGACGACCAGGGCGTGTACGAAGTGGGCCTCACGGCGTCGGTGTGGGACGAGGTCGGTACCGAAGTCCTGGTTTCGGAGTTCGAAGGCGAGCTTGGCGACGATTTCAATCTGAATGAGTCCCTCGTCCGCGTCAGCATCGACGACGACCTCGGCGCGCTCGTGACCGAATGGGGTGAGGCCCAGCTCTTCTCGGCGCGCACCGCCCAATTCATCGGCGAGATGCTTCCCGTGGAGTGCTCTCCCGAGTGTGGCGAAGGCGTGGAGGGCGACGCCCGGCTCACGAACGCCACGTTGAGCGCCGCCGCCCTGGAGTCGATCGACGCGTTCGGCGCCGCCCGCGTCTTCGACCTCGACGTCGAACGCTGGATCCTGCTCGCCTGCGACGCGACCACCAGAAGCCTCACGATGGAACAGTGGGACCGTTTCGTCGGCGCCGACTTCCCGTACGACCCGGTGTGTTGAGTGCGTCACCCGACGCTTTCGAGGATTCCGACCCTATTGCCCCCCGCCATGGCTATGGGAACATCGGCGGATGCGCAAGTACGTGATCATGGGTGTGCAAGGAAGTGGGAAGGGAACACAAGCAAAGCTGCTCGCCGAGGCGTTCGACCTCGTGCATGTCAGCGTCGGCGACATCTTTCGGTGGAACGTGCAGCACCACACCAAACTCGGCGCCGTCGTGAAGCGGGTCGTCGATACCGGAGAGTTGGTCGGTGATGACCTAGTCGAATCGGTGGTCCAGGACCGACTCTCCGCCCACGACTGGAACTACGGATTCGTCGTGGACGGGTTTCCCCGGAACGCCCGCCAAGCGGAGTTCTTCCTCGAGAGCTTCGATATCGACGGCGTGATCAACCTGCACCTCAGCGACGACCAGGTTGAACGCCGCATCATGTCCCGTCGTCTGTGCGAGGGGTGCGGACTCGACTACAACCTGATCGCACATCGACCGGAGGCGGAAGACACCTGTGACGTCTGCGGTGGACGATTGGTCGGACGCGACGACGACACGCCCGAGGCACTGGGGAAACGGCTCCACGACTATCACTCGAAGACGAAGCCGGTGATCGAGATCTTCGAGCGGAAGGAGTGCGTCGTCACGATCGATGCGAATCAAGCGAAGCAGGACGTCTTCGAAAGCATCTGCTCGGCACTCGGTCTTCCCAGCGCCGGCGAGTGACCTGACGCCGACGTCGTCGTTCGCCCACGTGAGCGCGGCCTGAGACGCGTCACGTGCCCACCGAGCATTCGGTCGGCACGTGCGCGCATCGGGGTGTTGAACTCGCTACGGCGTCGGATCCTCGAAGATCCACAGACCGGTGACTCGGTCGCTGCCGAGGATGTAGGTCTCTCCGTTGCTGTGCTCGTACAGGTAGACGCCCCAGAAGTTGGAGCCGTCGTTCGGGGCGACGAAGTGAGCGACTTCGGTGAGCGTGTCACCAGCGAAATCGACCACCCGCATGCCTTCCGTGTACCACGAGATGTAGGCCCTCGTACCGGCGTCGACCACGACGTTGTGCATTGTCGTATCGCCTGGTGCCGGCGGGTTGGCGAACACGCGCTCGGTGGCGAACTGGTCGAGCTCGACGATGGCGCCGGGGTTGCTCACGTCGAGCAGACGCAGGTACCCCATGCCGTCGAAGATGCCAGCGGCGTCGACCGTGCCGCCCTCGTTGGCCTTCATGATCTCACCGGTCGAGAACCCGACGAAGTAACCCGGAATGGTGATCACGTCGTTGGTGCCGGCCGACATCGAGATGAGGCCGTCGCCGCGTGCCGCGTCGTTGGCCACGATGAAGCCGGAGTATCCCAGCGCCTGCGCGGCGGCGGCCTTCTCCGAGAAGAAGCACGTGCCACGCTGGACAAGAGCGACCTCATTGCCGATCGCGGCACGATTGAACTCGCCGGTCGTGCACCCTTCGCCCTCCGTCCAATGGATCGGAGCGCTGTACATGCTGCCCGGCAGCGAGTACGTCGGCACCGTGAAGGCGCCTTCGGCCACCGGATAGCTCGTTCCGTCGAACGTGAACGCCGTCAGCGCCCCGGCGGCGAAGTCCTCGTCGCCCATGAGAACGCGCGACCCGTCGGCATTGGGCACAGCGACGTGCGAGTTGCCCTCGGGGTCCTCGCCCGACAGCGGATCGGGATAGATGTACTCGCTGTCACCGAGGAACACTGGATTCGCGGGGTCGGTCACGTCGAGCAACACGAGGCCGGCGTCCCAGTAGGACAGGTAGGCGACGATCGTGCCACCGTTGTCCTGGATCCACACGTCGTGCAGGAAGACCTCCCCGACGCCGATGTTGTCGCTGAGCGTCGGCCAGTCGAGCTGACCGGTCACTGCGATCTCCTTCGGGCTCTGCGGCTTGGTGATGTCAACGATGTGCACGTCCTGCACGTTGTCGTCGTCGACGACCATCATGTAGGCCTTCGTGCCCTGCTGCCAGATGAAGGTGTTGTGTACCCCGAAGTTGAGGTAGTTCTGCTTCAGCGCTTTGGGCTTGGTCGGGTTGCTGACGTCCCAGATCGAGACACCACCGCGTCCGGCGTTGCCGGACACCCCGTTCGAGTTGAGTCGCGGGATGAACTGCGAACCGCACGGTTCGTTCGACGAGACGAGGATCTCACCATTGAAGTGCTTCGTCTCGATGTGTTCGACCTTGACGTCGTTGGTTCGCGTCGCCGCCTTGTCGGAGATGAACGCCACCTTGGTCGGAGCCGTCGGGTCGGTGATGTCGACGACGTGGGTGCCGGTGGTGTCGAACGTGCAGGCAATGTCGTCGAACGAGCCGAGGTAGGCGTAGTCGCGCCCGTTCTTGCTGCTCTGCGCGGCCCACACATCGGTGATGTTCTCTCCGAACACACCCAACTCGCCTGCGTCGGCCTGACCAACCACCGTCAATTCAGGCGACGCACTTCCGCCGTGGGTCGCTGTCGCAACCCCTCCCGCTCCAGCGACAGCGCTGGCGACGAGTGCGGACGCCGCAAGGAGACCCAAGGTCTTCATTCTCGGTACACGTGTAGTCATTTCACAATCCCTCCATGTAAAGCCCGCAATATGTTGCATGGGCCGGAGCACCTGTGATTGCCCACCCGGTCCTACTTGAGTTCTATTTCGTGAAACTCGACTTCGACCGTAGTGAAGGCACAGCCGAAACGCCAGGGGGAATCGCCCGCAGCGCGAATCAGTTCCTCGAAGTCTTCAGCTTCCAGGATGTGGCGTCGACGTGTCGGATCGGCCTGGCACGGGTGGCCGCAAGAGTTCCGTTACGGTCAGCGCATGCAGCCGTTTCCGTGCTCGGTCTGTCAACAACTGCTGTTCTTCGACAATTGGACATGCCTGCAGTGCGGGTCGCCGGTCGGCTACGTCCCCGAGGACGGATTGCTGGTAGCCCTGCGAGCGGTTGGGGAGTGGTTCGAGCGGATCGACGGGGAACCGGGCCGGTTCCGGCGGTGCTCGAACCGGTCCGTCGCTCGATGCAACTGGTTGGTTCCTGAGGACGACACGTCCGACCGCTGTGCGAGTTGTCGACTCACCTCGGTCCGGCCGAACGACACCGACGTCGACTCGATCGGGGCGTTCGCCGACGCCGAAGCTGCAAAGCGTCGACTGCTCCATCAACTGAGAGCGCTCGGTCTGCCGGTGATCGACCGGACCGACGACGTCGTGCGCGGCGTGACGTTCGAGCTGCTGTCGTCACGGGGCCGAAACGTGGTCACCGGGCACGAGTCGGGTGTCATCACACTCGATCTCTCCGAGTCCGACGATGCGCACCGGGAGTTCG
>JBBKWQ010000256.1:0-13181 GCA_037969115.1 Ilumatobacteraceae bacterium
TCACAGGCTCATGCTCAGGAGACGCCTGCGCACAGGCCTCCGGGCGGACACGAACATGTCAAGACGATAGACGGGCGGCACCCCGTTTGGTGAAACCGCTCGGCGAATCCGTCCCGAAAACCCGCCGGTCGTCTACTCGACGGTCGGTGAGCGTCGCCACTCGGCACGCGCTGCCGACCGTTCGTGGCACGGTCGACACGTACCCCCGGAGTCCGGACCGGTGACGTGCACTTATGCACAACCTCGCCGTCCGACCAGACTTGGCTGCCAGACTGGAGAACACAAACGGATCGGATGTGTCTCGCGTGGCACGGGAGCGGCTCGGAGGAATGGCCAGACCCCGTACCGGTCGGGCTACAGTTCGGTCCACCGGGATTACACGGTGGTCGAGCACCCTCGATCCGGCGCGATTCCAACGAGCAATGACTGACCAGACGAGCAGAAGGGCAGAACGACCGAGATGATCGCCTTTGATTGGTTCGGTACGGGATGGGTCATTCCCGGCATGAACACGGCCTTCCTCGTGTCGTTGGTCGTCTCGACGGCAATGACGTTGGCGGCCATCCCGTACGGCAAGCGGCGCCCCGTCGGAGCGCCCGTTTCGTGGGGCGAGGCGATGCTCGGGTCGGTGTACGCCTTCGGTGTCATGTTCCTGTCGTTCGGCGTCGTGCCGCACCAATGGATCGACCATGCCGACAAGAACCTGGGCTGGGACCGTACCAAGATCATCTACGGCCCCGGCGGCATCCTGAAGCCCGACTCGGTCGGTGGCTGGAACCCCATCACACTGCAGTACGAAGCGATCCGCGACATCGTCGTGGTCCTGATCCACGTGTACTACTTCGGCTTACTCATCTTCATCTTCCTGTGGTGGCAGAAGCGCGGCCAAACGACGACCAAAGAGCTCGAGACGAGTTCATACGGCCGACCGTTGGTCAAGAAGGCATGATCCATGGCCAAGACTGATGCCAACCCCCCGATGATGCCCTTCACCGACGATTACACGTTGGTTGAGGTCGACGCGGACTATCTCGCCAAGGCCGTCAAGCCAAAGCAGTTCATCCACATCGACCAGTCCGAGTGCATCGCCTGTGAGGGTTGCGTCGACATCTGCCCGTGGAAGTGCATCCACATGGTCAACACGAGTGCCATTGTCGAGGCCGACGGAACCGAGCAGCCGGGGCTCGATCCGGCCGACGCGTTCATGTTCACCATCGACGACGACATCTGCACGCGTTGCGCGTTGTGCGTCGACCGTTGCCCGACCGGGGTCATCATTCTCGGCAAGGTCGGCCAGGCGACTGCGGCCGGCGATTCACATACCCGTACCAACAATCATGGTTACGCCTACGGCATGAGGCTCTGAGAGCGATCAGGAAGAACTGACCCGGAAGAACTGACATGGCAAAGATCATTGACGACACACCCAAACCGACCGTGAAAGATCGGATCAGCCAGACCACCGATTCCGTCCAGGGGTCGCAGGTCTGGAGTTCGATCTTCCGACCCGGTTCGATCTTCCGGAAGGGCTACACCGACAGCCCGCGCAACCGCAGCTACGTCATCATGAACTCGGTGCTGTACCACCTCCATCCGGTGAAGGTGAAGCGTCACGCCGTGAAGGTCAGCTACACCTTGTGCCTCGGCGGGCTGAGCTTCTTCCTGTTCATCCTGCTCACCGTCACGGGCATCTTCCTGATGTTCTTCTACCGCCCCGAGGCCACCGCTGCGTGGGACGACATCTCGAACCTGCAGACGTCGGTGACCTTCGGTCTGTTGGTGAGAAACATGCACCGGTGGGGTGCCCACCTGATGGTGCTGTCGGTCTTCTTGCACATGGCGCGAGTCTTCTACCACGGCGCGTACAAACCGCCCCGCGAGTTCAACTGGGTCATCGGCGTGATCTTGCTGATGCTCACGCTGCTGCTGTCCTTCACCGGCTACCTGCTGCCGTGGGACCAACTCGCGCTCTGGGCCGTCGCGGTGGGTACCAACATGATGGGTTACACGCCCGTGTTCGGTCAGGACGTGAGATTCGTCTTGTTGGGCGGTGCCGAAATCGGCTCCGAGACGCTGTTGCGATGGTATGTGTTACACGTGCTCTTCTTCCCATTCATCATCGTCATCTTCATGGCGATCCACTTCTGGCGTGTCCGCAAGGACGGCGGCATCAGTGGTCCGTTGTGATCGGAGGACCGGTTCATGACTGAAATCCCCGAGCATCTCCTGAAGCGGGCGCAAGCCGCCCGCGACAAGTCGGCCGCCGAGGAACCCGCACCCGCCGAATCCGGCGGCGGAGAAGCCGCGTCCGAGGCCGACTCGCGCATTCCCGCCCATCTGCTCCAGCGCAGCCAGGCCGCGAAGGCCAAAGCCGCCGGCGGTGACGAGGCCGAATCCGGCGGCGCCGTCGCCGTTGCCGACAAGGTGGGCGCGGTGGTCAGCGCACCACCCGCTTCCGCCGGTGTGCCGGTCGGTGCCGGTCCGGGTGGTCACACCCAACGCCTTCTCACCGTGGTGAAGTCCGGATCGATCCAGGACGTCAAGGCGACCCCGGTCGACAAGGTTCACACGTGGCCCCACCTGCTCGCCGCCGAGTTCGTGGCATCGCTGGCGTGTCTCGCGTTCACGTTCCTGTTCTCGATCTGGGTGAACGCTCCGCTGCTGCAGCACTCGAACCCGAACCAGACGCCGAACCCGTCGAAGGCTCCCTGGTACTTCCTCGGTCTGCAGGAGCTGCTCACGATGTTCCACCCCATGGTCGCCGGCGTGACCATCCCGGGCGTCGGCATGATCGTCATGATCTTCGCCCCGTTCATCGACAAGAATCCCTCGAACAAGCCGGAAGATCGCAAGTTCGCCATTTCGCTCATGACCGTCCACATGATGTTCTGGGCGGTGCTCGTGATCATCGGGTCGTTCTTCCGCGGCCCGGGCTTCAACTTCGTGTTGCCGTGGGAAGACGGCCTGTTCTTCGAGCTGTAAGAGACGGATGTCAGGAGGAAAATCATGGACTCAACCATCGTCATCGTGATCGCCGTAGCGGTGGTCGCCGTGCTCGCGGCGATCGCGTTCCTCTCGTTGGCGCGTCGCTCCGACGTTCGTGGTGCAGGCGCGCTCAGCAGTGAGACGGTTCGCCGCGACTCGAGCGCAAGTGCCGGTTCGTCGTCGAAGAAGGAGACGACGGCCGCCGCCGAGGCAGCGGGTGTCGAGGCCCGCACCCCGAGCACAGCTGTCGCGACCACGTCGCCCGCCGACATCGCGCCGTGGGTCCCGCCCGATCCAGAGGCCATCGGCGTCAGCCGCCGGCAGTTCTTCAACCGAGCCACGATCGGACTCATGAGCGCCGGACTCGGTGCCTTCGCGGCAGCGAGTTTCGTGGCGTTCCTGTGGCCCACCAAGACGGGCGGCTTCGGCGGCAAAGTGCCCGTCGGCCGCGTCAACGACGTGTTCGCCGGCATCCGCGCCGGCAGCGGCTTCTTCTACGCGCCCGAGGCTCGAGCGTGGATCACCGAATACCCGAAGGACTCGCTGCCGAAGGCGATCGAGGTCTACCAGCCCGCGCTGATCCCCAACATGACCGCGGGCATCACGGTCCAGTACCAGAAGTGCCCCCACCTCGGATGCCGCGTCCCGCAGTGTGTCTCGAGCCAGTGGTTCGAGTGCGGTTGCCATGGTTCGACGTACAACCGCGTCGGCGAGAAGAAGGGTGGTCCGGCGCCTCGCGGCATGGACCACTTCGCCGCCGAGATCACCACTGCCGGCGACGTCATCGTCGACACCGGCACCGTGTACCAGGGACAGCCGATCGGCACCAACACCACAGGCCAAGAGGCCGAGGGTCCGAACTGTGTAGGAGCGAGCGAACACTGATGATCCCCGCACTCGCCACCACGTCGATCGGATGGTTGCTCCTCACCGTCATCCTGATCGGCTGGATCGTCTACATGCTGCTCAACCTGCGCAGCGCACGAGCCGAACTCGGATCCGAAATCGAACTCGCTCCGAACCGAAAGAAGTACTACGACGACGAAGTGCTCGAGGGTCGACGCCTCGAGATGGTGCAGCTTTCCGGTGTGCTGCTCCTGGTCGTCATCGTCGTGGCGTTGCCGCTCTACTGGATTCTCGAGCCGTCGCGTCAAGCGGGCGCAACCGCTGAGAAAGAAGAGCTGTTCGTCGAGTGGGGAAGCAGGCTGTTCGCGCCCACGGCCGATCTCGGTTTCAACTGCTCCGGGTGTCACGGCGGCATGGGAGGCGGCGGCGGCGCGGCGCCGTACAACGTGATCGACCCGCTCACCAACGAGGTGAACGCAGTGAGCTGGAAGGCTCCGGCGGTGAACACGATCTTCTATCGATACAGCGAGGAGGAGGTTCGCTTCATCCTGGTGTACGGCCGACCGTTCTCACCGATGTCGCCGTGGGGTGTCGAAGGCGGCGGGCCGATGAACGAGCAGCAGATCGAGACACTCATCAGCTATCTCCGCAGCATTCAGATCGACCGCGAGGACTGCGGCCCCGGCGAGGACGACCCGAAGTCGTGCCCCAGCGGTCACCTGCCGACGTCGCTCCAGAACGACATCGATGCGGCGGCATTGAAGTCGGTCGAGGACGGCGAGTACCAGAGCTACGGCGAGGCGCTCTACAATCTCGAACTGGCCAGCGGTGGATTCAGCTGTGCTCGATGCCACACGCAGGGATGGAGCTGGGGCGACCCCGGAGTCACCGGCCAGGGCGCGTTCGGCTGGAACCTCACGGGCGGTTCGGTCGACGCCCATTTCCCGAACGCGGCCGACATGGTCGACTTCATCAAGAACGGTTCGGTGCTCGGCGCCAAGTACGGCATCCAGGGTCAGGGAAGCGGCCGCATGCCCGGGTTCGGCTCGATGCTCACCGACGACCAGATTCAAGCCATCGTCGAATACGTCCGGAGTCTGTGATGCTCGCGACCGTTCTGGCCATCGATTGGGAACCCGAGCTCCGAGGCACGCTCACCGTCGTCATGGCGGTGGCAGTGCTGATGGGCAGCATCTATCTGATCCTCGGCACCAACATGGGGGCCCGGCTGGGTTTTCTCGTCACGTTCGCAGCGCTTGCGGGCTGGATGGCGCTCATGGGAGGTATCTGGTGGATGTACGGCATCGGCCTGAAGGGCGAAGAACCGTCGTGGCGGCAGGTCGAGGGTCGCACCGTGATCCAGGACACCGACTCGCTGTACCTCGCCGGCGTGCTGCCGGAACGCGTCGCCGTCGGTGACGACGCCACGCCGGACGCGCAGTCGGGCGCAGTCGAAGGCATCCTGCTCGACGATGGCTGGACCCGGGTCGGTGAGTCCGCTCCCGAATTCGGCCAGGCCGAAGCGTCGGCCGGTGTGTTCCTCGAGGACGAGGACGCGCTCGCCGTCGGCGATTTCGACGTCACGGCGGTGTACGAGGTCGGCGGCGAGGCGTACCCCAAGATCTTCGGTCTCGACGAACTCGACCAGGTGGCGTTTTGGCACAAGCCTTACTACACGGTCGTCGAGGTGGCTCCGTACGTGCCGCTGCGCGATGAGCCCGGTCGGGCGCCCAACGCCCCCACGGTCGATGAGACGCAGACACGCCAGTACGTGTACATGATCCGCGATCTCGGATCGCTGCGCCAGCCGGCAGCCATCATCTGCATCAGCTCGACGTTCGTGTTCCTCGGACTCTGCTGGTTGCTGCATCGTCGCGACCGCTTCGTCGCCGAGAACCTCGCGCGGAAAGCCGCGGCCGTCGGCGCCTGACCATGGGTCAGTATCTTCCAATCGTCGTACTCGGCGTCCTCGCGTTGTTGTTCGCGATCTTGAGCTTTGCTGCGTCGCTCCTGCTGGCGCCCCGACGTCCGTCGGCGGCCAAAGAGGCACCGTACGAGTGCGGCATCGTGCCCAGTCGGGAGCCGCCCGAGCGATTCCCGGTCAGCTTCTATGTCGTCGCGATGTTGTTCGTGATGTTCGACATCGAGATCATCTTCCTGTATCCGTACGCCGTGTCGAGGGGTGAACTCGGTGCCTTCGGATTCTGGGCGATCCTCGCGTTCTCCGTCGTGTTCTTCCTCACGTTCGTCTACGAGGTCGCCAGGGGCGGTCTCGAATGGGGTCCGCTCAACCGGTACCGCAGCCTGCAAGCCGACGCCGACATGACGTCGCCCACGCGCGACGCGAAGTCCACGATCCGACGCGTCGGTTTGGAAGGACGTGTGGGCCAAGGCACACGCGTCGGGGGACCTGGTACCGAGGAAGCCGCGTAGGAGGCGTTCGTGGGATTGGTACAAGATGTGCTCGACGACGGACTCGGCGGGCTCACGCACAACGTCATCACTGGCAAGGTCGAAGACCTCGTCAACTGGTCGCGGGCTCGATCGTCGTGGCCGGCATCATTCGGGCTCGCGTGTTGTGCGATCGAGATGATGGGCACGGGTGCTGCGCACTACGACATCTCGCGCTTCGGGATGGAAGTGTTCCGCGCTTCCCCCCGACAGGCCGACATCATGATCGTCGCCGGCAGGGTCAGCCAGAAGATGGCGCCGGTGCTGCGACAGGTGTACGACCAGATGATGGAACCCAAGTGGGTCATCTCGATGGGCGTCTGCGCTTCCTCGGGTGGGATGTTCAACAACTACGCGATCGTGCAGGGTGTTGATCAGGTGGTGCCCGTCGACGTGTACGCCCCCGGATGCCCTCCTACTCCCGAAACCCTGATTCACGCAATCGAGACGTTGCACCAGAAGATCGAGGACGGCGAGATCCTTCGCCGCCGGAAGGAGACGGGTGCCGGCGCCAGCGTGCACGTCGAGGTGATTCCCGCCGCCGACACGCCCGTGCTGCTCGGAGTCAAGGCCCAATGACCGACTCCACCGAGGTCGAACAGACCGACGCGCCCGAACCGGCTGAGATGTTGCACGACTGCCCGCTCGTCGACAGCCTCGGTCAGTCGGTGGTACATGTCGACCGCGCCCGATACGTCGAGGTGATGAAGGCTCTCGTCGACGAGGGTTACGAGATGTGCGTCGATCTCACGGCCGTCGACTATTCCGAGTTCATGCATCGCGCCTTGCCCGACGGCGTGGTCGGCGAGCGCTTCGAGGTCGTCGTGAACCTGCTCGACATCGGGCGCCGTCGACGTCTGCGTGTGCGAGTTCAGGTGCCTCAGTCCGACGCTGAACTCCCCACGCTGTTCGACCTCTACCCCGGCACCGAGGCGATGGAACGCGAGGTGTACGACATGTTCGGAATCACGTTCACCGACCACCCCGATCCGTCGCGCATCCTGATGCCCGAGGACTGGATCGGTCATCCGCTCCGCAAGGACTACGCGGTCGGTCAGATTCCCGTTCAGTTCAAAGGGGCGCGGTCATGACCACAATCGCATCAGAGGGCGCACAGGAGATGCGCGATCGCTCCGAGCTCACCGCTCGCGAGCTCATGCGTGAGATCGGTTGCGTGTTGCGGATGAGCGAGGCCGAAGCCGCCGAACTCGGCGACCTGCCCGACGACCCGGACGAGGACCAGACGATGATCCTCAACATGGGCCCGCAGCACCCGTCCACGCACGGCGTGCTGCGTCTCATGCTCGAGCTGCAGGGCGAGACGGTGCTGCGATGCAAGCCGATCATCGGCTACCTCCACACCGGCATGGAGAAGACCGGCGAGCAACTCACGTACATGCAGGGCGGCACCAACGTCACCCGCATGGACTACCTGAGCCCGATCGCCAACGAGCTGGTGTTCTCGATGGCGACCGAGAAGTTGCTCGGTATCGAACACGACATCCCCGAACGTGCGGTCTGGATCCGCATGTTGCTGGCCGAGATGAGCCGCATCGCCAGCCATCTTCTGTTCATGGCCACCAACGGCATGGACCTGGGCGCGGTGTCGATGATGATCTACGGCTGGCGCGAGCGCGAGGAGGTGCTGCGATTCTTCCAAGAGGTCACCGGTCTGCGTATGAACCACAACTTCGTGCGCCCGGGCGGCTTGGCCGCCGACCTGCCGGCCGGCTGGCGTGACGGGGTGCTCCGGATTCTCGACCTACTGCCCGACCGCCTCGACGAGTACGACATCTTGATGACCGGTCAGCCCATCTGGCGCGACCGGTTGCAGGGCGTCGGGGTCATCACGCCCGGCGAGGCGTTGGCGCTCGGAGCGACCGGTCCGATCCTCCGGTCGACCGGTGTGGAATGGGACCTGCGTCGCGACCAGCCGTACCTGCACTACGACCAGATCGACTTCGATGTCATTGTGGGCACGTACGGCGACGCCTACGACCGGTTCGCCATCCGTCTCGCCGAGATCCGCGAGTCGATGGAGATGGTGCGCCAGATTGCCGAGCGCATCCCCAGTGGCGACTATCGCATCCAGAACAAGAAGGTCACGCCGCCGCCACGCGCCCGCATCGACGAGTCGATGGAAGCACTGATCCATCACTTCAAGATCTTCACCGAAGGCTTCAAAGTGCCCGAAGGCGAGGTCTACGTCGCTATCGAGAGCCCACGAGGCGAAATCGGGTGCTACATCGCCAGCGACGGATCGGCCACGCCGTATCGCATGCACGTTCGCGCGCCGTCGTTCGTCAACGTGCAGTGCCTGCCTCACATGATGCGTGGCGGTCTCATCGCTGATGCCGTGGCCGTGATCTCCAGCGTCGACCCCGTGCTCGGAGAGGTCGACCGCTGATGGGTCAGATC
Organism: Ilumatobacteraceae bacterium; assembly: GCA_037969115.1. GTDB lineage: Bacteria > Actinomycetota > Acidimicrobiia > Acidimicrobiales > Ilumatobacteraceae > JBBKWQ01. The sequence goes on from JBBKWQ010000256.1 coordinate 8,701, forward strand.
AGTTTCGTGCTCGTGGCCACGGCGTGGGCGGCTCGTGCCGACCGTATCCATCGCCACGACTCCCGGAGGAACGCATCGTGAGCCGACTGTCCGATGCGAACGTCGCGCTCGCTCGCGAGATCATCGCTCGATACCCGAAGCCGAAGTCGGCGCTGATCCCACTCGTGCACCTGTCGCAGGAGCAGAACGGATACGTCACCACTGCCGCCATGGCACATGTCGCAGAACTCGTCGACGTCACCCCGGCCGAGGTGTACGGCACCGCGTCGTTCTACGAGATGTTCAAGTTCGAGCCCGTCGGCAAGTACGTGATCAACATCTGCGGCACGATGTCGTGTGCGCTACTCGGTTCCGAAGCCCTGATGCATCACGCCGAGCAGAAGCTCGGCGTCAAGGCAGGCAGCACCACAGCCGACGGCATGTTCACGGTGGAACACGCCGAGTGCCAGGCAGCCTGTACCGAAGCGCCGTGCCTCCAGGTGAACTACCGCCACCAGTATCGAGTCACGAGCGATCAACTCGATCGGCTCATCGACGACCTTCGCGACGGCAGGCTCGACACCGAGATCCCGCCGCACGGCGTGCTCGGCCGCCTCCGCCAGCACATTCCTGCCGATCTGGCCGTCGGCGCGGTCCATCCCGACGACGAGGTCTCGCCGCCGGCCTGGCTGCCGATCGAGGGGTCCGAATCGTGACGGCAACGACCTATCCGTACACGCCCGGTTTCTACGAGGGCGATCGACCTCGTATCGTCACGTCGCGCTTCCAATACGACGACTCGTACACACTCGAGCGGTTCCTCGCCACGGGTGGCTACGAGGGTCTACGGAAGTGCCTCGACGGCACGCCTGCCGCGATGCACGACGAGGTCCGCAAGGCGACCGTCCTCGGTCGCGGTGGCGCCGGTTTCCCGGCCGGGGTGAAGTGGGGATTCACACCGCAGGGCGTCTGGCCACGCTACCTCGTGGTGAACGGCGACGAGTCAGAGCCGGGCACCTACAAGGACCGCCTCCTGATGGAGCGCGATCCGCATCAGCTCATCGAGGGATGCTTGATCGCGTCGTACGCCGCCGGCTTGTCGCGTTGTTTCCTGTACGTCCGAGGCGAGATGGCCCTCGCCCAGGAGCGAATCGCGCAGGCGCTCAACGAGGCATACGCCGCCGGGTACATCGGTACGAACATCCTCGGCACCGATTTCTCGGTCGACATCGTGCTGCACTGGGGTGCCGGTGCGTACGTGGTGGGCGAGGAGACCGCGCTGATCGAGTCGCTCGAAGGCGAGCGTGGCATGCCCCGCCTGAAGCCGCCGTTCTTCCCGGCCGCAGTCGGGCTCTATGGAAAGCCGACGATCGTCAACAACGTCGAGACACTGGCCAACCTGCCGTTCATCGCGGCCAATGGCTCTGCGGCTTTCACGGCGATCGGAACCGAGACGTCGCCGGGCACGCGCATGGTTGCGGTCTCCGGGCACGTGAAGCGGCCCGGTGTGTTCGAGATCGTCAACGGAACCACGACGTTCCGTGACCTGATCTACGGCGACGAGTTCTGCCAGGGCATCACCGACGACCACGACCTGAAAGCGTTCGTGCCGGGTGGCGGATCTGCACCTTGGTTCCTGCCGGACCAGCTCGACCTGCCGTTCGAAGGTCGTCTGATCGGTTCCGAAGGTTCGATGCTCGGGTCGGGGGCCATCATCGTGATGGACTCCACCACCGACATCCCGGCTGCGGCGCTCACGCTCGTCCGCTTCTATGCGCACGAATCGTGTGGCAAGTGCGTGCCGTGTCGCGAAGGGGGCACCTGGTTGATGCGCATTCTCGAGCGGGTGGTCAACGGCCAAGGTACCGATGCCGACCTCGATCAACTCCTCGAAGTCGGCCAGACGATCTGTCCCGGTGAGATGCCGCACGCCTCGAGCGAGCGACTCGGGCTCGACGCCGTGCCCTTTCCGTACAAGATGACCACCATCTGTTTCGTGGGCCCGTCGGCCTACGTGCCCGTGCACTCCGCGCTCACCTTCTTCCGCGACGAGTTCGAGGCCAGAATCACCAAGCGGGCGCCGCGCACGTCGATTCCCGTCACCGCCATCGCTGTTGCCGGCGGCGGACGATGAGCGACACCGACGCCACCACAACCGCCGAAGTCGCCGAAGCCGAGGTCGACGACCTGGTCCCCGAACCGGAACCCGATCCCGACGCCGTCGCGGTCACGCTGAACGGCCGCCCGATCATCGCCGTGAAGGGCGAGCTCGTCATCGCCGCGGCCGAGCGTCACGGCGAGTACATCCCTCGCTTCTGCTACCACCCGCGCATGAGCTCGGTGGGAATGTGTCGCCAGTGCATCGTCGAGATCGACACGGGCCGCGGGCCGGCGCTGCAACCCTCATGCATGGTCGCGGTGTCGCCCGACATGGTCGTCGACACGCAGTCCGACACGGTGAAACAGGTCCAGGAAGGCATCATCGAGCTGCTGCTCGCCAACCATCCGCTCGACTGTCCGGTGTGTGACAAGGGCGGCGAGTGCCCGCTCCAGGATCAGGCATTCAGCCACGGCCCGGGCGAGAGTCGCTACGTCGAGCAGAAGCGGCACTACGAAAAGCCGATCCCGATCAGCGACAACGTGTTCCTCGATCGCGAACGCTGCATCCTGTGCGACCGGTGCACCCGCTTCGCCGACGAGGTGGCGGGCGACAAGCTCATCCACTTCATCGATCGCGGCAACCTGACTCAGGTCAACACGTTCCCCGACGAGCCGTTTTCGTCGTACTTCTCCGGGAACACGGTCCAGATCTGCCCGGTCGGCGCACTCACCGCGAAGCCGTACCGGTTCAAGGCCCGCCCGTGGGACCTGCAACAGTCGGACTCCACCTGCACGTCGTGCTCGGTGGGTTGTCACATCTCGGTGCACTCGAGCCGCGACGAGTTGCTCCGGTATCAGGGCGTCGATTCCGAAGCAGTCAACTGGGGTTGGCTCTGCGATCGCGGTCGGTTCAACTTCGAGTCGGTCAAGTCCGACCAACGGCTCGGGGCTCCGCTGGTGCGCACCGACGCCGGACTCTCCGAGACGAGCTGGAGTACAGCGATGTCGGCGAGTGCGCAGCTCATCCGCCAGGCACTCGACGAAGGCGGTCAGACCTCGATCGGCGTGCTCGGCGGCGCGCGGGGCACGAACGAGGACGCCTACGCCTGGGCGAAGCTCGCGGATGCGATCGGTGTCTCCAAGCGCGACGCACAACTCGGCGACGGCCTGCCGGCAGAAGTGCTCGGATTGCGTCGAGCCACGATCGCCGAGGCCGCGAACGCGAACACGATCATCCTGCTCGGCGGCGACATCAAGGAAGAGCTGCCGGTGCTCTACTTGCGGCTTCGCGACGCGGCCGAGAAGAAGCGCAGCAAGATCATCGAGTTCTCGTCGATGGCGTCGGGTCTCTCGAAGTACGCCTGGAAGAGCGTTCGCTATCAGCCCGGTGCGGCCGGTGCGGCGATCGCGGAGACCCTCGCAGACGAGGCGGTCGCCGCACAGATCGCTGCGGGCAACGTGGTCGTCGTGGCAGGTCGAGCCAACCTGGCCTCGTCCGAGCTCACCGCAACGGCTGCGCTGGCGGCGCTCCTCGCGGCGGTCCCGACGGCAACGGTGCTGCCGGCTCTGCGCCGCGGCAATGTGGTCGGCGCGCTCCAGGTCGGACTCGCACCGCACAACGGGCCCGACGGTCTGGCCACGCTGCAAGCTGCGGCTGATGGCAAGATCGAGTTGTTGATCCTCGTCGGATCCGACCCGATCAACGACTGTCCCGACGCCAATCTGGCTCAGCGGGCGCTTCGTGGAGCGCGACGTGTCATCGCGGTCGACACGGTTCGCTCCGAATCGGCACAGCTCGCCGATGTCGTGCTGGCGGCGGCCGCGTTCGGTGAGAAGTCGGGAACCACGACCAATCTCGAAGGACGCGTCACCCGGGTGACGCAGAGCGTCACGGCGACGGGCACGAGTCGTCCCGACTGGATGATCGCGACCGAGTTGGCGCTCGATCTCGGCCATGACCTCGGGTTCGACTCGGTCGAGAGCATCACTGCCGCCATCGCTGCGAACGTTCCCGGCTACGCCGACGTCACCGCTGATGCGCTCGACGCCGACAGCGAGGGCGTCATCGCCGTGCCTCCGTCGATGTCGCTGCCGGCCGCCCCAGTCCCCGAGATCGCCCCGAGCGGATACGACTTCCGTCTGCTGGTGAGCCGCAAGCTCTACGACCGAGCCGTGGGCACGGCGCTCGCGCCGTCGCTGGCCGACCTCGCGGTGGGAGCCGGTGTGTATGTCAACCCGGCCGACGTCGACAAGATCGGCGTCGCGGTGGGCGCCGACGTGAAGGTCACCGGTGCGAAGGGTTCGGTCGTGCTGCCGCTGAACGCTCACGTCGATGTGCCGCGTGGCTCGGCGTGGGCACCGTTCAATCAGACCGGGTCCGACATCACCGACATCGTCGACGC
>JBBKWQ010000257.1:0-41774 GCA_037969115.1 Ilumatobacteraceae bacterium
GCCGGGGGGCTGGGCGGAGGCGGCGGAGTGGTGAGCGGGGGAACCGGCAGCGGTGCCGCCGTCAGCGCGTCGATTGGGCCCGGAGCAACGTCGCTGTCGAGTCGAGACAGTGCACCACCGAGATCGAAGCGAAAACCGGTCGCTGGCGGACCGGCGTCGCCGGACTGTCCGCGATCGGTCACCTGATCGTCTGTCAGCCGCGTCTCACCACCTTCGTTCACGAGAGGAATATCGGTCGTGCCGCTCCAAGACTTGAACATTGCTTGCCGATTGGCCTGCCACTCGCGTTGGATCTTCGCGCGTTCGCCGTCGGTTGGGCCCGGCGCGGCAGGTGCCGGCCAGACCCCGGAGGGTTCCGAGCTCAGTGCACCGTCACTCATCGCCACCGCTGTCGGCAGCACGGCGTTGCAGCTCACCGACCACCGACGCATCGGCCAGCGTGGTGGTGTCGCCGAGGTTGCGTCCCTCGGCGACGTCGCGGAGCAGTCGGCGCATGATCTTGCCCGACCTGGTCTTGGGAAGATCGGGAGTGATGTAGATCGTCTTCGGCTTCGCGATGGCGCCGATCTGGTCCGCGACATGAGCACGTAGCTCCGGCACACCGACGTCGCTGCCTCCACGAAGTATCACGTACGCGATCACGGCTTGACCGGTGATTGGGTCGTTGGCGCCGACCACGGCAGCCTCGGCGACTGCCGGGTGAGACACCAGCGCCGATTCGACCTCGGTGGTCGAGATCCGATGGCCCGACACGTTCATCACGTCGTCGACGCGGCCGAGCAACCAGAGATAGCCGTCGTCGTCGAGCTTGGCGCCGTCACCGGCGAAGTAGCGACCCGGAAAGCGCCTCCAGTACGTGTCGTTGAACCGTTCGGCGTCACCCCAGATGCCGCGCAACATGCCGGGCCACGGACGCGTCAGGGTGAGGTAACCACCACCGTGCTCGACGAGCTTGGCGTCGTCGTCGACGATTTCCGCGCTCACACCTGGAACGGGGAACGTCGCTGAACCCGGCTTGGTGGTGGTCGCTCCCGGCAGTGGGCTGATCATGATGCCACCCGTCTCGGTCTGCCACCACGTGTCGACGATCGGGCAACGTGTGCCGCCGATGTGCTCGTTGTACCAGATCCAGGCCTCGGGGTTGATGGGCTCGCCGACCGTGCCGAGTACACGCAGCGAACTCAGATCGTGCTTGGCCGGCTCGTCGGCTCCCCACTTCATGAACGTGCGAATCGCGGTGGGAGCGGTGTAGAAGATCGTCACGCCGTACTTCTCGACGATGCTCCAGAACCGATCATTGCCGGGATGGTTCGGGACACCCTCGTACATCACCTGGGTGGCGCCGTTGGCGAGTGGACCGTAGACGATGTAGCTGTGACCGGTGATCCATCCGACATCGGCAGTACACCAGAACACGTCGGACTCGGGCTTGAGATCGAAGACGTACTTGTGTGTGTAGGCAGTGTGCGTGAGGTATCCACCCGAGGTGTGCATGATGCCCTTCGGTGAACCGGTGGTGCCACTCGTGTACAGCAGGAAGAGGAGATGCTCGCTGTCCATGGGCTCAGCAGGGCACTCGCTGTCGGCACCGTCCATCAACTCGTGGTACCAATGATCGCGCCCTTCGACCATGGTGACGTCGTTGCCGCCGCGCTTCACCACGACGACATGGTCGATCGTGGGAGTGTTGGCGCACGCCTCGTCGGCGGCCGCCTTCAACGGGAAGACCTCACCTCGGCGATAGCCGCCATCGGCCGTGATCAGCACCTTCGCCTGCGCGTCGTTGATGCGGTCGGCCAGCGACTGTGACGAGAATCCGCCGAATACCACGCTGTGTGCGGCACCGATGCGAGCGCAGGCGAGCATGGCCACCGCAGCTTCGGGAATCATGGGCAAGTAGATGTTGACGCGGTCACCCTTGCCGACGCCGAGGTCCTTCAGAACGTTGGCGAACTGAGAGACCTCGGTCAGGAGATCGCTGTACGTGATCGTGCGGGTGTCGCCCGGTTCGCCCTCCCAGTGGAACGCAACTCGATCGCCGTTTCCTGCCTCGACGTGACGGTCGAGGCAGTTGTAGGCGACGTTCAGCTCGCCGCCGACGAACCACTTCGCATGTGGGATTTGCCAATCGAGAATGGTGTCCCACGGCTTTGACCAGCTCAGCAGATCGCCGGCCTGGCGCGCCCAGAAACCCTCATCGTCCTCGGCTGCCTCGTCGTAGAGGTGCGTTCCGGTCACCAGGGCGTCGTTCTTGAACGCCTCGCTCGGCGGGAACCTCCGATTCTCCGCCATCAAGGCGTCGATGGTGTCGTTCTGATCGCTGGACTCGGTCGTCATGTCGGTGCGCGCTCCTCGGGGTCGAACGAGAAGAACTGTACGCGAGTGTGCCACGACGAAGCCACGGGAAGTGGTCGGGCATTCCGCTCGACCACGACCGTCGAGGTCGATGGGCCAGGAACTGGAGTCGTACTATCCCGAGATGCACATGGCGACGATCTCGTCGTTGACCACGTCCACCATCTCACTCGAAGTGCGTTGGAACGACGGTCTCACGACTCGATTCCCGTGGATCTGGCTCCGCGACCACGATCACGACCCCGACACGTTGCACCCCGTCACGCAGCAGCGGCAGCTGTACACCGCGGCGCTGCCGTCCGAGGTCGTGAGCTCCGGCGCGTCGATCGACGGCGATTGCCTCAGGATCTCGTGGAGCCACGGAGGCGCCGACTCGGTGCTGCCCGTTCCGTTCCTGGCCCGATATCGACTGGCATCTCCCACCGACGGCGCCGTCGCTGTCCGGGCGACACACTGGGATGCCGCGGCAATCGGCGAGTCGATGCCGACGGTCGAGTACGAGGCCGTGATGGACTCCGACGACGGAGTCGGCCGCTGGTTGACCACGGTCGCCGAGTACGGGTTCTGCATCGCCTCGGGCACACCACCAACTGCGGAAGCGACCGAAACGCTCCTGCGACGGGTGGGATACGTTCGCGAAACCATCTTCGGTGGCATGTGGGAGTTCACCGCCGACCTCACCAAGGCCGACACCGCGTACACGAACCTCGAACTCCGGCCTCACACCGACGGCACCTACTCACACGACGCGCCGGGCGTCCAACTCCTGCATTGCCTCAGGTTCGAGGGCACTGGCGGTCAGAGCACCATGGTCGACGGGTTCCACCTCGCCGCGAGAATGCGCAAGGACCATCCCGACCACTTCGCGGTGCTCGCCGCGGTCGACGTGCCCGGGCAGTACATCGGCGATGGTTCGCACTTGATGGCCGCCAGGCCGACCTTCCGGGTCGGCCGTTCGGGTGATGTCGTCCAGGTGTCGTTCAACAACTACGACCGAGCACCCTTCCTGCTCGACGAACGCGAGATGGTCGACTTCTACGACGCACTGCGGACGTTCGAGAGGTTGGCGAACGATTCGGAGATGCAGTGGCGTCACGTGCTCGCCCCCGGGCAAGCGCTCCTGTTCGACAACTGGCGAGTCCTCCACGGCCGCAGTTCGTACACGGGTGTTCGCCAGATGTGTGGCGGCTATGTCAACCGCGAAGACGTCGAGAGCAGGCTGCGCCAACTCGTCGGGCGCTGAACGGACGGATCCGCCAACACACCGACGAGTCGGGAGAGCGCTCGCTCGGGTCGATTACCCGAACCAGGGAACGAAGCGGGGTCTCAGGTCGACCCAGACGAGCCGGTGGTCAGACGACGGGAACGGGAACGTGCCGACCAGCCCGAACAGTGGATCAGCAGCCTCGGGCCAGAACACAGCCGCGTCCGTGATGCGGAGATTGCGACTCGGCAGCACGTAGTCGGCACGTAGATTGCCGGGCGACGAGTCGGCGAAGTCGGCGGTGTCGAACGCCGGATCGCTGAGGTGCGACGTGTTGGCACCACCTTGGAGTGCGGACTGCTCAGTACCACCCGTGCTCGACGGTGTGACTTTGGTGTTGATACGCCTGCTGTCGAGCAGTTGCTGGATCGAGCCGGGCACGCTGTCACCATCGTTCGGGTCAGAGTTCTGGTCGCCTGCGATCACGAAATACGAGCCTGGCCAGAGACCACCCCTTTCGCCGTTGTCGTCGTAGATGTACTTGTTCACGCGATGCCGCGGGTTGATGTAGTCGGCCCAGAACCTGATCTCGTCGTGGTTCCGTCGTCCGTTGAAGTCGACCCCGGCGGGGAACGTCGGCGGATCGTCGAACACCGGCGGAGTCGGATGACTCACGAGGAAATGCACGACCTTGTGACCGACGCGAATCGGGAGATCCCAGTGACTCTTCGACGAGAGCCGGAACGAATCGAGTTCGGGTCCCGGTGTGTACCAGTCGCCCGGCTCCGGCGTCGCAGGGTCGTCCGGGAGCAGCGCGCCCGGCATGTCCTTCCACTTGAAGTTCTGGAATGTGCGCACCCACTGCGTCTCGATCGGGTACATCGACAGCACCGCCATGCCGAACTGTCCCTCGAAGAATCCGAAGCCATACGAGTCGTTGGGCCTGAAATCGCCGGCCGCTCCGGAGTTGTCGTAGTCGAACCCCGAGTACACCCCGGTGTTCGAGGGAGCGATGTAGCTGTACGGGTAGACGATCGGCTCAGCGTCACCGTGAGCGACGCCGAGGTAGTTCGCCTGGAAACTCGCGAGCGCAGCCGGGTCGTAGTCGAACTCGTTGATCAACAGCACATCAGGTCGCGAGCGCTGGATGATCTCGGCGACGGTGTCGGGTTGCGCGCTCCCCGGTGAGGCCAATTCCGTCGCGAGCGCACCGGCCGCGCCGCGATTGAGCGATGCGTTGAACGTGGCGAAACGAACGGTTTGACGACGCTGATGATGGTGGTTGCCGCCACCTCGATCGCCTGAAGCGTCCACACCCGTCGCCAGGGCGGCTGGGAGCAGCATGGCTGCGACAGCAGCGGCTGCGACTCGGGCACGATTCGTACGAAACATGGTTCCCTCCTCACTCGAGGCGCACACGTGGTACCGCTCAGAACGGCGGACCGGGCGCCACGACAATGATTGCACAGAATCAGCGGGCGAGGAACCGGGCGATGGTCAGTTGTGTCGGGCGATGAAGACCATCTCCCTGCCCGGGCGATCGGGAGCATCACGGACGGCGATGACCTGGTATCCCGCGTCGACGAGCGTCGATTTGATGTCGTCTCGCTGGCGGAATCTCAGCGTCGACTCGGACGTGATGGTCGCACCGTCGGACCCGAACGTGTTCGTGTACACGAAGGTCACGAACTCACCGTCCACACCGGTGACCTCGCACCACGTGTCGACGGTCTCGCCCGTGGGCAGCACGGCCGCGTCGCGTGTCTCGGCTGGTGTCCATTGCTCCCATGCTCGCCGTTCAGGATCACGGGTCTCGAACACGAGATGGCCACCCGGACGAAGCGCACGGCCGACGGCGCACAGCGTGGCCTCCCAATCCTGGTCGGTCAGGAACACCTGTGCCACGTTCGCGGTCATGAACGCCAGGTCGACCTGCATCGGGGGAAGCGAGCATGCGTCTCCCACCATCCACGACACCTGGTCGGCGCCCGGCTTCGCCCGCGCGATCTCCACCGACGCCGCGGCCGGATCGACACCGGTGACGTTCACACCGCGTCGGGCGAGTCGGCAGGCGAACTCGCCCGTGCCGCAGCCCACGTCGAGCACCGTGCTCGCACCGAACTCGTCGACCAGCCGTTCGTAGGCATCGAGGTCGTCGCGATCGCCCTCGAACACGTCGTACGTCTCCGCCAGGCGGCGGTCAGCAAATACAGCGTCCGGTGGACGCACGACCTCGCCGCCGGACATGGCTCCGGTCGGACTCATCAGGTGGGCGAGCCGTCGACGCGCGTACCCGACCTCGGTGTTCCATGCGTTTGCTGCCTCCCACGCGTTCGACAACCGAACGGCACGGGCATGCTCGGCAGACAGAAGCACCCGGATTCCGAGGTTCGACAGGTCGTGCCAAACCACGTCGACTCGACTCTCGTCCCAGTCGAGCAATCGAACGCGCCCGTCGTCGCCGATGCGAACGTTCGAAGGCCCGGGATCACCATGGATCAAGGAGACTGGTGCCCCGGCGACCGAACCGAAGACATCCAGCAGGACCGCCACCACGTTGCCGGGCATCGCCGAGAGGTCCGCATCGACGCTGACGGATGCCGACGTCAGATCGGTGACGACCTCACAGCCCGGCCGTTGCGTTACGTCACCGCAAACGCGGTGCAGCCGCTTCAGCTCGGCGGCCACCTTCGACCAATCTCCGGCCGTGGTCGGCTCGCGCCCCCCGATCCAGCGCTGCACCACGACGCACTCCGACGACCGCTCGCCGGACGACGTCGGTTCCGGAAGCGGCACGCCGAAATCCCGATCGTGCAGTAGCCGCATCAGGTCGAGCTCCCAAGCAAGCGACTGTGGGGTCCGTCGCGACCGTCGAATCACCACGGGTTCGCCGCGGAGCGAGCCGAGCCACACGTCGTTGCGAGCGCCTCCCTCGAGGCGTCGACCCGGGACGAGACCGTCCCACTCGGCGACATCGGGCTGCACCCGGAGCACCGTAGATCAGCCCTGTCGATACTCCAATACCATGAATCCCCCGAGTCCCTGCCGGTCGAGCAGGGCTTCGGACTCGCTGATGCGACTGCGCATCGTCATGGCCTCCAGATCGGGGCGACCAGCCCGCTCCTCCCAGATCCGCTTGCCTTCGTCGATCAGTTCGTCGATGCCCCACAACCGCAACCACTGCGCTTGCGTTCGCAGCGTGTCGGGCTCGGGAAGCTGATCGAGTGCCACTTCCACGGTGATGTCCTGTGACCCGGGCGCGCTCAGATAGTGGGCGCCTCGCTCGTGACCGCGAAACGTTCGAAGCCATTCGCGATACGGACGCATCGCCATTCCTGCCGTGGTGGCCGACGCATAATCGATCACGACAACGGTGCCCGCCTCGAGCAACTGCCGAGCCCGGCTCACCCACTCACGCGCTTCGTCCTGCAGCGGGGCGCGAGCCCCGTGCGCGGGTCGCTTCGGCAGGACCGACGGCACCGGATCGAGCGGCTGATCCAATATCTCGCTCGGTTCGCCGGCTGCACGCGACACGAAGGCCTCGCGCCAGGCGCCGTCGAAAACCACGAGGCGGAAAGGCAGGTTGTCGAGCAACTCGTTCGCGATGATCACTCCGACACACGGCCCCGACGGCATCTCAGCCACCGACACGACACCATCGGGATGGCGTTCTCTTTGCGCCGAGGACACCTCGACCGCCACGTATCGCATGGCGCTCACGCACGTCGGTGCTGCGGCGAGCACCGACCGCGCCAACGTACCCGGGCCGGCCCCGGCGTCGACAACGGTGAACGGATCGGGACGCCCGAGCCGCACCCACTCGGCGTCGAGGAACCTCGCAACGACTGCACCGAACAGCGGACCGACCTCGGGCGACGTGAGAAAGTCGCCGCGCCGGCCGGCGTGTCCGCCACTCGTGTAGAAACCGTCGCCGCCGTAGAGCGCATCGGCCATGAACGACGCGAATGGAATGGCCGAGTCGGTCCCCATGAGACCGCCGCCCGTCAGAGCGGGAAGGCGCTGGTGAGATCGCCCAGGTCGGCGAACCGCAGCACCAGACCGGGGAGCAGGCCGAGCACGATCGTGCCGGCAGCGGTGATGAACAACGCCGCCTGGATCGGAGCCGGAGCCCGCACCGGCGTCATGTCGCCATCGGGCACCGGGTCCATCCAGATCGTCCGCAGGACCTTCATGTAGTACGCGGCCGCGATCACGGTGTTGACGGCCGCGATGATCGCCAGCACGTACGCAGCGTTCGAGCCGGCATCGAGCAACGTCTTGAACGCCTGCACCTTCGCGATCCAGATACCGAGCGGCGGGATGCCGGTGAGCGACGCCAGGAAGATCGTCATGAGGAGTGCCATTCCGGGCGCGTAGCTCATGAGCCCCCCGAACGAGGAGATCTCGCCACTGCGGGTCTTGCGGCTGACCGCGATGATCACGGCGAAGGCACCGAGGTTCGAAAAGGCATAGATCAAGAGGTAGATGACGACCGTCTTGAGCGCCGACTCGGCCGCATCGCCGGTGGCCATGACGGCGAGTGGCATCAGGATGAATCCACCCTGGCTCACCGATGAGTACGCGAGCAGGCGGACGATGTTGGTCTGGCGAAGCGCCACGACGTTGCCGACGGTCATCGTGAGCGCGGCAAGCACCCAGATGAACGGCTGGTACACGTCGCTCGCGCCGTACATGCCGACGAACAGCATCGTCACGAGCGCGACGAAACCGGCCGCCTTCGACGCGACCGAGAGGAAAGCCGTGACCGGCGTGGGCGCGCCCTCGTACGTAACGGGTGCCCACGTGTGGAACGGCACCGCCGAGATCTTGAACCCGAACCCCACGATCACGAAGACGACGGCGACCACCTGGATACCCATCAGGTCGTTCGACAGCGACGCGCCGATGTCGGTCAACTTGGTCGAACCCGTCGTGCCGTACAAGAAACTCATGCCGTACAAGAGCACGCCCGACGCGAACACACCCAGCAGGTAGTACTTCGCGCCGGCTTCGTTGGACTTCACGTCACGCTTGCGCCAGGCCGCCATCATGTACGCCGGGATCGACAGCAGCTCGAGCGCCACGAAGATCGACACCAGATCGCGGCTCGACGTCATCATCACCATGCCGAGGATGCTCACCAGCAGCAGCACGTAGTACTCGCCCTGGTAGTACCCGCCCTCTTCGAGCTCGGTCTGGCTCATCAGCACCACCACGTACCCGGTGAGCAGGAAGAGCGCCTTGAGGATGAGCGAGAACTCGTCGACGACGTAGCGACCGTCGAGGATCGCGTCTCGGCTGCTGTCGCCGATCACGGCAAGGGTCACCACCGGCACGAACGCCGACAGCAATACGACACCCGTGAGCGCGGCCATCATCCACTTCTTCGACTCGTCGAGCCAGAGATCGATGAGCAACACGAGGTTGATGCCCACCACGAGCACCAGCTCGGGCGCGATCGCATGCCAGTCGATCGTGGGTGAAACCCAGTCGGGTAACCCCTGAGCGAGGAGCATCGCGAGCACTAGAGGCCGGCTCCGATGCGTTCGATCAACACGTTGACAGCGGGGTCCATCACGCGGAACATCAGCTGCGGGTAGACACCGAGCACCAAGATGGCGACGAGGAACGGAGTCCACGACACCCATTCGATCGGAGTGACATCGTGGATGTCGGCGCCGTGGTGGTCGGCGTGGTCGTCGTCGTGTTCGTCGTTCACTGCTGCGCTGAGCGAGTGCGCCGGCTGGGCCTGGCCCGAGAACTCTGGCGACGGCTCACCCATCGCCGTGCGCTGGTAGAGCCAGAGCAAATAGGCGGCGGCGAGGACCGTACCGAGAGCCGCGACGACCATGAGCACCCGGAACAGCTGCTCGTCCAGGCCGAACCCTGGGCTGTACGCCGACAGGATGGCTGGGAACTCACCCCAGAAGCCGGCCAGGCCGGGCAAGCCGAGTGACGCCATGGCACAGAAACCGAGGATCCAGCCGAGCTTCGGCATCTGGATGAGCATGCCGGAGAGACGATTGATCTCGAGCGTGTGGTACCGGTGTTTCACCGAGCCGGCCAGGAAGAAGAGCATGCCGGTGATCAGGCCGTGCGCGACCATGCCGAAGAGCGCGGCGTTGATGCCGAAACTGGTGAGCGTGGCGATGCCGAGCATCACGTACCCCATGTGAGCGACCGAGGAGAACGCGATGAGCCGCTTCATGTCGGTCTGCGCCAAACAGCCGAGGGCACCGTAGATGATGCCGATCACTGCGAGAATGCCGATGACGGGCGCCCAGGCCTTGGCTCCCTGCGGCAGCATCGGGAGTGCGATGCGCACGAAGCCGTACGTTCCGAGCTTCAGCAGGATGGCGGCCAGGATGACCGAGCCCTGTGTGGGGGCTTGGGTGTGGGCGTCGGGAAGCCATGTGTGGAAGGGGAACATCGGAACCTTCACGGCGAAACCGACGAACATGCCGGCGAAGATCCAGATCTGCACGTCGCGGTCGACCAGCGAACCGGCCTCCATGAGGTGCTGATAGCTGAAGCTCTCGGCGCCTGTCTGGAAGAACAGGGCGAGGAACGCCACGAGCATGAGCGCGGAGCCGAACATGGTGTAGAGGAAGAACTTGAGCGAGGCGTACTGCCGTTGCTCGCCGCCCCACACGCCGATCATGAAGTACATCGGCAGCAAAACGACCTCGAAGAACACGAAGAACAAGATGAGATCCTGGGCGATGAACGTGCCGGCCATGCCGACCTGAAGCACCAGCATGAGCATCATGAAGGCCTTCGGGTTGCCCGCCTCGGGCATGTTGTCCCACGTGTACACGATGACCAGGAAGGTGACGGCCATCGACAACACGTACAACGGCAGACTGATGCCGTCGAGGCCGATGGTGAAGTTCGCCTTGATGACGCTGATCCACTCTTCGTCCACGTAGAACTGGAGCTTCTCGCTCTGGTCGTAGTCGTAACGGATCAACGTGTAGATACCGACGAGCAGCGTGGCGCCCGCGGTGAGCACGGCGATCTGCTTGTGGGTGGTCTCGTCCTCAGCCGGTAGGAACATCATCAACAGCACGCCCACCATCGGCAGGAACGTGCCGACGATGAGCAGCCAGTTGTCGGCGGTGAGAAATTCGTATGGTGGATATTCCATGTTGGTTCGCCTTACACGTTCAGGAGGACGAGAACGATCGCCCCGACGGCAGCAGCGCCGAAGAGCAGCGCGCCGTACTGGTTGACCTTGCCGGACTGGACAGGTTGCAGGGCGTGACCGGTTTCGGATGCCACCGTCCCTGACGCATTGACCGCGCCATCGACCACACGCTGGTCGACATTGCGGTAGACCCACTCACCGGTTTCCTTACCGGCGCGACCGACGCCGTTGACGATGCCGTCGATCACGTTCTGATTCACCCAATAGGCGGCCTTCGCGATCGGGTGTGCGATGCCGTGCACGATGACCTTCTCATAGAGGTCGTCGAGGTGGTACTTGTTCACCAGGAACTGGTGTCCCGCATGAGCGACCTTGTTGCGCTTGGTGAGCCCGGCGAACGGGTTCTTGCGGCCTCCCCAGATACCGAGACACAGCCACAGACTGGCCAATGCGCCGAACGCGACGAGGAGGATCGACGGCAGCGCCTTCACCCATGTGAACTCGGCATGGCTGAGTTCGGGTGCGTAACAGATGCCTTCCGCTGGACCTACGAACCCACATCCGGTCGGCTCCTCCTCGCCCTCTTCGGCGGCTACGACGGGGGCGGCGGTGCGGCCGAACGACCCGAGCCCCTCGCCCTCGCCACCCTCGTCCGACTCCACGACTGCTTCGCTGTGCTCGACGACCACCACGCCGGCGGGCTCGACCCACTCGGTGAAATACTCGGTGCCGAACGGTGCAGCGTTGAGATACCCCGAGAAGATCGCCAGGAACGCCAGGATCACGAGGGGAGCCGTGATGGCAGGTGGCGACTCGTGCGGTCCCCCGCCGTGGTCGCCGTGGTCGCCGTGATTGCCGTGGTCGTCGCCATGCGAGTGGTCGCCGGATGCGAGGGCGTGTGCGCCGTGATCGTGACCATCGCCACCGACGGATCCCACACCGGCGCCGACGAGCACACGATCGGCTACCTGATCGTCGTCGTGCAGGTCGTCGTGGTCGTGGTCTTCGTGGTCGTGGTCTTCGTGGTGGTCGTCGTGGTGGTCGTCGTCGTGGTGTTCGCCGGCCGAAGCGCCGCGCGACTCACCGAAGAACGTGAGATACGTCGCACGGGTCATGTACGCGGCGGTCATGGCCGCGCCGACCAGACCGATGACGAAGAAGACCCGGTACCCGTTGTGGTCGGCGTTGTCGATGATCTCGTCCTTCGAGAAGAAGCCCGAGAAGAACGGCACACCGCAGAGCGCGAGCGTCGCTGCCATCCACGCACCGGCAGTGATGGGCATCTTCTTCAGCAGGCCGCCCATGTCCTTCTTCATGTCGAAGGAATGGTGCGACGCGGAATGACTGATCGAGCCGGCGCACAGGAACAGGCAACACTTGAAGAAGGCGTGGGTGAACACGTGGAACACGGCCGGGAGCCAGGCGCCGACGCCGAGGCCCATCATCATGTAGCCGAGCTGCGACACCGTCGAGTACGCCAGGACCTTCTTGATGTCGTTCTGCACGAACGCCAGCGCCGCAGCGATGATGATCGTGATGCCACCGATGACGGCGATGAGGTTCACGCCCGTATCGAGAATGTCGAGGCCGACGAAGAACACGGGGTAGAGACGAGCCACGAGGAACACCCCGGCGACGACCATGGTGGACGAGTGCAGCAACGACGACACGGGCGTTGGTCCGGCCATCGCATCGGGCAACCAGGTGTGGAGCGGGAACTGGCCGGACTTGCCGATACATGCGATGAACAGGGCGATCGCACCCCAGAACAGCACTTGCGAACTGGCCCCGTCGCTGAGCGCCCATGCCGAGATGGCCCTGATGTTGAACCCGTTCGTACCGTGCTCGCGTGCGAAATCGTCGGAGCTGAAATAGAGGATCGCTGTGCCGACGAGGAGCCCGACGTCGCCGACACGCACCGTGAAGAACGCCTTCAGCGCAGCGCGGCTGTTCTCCTCGTCCTCCCACCAGTGACCGATCAACAGGAACGAGCAGAGACCCATGATCTCCCAGCCGAGGATCAACTGCACCATGTTCTCGGCGAGCACCATCACCAACATGCCGGCCGAGAACAGCGTGAGGGCTGCGAAGAAGTGGGTGTACCGGCGGTCGCCCTTGACGTACTCGGTGGAGTAGATCTGCACGAGCAGCGAGATGAACGTGACGAGCAGCAGCATCATGACGGCCAACCCGTCGATGTGCTGGCCGATGCCGAGCTCGAGGCCGTCGTTCTGCCACCAGGTCCACGATTTCACGACCGGTTCGACGTAGGGGCGGCTGTGGCCACCTTCCTCTGCCGCAGGAAACACCGTGCCGGCGAATCCGTGTATGGCTGACAACGCGCCTTCGTGTTCGCCCTCGGCCGAACCGACCCGCTGGATCCATTGGTATGTGGCGCCGGCGGCGAGCAGGAACGCCGCCCCCATCGTGCCGATGCCAACTTCGGCACCCTTGTACGGCAACTTCTTGCCGAACAGGAGGATGACGGCGAACCCGATGCCGGGAATCAGCGGGATCAGCCAGGCGTGTTCGAGGAACCAACCGGATTTCAAGGCTTCTGCGGCGAACATCTCAGCCCTTCATCTCCGAGAGCTCGTCGAGCGCAATCGATCGTCGGTTGCGGTAGATCATCAGGACCATGGCGAGGCCGACGCCGACCTCGGCGGCCGCGACGGCGATGACGAACAGTGCGAAGGCCTGCCCATCGGCATTGCCCCACATCAACGAGAACGCAACCAGGTTGAGGCTCACAGCATTGAGGATCAACTCGATCGACATGAGCACCATCACGGCGTTCTTGCGCGCGATGACGCCGAACACGCCGATGGAGAACAACACCGACGACAGCAGGAGGAAGTTGACTGCGAGCATGGCTCAGTCCTTCCTGGCCAGCACGATGGCGCCGATGGCGGCGGCGAGCAGGATGAACGAGAGGGCGATGAACGGCACCAGGTACACGCCGAGGTACGCATCGCTCAACGACGTGGTCGACTGTGAAATCGTCGCTGCGTCCGGATCGACCAGCACCTGGTCTTCGAACGCGTCGATGATCACCCAGGCCAGGAGGCCGAACATGAGCAGCGCCACCGGTATTGCAGCGGCCCAGCCCTTGTTGTTCAGGTCGGTGTCGGCGCCGAGGCGCGACCGTGTGAGCATGATGCCGAACAGGAACAGCACCATGACGGCACCGATGTACACCAAGATCTGCGACACGGCGACGAACTCGGCTGCGGCAAGGATGTACTGAGCGGCAACACCGCCGAGCACGACGGCGAGCCACAGTGCAGCGTGCACGACATTCTTGGTGGTGACCACGCTCAGGGCGGCGAAGATCATCATTGCGGCAATGATGCCGAAGCCCACGTTCTGGGCGACGTTCACATCGGCGGCGAAGAGTGTGTCGATCGCGACGAGGTTGGCGGCGGCGAGCATCACTACTTCTTCTCCGCTCCCGCTTCGAGTGCCGGTGCCTCGGGGACGGTCTCCATCCACTCCCCCAGCTTGGTCTTGTCGTGCAGCAGGTCGGCGATGCGCGGCTCGGAGTACTCGTACTCGGGGCTCCAGAACAGAGCGTCGAACGGGCACACCTCGACACAGATACCGCAATACATGCAGAGCGCGTAGTCGATGTCGAACCGGTCGAGATGATTCACCTGGCGAGGCTTGCCACCAGCACGACGTGGCGGTGCGAGCTGCTTGTGTCCCTCGATGTAGATGCACCAATCGGGGCACGACCGTGCACACAACATGCATGCCGTGCAGTTGCCCTCGTGCAGCGCGATGACGCCGCGCGAGCGAATCGGTGGCATCTCCTTGACGTGCGGATACTGCACGGTGTCGGCACCGTCTTTGGCGGTTCGGATCATGGTGCCGAACGTGACACCGAGACCCTTGATGAGACCTGGGACCTTGGGCATCAGACAGCCACCTTCAGGATTGCGGTGATCACGATGTTGGCGATCGACACGGGGATCAGCACCTTCCAGGCGAAGCGCTGGAGCTGATCTTCGCGGAAGCGCGGGTAGGTGAACCGAACCCACATGATGATGCCGGTGAGCACGAACATCTTCGTGAACATGATCAGCGGCCCGGCGATGTTCATCCAGTTTGCCACCGAATCGATGTCGGTCCAGCCGAACCAGGAGAAGGGAACGCCCCATCCACCGAGGAACAGGATCGCGGCGATGAATGCGAAGACACCGGCAGTGGCGAACTCGCCGATGAAGAACATCAGGAACCGGAAACCCGAGTATTCGGTCATGTAGCCCGACACGAGTTCGGATTCGGCGATCGGCATGTCGAAGGGTGGCTGCGTGAGCTCGGCCTGCACCGAGATCATGAACACGATGAAGGCGACGAACTGGGTGATGACGAACGGGAACCCGATCGCACTGATGCCGAAGATCTCTTGCGTGTTCTGCGCTACCACGATGTCTTGCAGGTTCATCGAGCCGGCCTGGATGACCACACCGACCACGGCGAGCACCATCGGCAACTCGTAGGCGATCAGCTGGCCGCCTGCTCGCAGACCACCGAGCAGGGAGTACTTGTTGGCGCTCGACCACCCGGCGACGAGGATGCCGATGACCGATACCGACCCGACCGCGAGTGCGTAGAACACGCCCGCCTCGAAGTTGGTGAACCACGCATCGGGGCCAAAGGGCACCACCACGACGAGCAGGAACGTCGACATGAGCACGATGATCGGCGCCAACTTGTAGATGCGCGCATCGGCGTTCTCGGGGACGATGTCTTCCTTCTGGAGCCACTTGCCGACCTCGGCGAGCAGCTGCATCGAACCGTAGGGCCCTGCTTCCATGGGTCCGAGCCGGCTCTGCATGAACGACATCATCTTGAACAGGAAGATGTAGACGATCGTGCCTGCAGGCAACAACACCGCAACGAGCCCACCCAGGACACGGAACAACGACTGACCCCAGTAGGGGATCTCAACAGCGAGCATCATGGCGTTCCCCGGCCACGCAGGCCGTTGCCGGCCACTCCTCGGCTGGCGCCTCGTCGCTCGCACCCGAGCTCGCGTTCAAGATCGCTCATCGATCGATGTCGCCCAGGATGAAGTACAGGCTGGCCAGGATCGTGATGATGTCGGGCACGTAGACGCCCTTCAACACCCAGGGAGTGATCGAGATGTTGTTGAAACTCGCCGAGCGGATCTTCACGCGGAACGGCCCGAGCGCACCCTTGCTGACGACGTAGTAACCCATCTCGCCGAGCGGGTTCTCGGTCGAGACCCACGCCTCGCCCTCGGGCACCTTGATGATGCGCGGCACCTTCGTCATGATCGGACCGGCCGGGATGGTGTCGAGGAGTTGTTGGACGATCTTGGTCGACTCGCGTGTCTCCTGGAGACGCACCCAGCAGCGAGCCCACGAGTCGCCGTCGGGGTGGGTCCAGACTTTCCAGTCGGCCTTGTCCCATGCCATCGGCAGGCTTTGATCGCGGCGTAGATCGAAGTCGACGCCCGACGCACGGAGATTGGCGCCGGACAGGCCGTACTGCTTGGCCACGTCGGCCGGAATCACGCCGATACCGCGGGTACGACTCTGGAAGATCTCGTTGCCGAACAGCAGGTCTTCGATCTGGTCGCAGAAACCGCTCAGCTTCTTCATGACCTGCTTGGTCTCGGCGATCCAGCCGGCCGGAAGATCGTCCTTCAGTCCACCGATGCGGTCGAAGTTGGGATGGAAGCGACCGCCGGTGGCTCCCTCGATCAGGTTGAGCACGTACTCGCGGTCGCGGAACGCGAGGAAGACGGGTGTGACGGCACCCATCTGCACGCCGAGGTCGCCGAGGAACAGTCCGACGTTTGCGATGCGCGAGAGCTCGAACAAGATGGTGCGGATGTGCTGGGCACGAGGCGGTGCCTCGATGTCCATCAGCTTCTCTGCAGCAAGGATGAACGGCACCTCGTTGGCGAAGCTGCCGAGCCAGTCGATGCGGTTGACGAGGGTCGTGACCTGGGGAAATGTTCGAACTTCGGTGAGCTTTTCGTAGCCGCGGTGCATGTAGCCGGCCGACGGTTCGGCCCAGACGACCTGCTCGCCGTCGAGTCGAGCAATGATGCGCAACGTGCCGTGGGTGGCCGGGTGCTGCGGGCCGATGTTGAGCGTCATGCCCTCGGTCTCGAGCTCGACGTTGAGGCGCGCATCGGCAGCCTGCGCGGCGATGTACGACAGCTGCTGGCGTTCGTTGACCATCGTCATTCGGATTCACCGCCGTCGTCGTCGTCTTGCGCCGGCATCTGCTCGACATCGACGATGCCGGGCCATGGCTTGACCATGCGAGCGAGCAGCGGGAAGTCCTTACGGAGCGGGTAGCCCTCGAAATCGGTCGGCAGGTACATGTTGCGGAGGTCGGGATGACCCTCGAATGCAATTCCGAACATCTCGCTGGCTTCGCGCTCGTGCCAGTTGGCCCCGGCGAAGATCGCGAACCACGAGCCGATCGACATCGATTCACCGACGTCGGCCTTCAGGGTGATGCCGACGTGACGGCGCACGTCGGTGAGCCGGGCGAACACCTGAAAGCGGGTGTCGCCGCCGGCATACCCTTGGATGATCTCCGTGCTGCGTTCGACCGGGTCGGCATCGGGGTCTTCCTCGCCGGTGCCGAACGGGCTGGGCATCCAGTCGATCGCCGAAAGGAAGCAGAAGTACTCGAATCCCTGGTCGCGCAACGTCGTGCCGGTTTCGACCCACGCGTCGGGACTGACCCGGACCCAGAGATCGTCGTTGGGAACGAGGTGGGTGTCGAGCAGGGAATCGCCGATAACGGAACGCAGCGCATCGACGATGCCTTCGCGCAGGCCGTCACCCGGCAGCGCGGGCGCCTCGGCGGCATCCGTGGATTCGGTGTCACTCAATTTCGCCACCTCCGACCACTACTGGCTCGGGGCGTTTCGACGTCTTGGTCAATGGCGTGTACTCCTCGCCGCGCCACTTGGCCGCCATGTCTTCGTTCCTGATGCGTTGCTGCAGCAGCACGATGCCTTCGAGCAGCGCCTCGGGGCGCGGTGGGCACCCGGGCACATAGATGTCGACGGGAATGATCTGGTCGACGCCTTTGGTGACCGAGTACGAATCCCAGTACGGGCCACCGCAGTTCGCGCACGATCCCATCGAGATCACGTACTTGGGTTCGGGCATCTGCTCGTAGAGACGTCGGATCGACGGCGCCATCTTGTCGGTGACCGTGCCCGAGATGACGACGAAGTCGGCTTGCCGAGGGCTTGCGGGAAGTGGAATCACGCCCAGCCGCATGACGTCGTAGCGCGGGGACGCGAAGGCTGCGCCCATCTCGATGGCACAGCAGGCCAGGCCCCACTGATACACCCACATCGAGTACGAACGGCTCAGGTTGAAGAGTTTGGTGAGCGGTGCAGGCATGCGGCCGCTGTCGACTAGACCCATCGCAGGAGCCCTCGTTTCCAGGCGTAGACCAGACCGTCGAGCAACAGCACGATGAAGATGATCATGGTGATGAGACCGAACGTGCCGTAACGCTCGACGCGGGCGGCCCACGGGAAGATGAACACGGCTTCGACGTCGAAGATCACGAAGAGCAGCGCAAAGACGTAATACCGAATCTGGCTCTGCGACCAACCGAGGCCGACCGGATCGACGCCGGATTCGTAGGCGATGAGTTTGTCGTAGGTGGGGCGCGACGGACGGACCGCCGCGGCCACACCCAACAGCAGAGCTGACAGGAGGATCGCGGCAAGGCCGAACCAGACAACGGTGAGGTAATCGCGCAGAAACAGCGACATCGCTCGGAGACGCTACCAGGGGCGATGATTCACACCCCAAACTCAACGGGCCGTCGACTCCACATTCGTCACAGCGTCCGAATTATGCCCGCTTCGACGGCCGTACAGGGTTCTCACCGACACCCGCCGAAGCGCGACACCGACCGAGGTGGTGCCCTGATTCGGGAGCCCGATCCAGCAGCGGACGCGCGCCAGTCGACCCGCCGGCTCGCGTCCGCAACGGTTCCGGATGGTACGGTGAGCTGATCTTGAGTGGAGTCGTCCCGCTTGGGCAGGACGACCATCTGGCTCGTCGGTCCGACAGGTCGACGCCTCGACCCGAGGCGACCGAGACGAACCGAATCGAGCAACCATGGCTGCTGCCAAGAAGAAAAAGAAGACGACCCGCTGGAATGTCGACGACGTGCCGCTCGATGAGTTGGCACCGAGCGAGCAGATCGCTCACGAGATCGTGCTCCAGTTCGGCGATCTCGCACCGTCGGTTTCGCGCATCATGGAGTCGGAGCTGAGCGACGACGAGCGCCTGTCGGCGATGACGCTGTTCCAAACCGCTCTGAGCGACATCGACGACCCCAACCGCGACCCTCGCGTGGCGATCGCGACCGCTGGCGGCAAGTAGGTCGTCGCCCGCGTCGGGAACTCAGCGCACGAGCCGAAAGAACGTTCGGAGCTCCTCGACGAACAGCTCTGGCTGCTCGAATGCCGCGAAGTGACCGCCGTGGTCGAGCTCGTTCCACGAAACGATGTTCGTGTACACCGGCTCGGCCCAGCGCCGTGACGTATTGAGGATCTCGGCCGGAAACGCGCTCACGCCGGTCGGCACGGCGACGTTGCGGGGCCGGTAACTCCCGAAGCTCTCCCAGTACAGACGCGCCGACGATGCGCCACTCGCCGTGAGCCAGTACATCATGACATCGTCGAGCATTTCGTCACGGGTGAGCGCGTCCTCGGGATGGCCGTTGTTGTCGGTCCACGCCCAGAACTTCTCGACGATCCACGCCATCAGACCGACCGGCGAGTCGACGAGGCCGTACCCGACCGTCTGGGGACGGGTACGTTGCTGCTTCGAGTAACCCGAGTCCCATCGGTCGTAGTGCGTGAGCGCGTCGATCGCCTTTTGGTCGGCAGGCGTCAAATCGTCGAAGGTCGTCGGGTCGGGCGCGGCGGTGATCATGTTGAGATGGATGCCGCGGCACCGGTCGGGGTGAAACTCGCCGATCGCCGTCGTCACGATCGATCCCCAGTCCCCACCTTGCGCGACGAACCGCTCATACCCCAGACGCGTCATCAACTCGGCCCAGAGATCGGCGAACTTCTCGATCCCCCAGCCGACCGTGGTCGGCTTGCCGGAGAACCCGTAGCCGGGCATCGTCGGGCACACGACGTCGAAGGCGTCCGACCCATCGCCGCCATGTGCGACGGGGTCGACGAGCGGTCCGATGACCTTCAGGAACTCGACGATCGAACCCGGCCAGCCGTGCGTCATCACCAGAGGGAGCGCGTCGGGGTGCGGCGACCGAACGTGGACGAAGTGGATGTCGACGCCGTCGATCTCGGTGAGGAACTGCGGCAACCGGTTGATCTCGGATTCGACGTTCCTCCAGTCATACTCGGTCTGCCAGTAGTCGCGGAGCTCACGCACGTACGACAGCGGAACGCCCTGCGACCAGTCGTCGACGGTCTCGGCATCGGGGAATCTGGTCAATGCCAGACGCGTCTTCAGGTCGGCGAGATCCGCGTCCGGCACGTCGATCTGGAACGGTCGAATCTCACTCATGCCGCAATCTTCGCCCAACTCGATCTGCAAGTGGTTGCCAGATCTATTCACTGTGTGTATAGTCGCGATCCATGACGACGGGCCACGTGCTGATGGGATTGCTGGCCAGCGGCGATCGCCACGGTTACGACCTGAAGAAGGAGCACGACGAACGTTTTCCTGCGTCGCGCCCGCTTGCGTTCGGGCAGGTGTACGCCGCACTCGATCGACTCCGGAAGCACGGGTACGTCGATGCCGTCGACGTCGAACGCGCCGAAGGTCCCGACCGCACCATCTACACCCTCACGGCCACCGGCAGGCTCGAGCTCGCCAGCTGGCTCGCCGAGATCGAGCCCCCGGCGCCCTTCGTTGCCAACCCGTTGGCCGTGAAGGCGACCATCGCACTGCTCGTGGCCGACGCCGACGCGGCCGCGCACTACCTGCAGCGGCAACGAGCCGCACACCTCGCACGGATGCGTGAGTACACGATCATCAAGACCGATCCGCACGCGTCGATCACCGAAGTGCTCGCCGCCGACTACGCCATCTCTCACCTCGACGCCGACCTGCGTTGGCTCGAGACCGCCCTCGACCGAATGACCACCCTCGAGAAGGAACTCCTCACGTGACCAACACCAGTCCAGCATCAATCACGGCCGAAGCCGTCGAGACCGGCAGAGCCGGCATCCTCAACACTCGCGCCGTGGTGTACTCGTACGGTGCCACCGTCGCTCTCCGGGGCATCTCGATGTCGCTCCGGCGCGGCGAGATCCTGGCGGTGACCGGACCGTCCGGCTCGGGCAAGTCCACGCTCATGCTCGTTGCCGCCGGCCTCCTGCGTCCGAATGCCGGCGACGTCGAGTTCGACGGCCGGACGATCAGTGACGACAGCGAGTCCGCCCGCTCCAGGTTGCGCCGCAGCGAGTTCGGTGTTCTTTTTCAGTTCGGTCAACTCGTGCCCGAACTGACCGCTGCCGAGAACGTTGCGCTCCCCCTTCTCCTGTCCGGCAGCAGGAGGGCCGCTGCGATCTCCGTGGCAACCACCTGGCTCGACCGGTTCGGCATCGCCGACCTCGGTGGGTCGCGACCGCCCGAGATGTCGGGCGGGCAGGCACAGCGGGTGGCGGCAGCCAGGGCGATGGTCACCGAACCGACGGTGCTGTTCGCCGACGAGCCACCCGGTGCGCTCGACGCGTTGTCGGGCGAACAGGTGATGACACAGATGGTGCGAGTCGCCCGGGAATCGGGCACGAGCGTGATGCTGATCACCCACGACGCCCGTATCGCCGCCTACGGCGATCGCGAGATCGTGATCCGCGACGGCATGATCGAATCGTCGGTGCAGTCGTGAACGCCACGACGCTCCGCCCACGTGCAGTGGTGCGCCTCGCCGCAGCCGGCGGCAGATCCGATCGGCTCCGCATCGCGCTCACCGCGTCGGGGTCGGCACTCGCGACCATCCTGCTGTTCCTCGCCGCGGCGGTCGCACTCATCGAACCCGAAAACGGCCCGTACCGGCTCGAGGTGCTCGACCAGAGCGGCCTCCGCCCCGGTGTGATCATCTCGCTGCTCCTGTTGTGCGCTCCGCTGTTCATCTTCGTCGGCCAGTGTTCGCGCGTCGGGGCGCCGGCACGAGACCGACGACTCGCCATGTTGCGAATGGCCGGGGCAACACCCGGCGAGACTGCCAAGGTCGTGGCGGTCGAGACCGGTCTGGCATCAGCCATCGGATCTGCATCGGCTGCTGCGATCTTCCTCGTCGGCCGGAAACTCGTCGACACCGTCCACATCGCCACGGACTCCGTCATCACCCAGATCGACGAGACCACCACTCAGGAATCCAACGTGACTCAGGGCTTTCGGTGGCTTCCCACCGACGTGGCGCTGCCGATCTGGGTGATCGTGCTGCTGATCGCGGTTGTACCCGTGCTGGCGACCGTCGCCAGCGTGCTCGCGCTGCGCAAAGTGCTGATCAGTCCGTTCGGTGTGACCAGAACCGTGCCGACACAGCCCCCGACAGCTCTGCCTGCCGCGCTGTTTCTCATCGGCACCATCGGCCTGGCGGTGTGGAGCATCGTCGAACGAGCGCTCGGGATCGCGACGAGCGGTCTCGCGCTCCGGACCGGCGTCGCCTTCGCACTGTTTCTGATGTGCGTGATCGGTCTGCTGATGGGGAGCGCGTCACTCGCCGCGTCGGTCGGGCGTCTCGTCGCGAGCCGGACCAACCAGCCGTCGCTCCTGATCGCATCGCGGCGGATGATCGCTGCGCCGTACACGTCGAGCCGAGCAACCGCTTCCGTGCTCCTCGCGGTGTTGATCGGCAGCGCGATCCAGGGTGTTCGGGCCAACTTCCTGATCGGAACGGATCCGACCGACACGTTCTACGCCGACACGTTCACGCTGCTGAACGGTGTGTTGATCGTCGCGATCGCCCTGTCGGCCGCGAGCCTGCTCGTGACGTCGTCGGAAGCGATCGTCGAGCGCCGACGGACGCTCGCCGCTCTGGTCGCTGCTGGAACACCACGTCGAACCCTCGTCCGGTCGGTGCTCGCCGAGACGTTGGTACCAATCGTGCCGAGCATCGCACTGGCATCGATCGCGGGTGTGCTCGCCGCACGAGGTCTCACCGGCACTCGGACGAGCAAGTTCGACCCCGTTACCGGAAACGGCGCCGACGTCGCCGTTCCGATCCCGTGGGAACGGGTGCTCGTGCTGGGCGCGGCAGCCACGGCCGTCTGCGTGGCGCTGACGGCGTTGTCGTTGCTGTTCCTCCGGCGCAGCACGAGCCTCACCGAACTGCGCACCGCTGCATAGCGGGTGCGATGGCGCCGCGGCTGTGGCAGTCGGTCAGAGCGCGAAGCCTCCCAGCTTCGTCTCGAGGTACTCGGCGATGCCGTCGTGACTGCCTTCTCGACCGATGCCCGAGTCCTTCATGCCGCCGAACGGGGCCGATGCGGCTGTGGGGTTGACGTCATTGATGCCGACGATGCCGAACCGCAGCCCCTCGAACGCCCGGATCGCGGTACTCAGATCTTGTGTGTACACGTACGCGGCCAATCCGTAGTTGGTGTCGTTGGCGAGATCGAGCACCTGGTCGACGTCGGAGTAGGTGATCACCGGAGCGACCGGCCCGAAGGTCTCGTCGCGGTAGATCTTCATCGTGTCGTCGACCCCGGTGAGCAACGTCGGGGCGAAGAAGTGGCCCTGGTCGAACGGGCTGTCGGTCAGGCGTGAACCGCCGACGAGCGCCTCGGCGCCCAGGGTGACAGCGTCGTCCACCTGCGCCTCGACCTTCGCGACCGCGGCCTCGTTCACCAGCGGACCGACGCCGACACCGTCGTCGAATCCGTTGCCGGCACGAACCTTCGAGACGCGGTCGACCATCGTCGACACGAATGCGTCGGCGTGACGCTCGTGCACGTACAGCCGGTTCGGGCTGATGCACGCCTGACCCGAGTTCAGGAACTTGAGCGCGGCAGCGCCTTTCGCCGCCCGAACAGGATCGGCGTCGGGAAAGACGATGAACGGGGCATGGCCGCCCAACTCGACCGACACGCGCTTCAGGTTGCCTGCCGCCGCTCCGGCGAGTTTGCGGCCGACCGCGGTCGAGCCGGTGAAGGCGAGCTTGCGCACCCGTGGGTCGGACGTGAACACGTCACCGATCGGTGTCGGATCGGCCGTGGTGACGAGATTGATCACGCCAGGCGGCAGGCCCACATCGTCGAACACCTCGAAAACCGCTTTCGCGCACAGCGGCGTCGCCTCGGCCGGCTTCAACACGAGTGTGCAGCCGGCGGCCAAGGCCGGGCCCATCTTGCGGGTCAACATCGAAATCGGGTAGTTCCACGGCGTCACCATCGCAACGACACCGACGGGCTGGCGCAGCACCAGGAACCGTTGATCGGGTCGAGCCGACGGCAGCCACTCGCCCGCGACGCGGGTCGCCTCTTCGGCATAGAACCGAAGGAAGTCGGCCGCGTATTTCACCTCGGCCCTGCTGGCTTTCAGCGGCTTGCCCTGCTCGCGAGTCATCAAGGTTGCGAGCGATTCGGCACGATCGATCATCAGGCGAAACGCCGCATACAGCAGGTCGGCACGTGATGCCGCCGTGGTGGCCGACCACGGCCCGAACGCTGCTTCGGCCGCGGCGATCGCTCGCTCGGCGTCGACGGCACCGCCGTCGGGCACGTCACCGATGCCCTTTCCGGTCGCCGGATCGGTGACGGCGAACCGCTCGCCCGATGCAGCTTCGACCCACTCACCATTGATGAACATGGCCGGAGACTAGTGCTGCGTCTCCGACGCTCGGCTGGAGACGGGTAACCGTTCTAGTCTGAACCCGAGGAGGTCGAACCATGACGAGACCGAGACGGACCAGCGGCCGAAGGGGAGGGACCTGATGTTGTTCAGCGCTCACGTCGTCGACACGAGTCCGATCAAGGCGGTTCGACGGCGAACGCCACGACCAGCCGATGCGCCAGGCCTGCGGTCGGCTCGAACCGCGATCTGCGCACCGTTCACGCACGGCGTTCTTCCCCGACCCCAACTCGGCCGGGAGGTGATGGTTGCGTGTTGGCAGGACGAGACTTCGCTCGATCGCTTTCTCGCCGATCATCCGACCGGCCAAGCATTCGCCGAGGGATGGCACGTTCGGATGAAGTTGTTTCGCGCCGCCGGCGTGTGGCCAGGCCTCGATGACGACATGGCAGAAGCCGCCAGCGAGACACCAACCCCGAAATCCGGACCGACCGTCGCGATCACGATCGGTACCGCCTACCTTCGGACGGTCATTCCGTTTGCCCGGGTGAACAGCGGCCTGGAAGACCAGTTTCTCGACACTCCGAGTGGGTTGTGGGGCACTGCGATGACCAACCTGCCCCAACGACTCGTCGCGACACTCACCGTCTGGGAGAGCGCAGCTGCGGCTGTCAGCTACATGCGAACGGGCGCGCACGGAGCGGCAGTGAAAGCGCACTACGACCCGGAGAAGGATCCGACGGGTCACACGTTCGTGACCGGAGGTGGGTTCTTCGGCTTCTGTCCGACGTCGTCCAGCGGCTCACTCGGTCGCAAGAACCCGATACCGGCAGACCTGCTGTCTGTCTGAATCGCGACGAAATCGGATCAGCGCGGCGTGAGCATCGAAACTCCCGGTCTCGAAGCGATCAAGGCTGCACGCGTGGCCGGGGCTGCGGTGGTGAAGCACACGCCGGTGGTCTCGTCGATCACGCTGTCGGGAATGGTCGGTGGCACGATCGCCCTCAAGGCCGAAAATCTTCAACGCACCGGTGCCTTCAAGATCCGCGGCGCGATGAACAAGATCGCCTCGCTCGGCGCAGCGGCTCACGGCGGCGTGATCGCCGGAAGCGCGGGCAACCACGCACAGGCATTGGCGTTCGCAGCCAAGCAGTTCGGCGTGCCGTGCGAGATTCTCGTGCCACACGGTGCGTCGGTCTCCAAGATCGCCGCATGCCTCGGCTACGGAGCCACGGTGACCGAGTTCGGCGATTCGGTCGCCGAAGCCGTGGAAGCAGCGCGGCAACGATCGAGCGAGTCGGCGATGATGTTCTGTCATCCGTTCGACGATGAGGTTGTCGTCGCGGGCCAGGGCACGCTCGGGCTCGAACTCGTCGACGACATCGACGATCTCGCGCATGTCGTTATCCCGCTCGGCGGCGGCGGGCTCTGCGCCGGCGCCGCAGTCGCGATCAAGTCGCAACGGCCCAACGTCCGAGTCACCGGTGTGCAGGCTGCGGTGTGTGCTCCGTATCTCGGGGTGTCGCCGCCCGCCGGGCCGATCATCACTCTTGCCGACGGCATCGCGGTGCGATCGCCGGGCGAAGTCACACGACCCCTGATCGATCACTGGGTCGACGACATCGTGAGCGTCGACGAAGACGTCATCGCCGACGCGATGATCTTTCTCCTGGAGCGAGCGAAGTTGTCGGTCGAAGGAGCCGGTGCGGCCTGCGTCGCTGCGCTGCTCAGCGGTGCCACCACGCCGGCCACGGATGGAACGACGTGTCTGGTCCTGTCGGGCGGCAACGTCGACCTGGGGGTCATTCCGGGTCTGATCCGCCGCCATGAGAGCAACGCAGGACGGCGTTTGACGGTGTTCGCACGCATCAGCGATCTTCCCGGCACGGTGGCGTCACTACTCGCTGTGTTCGCCGGTGTCGGAGCCGATCTGATCGAGGTCGAGCACATGCGCGAGGGCCTCGACCTGCACGTTCGCGAGACGGGGCTGCGCGCCACGTTCGCCGTTCGCAGCAGCCGCCACGGTGCCGAGGCGATCGATGCCGCGATCGCAGCCGGATACGATCTTCGGCGCGACGTCTGAATTCCACCGGGAGCGCTCATCAACGGGCCCGGAACGCCGGCCGTCAGCGAGTCGGTTCGTGGAGAATCCCGTTCGGTCATCGTTTGGCCCGGGGCTCCTGCCGTGCGTCGTCGTCAAATTTGTCATAAACCCGATGCACGACTACCTACCGGTCGGTAGGGAGCCTAAGATGTCTCCGTGCGTACCTCTCAGGAGCTCCTCAGCGAACTGGAACCAACCGTCGAGCGACTGCTCGAACGCCATCTGGCCACCACGAAGGAGTGGTTCCCTCACGAGCAGGTCCCGTACGGGCGCGGACGCGACCACATCGAGGGCGAGGTGTGGACCGAGGACGACGCCGATCTGGCCGGCGCCCAGCTCACCGACGCCGTTCGCAGCGCCCTCCTGGTGAACCTGCTCACCGAGGACAACCTGCCCTATTACTTCCGTACCGTCGAGCGAATGCTCGGCGCCGACGGCCCCTGGGGAACCTGGGTGCGCCGTTGGACGGCCGAAGAGGGCCGCCACTCCATGGCGATCTACGGCTACCTCATGACCACCAGGGCGATTGATCCGCACGAGCTCGAGCGGTCACGCATGGCACAGGTCTCCGGCGGCGTCGCACCCGACCCGGCGTCGCTGCAGGAGGGATTCGTGTACCTCGCCCTCCAGGAGCTCGCCACCCGGATCTCGCACCGCTCGACGGGGAAGATGATCGGTGACCCGGCCGGGTACGACGTGATGATGCGAGTCGCCTCCGACGAGAACCTGCATCAGATCTTCTACCGCGACCTCGCCCACGCCGCCATCGAAGTCGACCCGAGCGGCATGGTCATCGCCATGGAACAGCAGGTCACGAACTTCGCCATGCCCGGCGTCGGCATCCCAGACTTCGAACGCCATGCTGCGGCCATCGCCCGAGCTGGTATCTACGACCTCGCCGTGCACCACGATCAGATCCTCGCCCCAGTGGTGCTTCGCCAGTGGAACGTCGAGCAGATCGAGGGGCTGAACGCCGACGCCGAACAGGCCCGCGAGCGCCTGATGAAGCGGATGGCCAAGAGCGAGCGGGTGGCGCGTCGCGTCACCGAACGCCGCGAACGTCAACTCGCCGAAGCAATGGCCTGAGAACTTCGCCGGCGAGGCGGTTCACGTTCCGTCTCGCAGGTAGGTGAGCACGGCCAGCACCCGTCGGTGTGCGTGCTCGACCGGTCCGAGATCGAGTTTCGTGAACACGTTCGAGATGTGCTTCTCGACTGCGCCGTTCGACACGACGAGCTGCTCGGCGATACCGCCGTTCGACAACCCTTCCGCCATCAGCTTCAACACCTCGGTCTCGCGTGGCGTCAGTCGATCGAGCTCGCGCGTCTTGTGACTGCGTCCCAACAGCTGACTCACCACCTCGGCATCGACGGCGCTGCCACCGGCGGCGACACGACGCAGCGCCACCAAGAAGTCGTTGACATCCATGACGCGGTCCTTGAGCAGGTAACCAACGCCGTCGACCGAGCCGGCGAGCAGCTCCCCCGCGTAACGTTCCTCGACGTATTGCGACAGCACCAAGACCGCGATGTGCGGGTACCGGCTGCGAATCTCGATCGCCGCCCGGATCCCTTCGTCGGTGTGCGTCGGGGGCATGCGCACGTCGACGAGCGCCAGGTCCGGTTCGTGCTCGGTCACTGCGTCGAGGAGAGCCGCTGCGTCACCGACATCGGCCACGACGTCGATGCCATCGTCCTGCAGCATGCGCACGAGACCACTGCGCAACAACACCGAATCGTCGGCCACGACGCAGCGGAGTGCAGGTTGATCAGTCATGATTCACCGCCTTTCTGGGTATCTCCGCGACGACGGTGGTCGGCCCGTGAGCGGGCGAGGTGATCGTGAGCACACCGTCGACAGCGTTCACGCGTGCCCGGATTCCGGCGAGGCCCGTCCCACCGGAGAAGTTCGCACCACCAGATCCGTCGTCGTGCACTGTCACCCGAACGTTGCCACCGACCTTCGCGACATGCACCGATGCGACGCGGGCCTTTGCGTGTTTCAACACGTTCGCGATCGCCTCGTTGGCGATGAAGTAGACCGTCTCGGCGACGTCGGTCGACAACGTGAGTTCGGGGTCGACGTGTACCGAGATCGGAATCGGTGCACCCGCCACCACCGCCGACAGCGCCGCATCGATCCCACGATCCTCCAGAATCGCCGGGTGCAGCCCGCGACCGAGTTGTCGGAGTTCGCCGATCGAGCCCTGTACCTTTTCCCGCGCCTGCACGATGAGCTCACGGGCACGGGCAGTATCGGTCTCGAGGTGGTTGGTCGCCATCCCGAGGTCGAGGCCGATCGCGACGAGCTGTTGCTGCACACCGTCGTGCAGATTGCGTTCGATCCGTCGCCGTTCTTCGGTGACGGCGTCGAGGATGTCCTGTCGCTGCGTCGACAGCGACGACACACGCTGCTCGGCGGCGGCGAGACGATCGGGACCGATGAACCACCGCGTCGACTGGACTTTCAGATCGGCCAGCCACACCGAGAGCCGCGGGATGGCGCCGATCATGAACACACCACCCAGCACCGCCACCGGCGTACCCAGTCCGAACAGAACTGGCACATCGGACAACACGCCGCCGCCGAACACGCCCTGGAAGGCGAAGCCGATGGGAATCGAGGCGATCGAGAAGAACACCGGTGCCACCACCGAGTTCACAGCGAGGAAGCCGATCAGCCGCCAGCGCTCCACATCGGTGAGTGCCGCCTTGATCGCAGCCGGACCGATCCCGGTCACCGGCCGGAGCGGACGCCGCTCGATGGTGACACCCAGCCAACCGGCGAGGTCACGATCGATCTTCACGAACGCGCCTGGAAGGCGCAACACGGGCACGATCAACAGGAAGCCCACCAGCACGAAACACAGACCGAACGTCACTGCCGATGCAGCGATGAACAGTCCGAAGAGCAGCGACCCGGTGATCGCCCCGACGAAGATGTACGCCAAGGCGACCCAGCCCTCGCGCCGCAGCACCGGCCGGTACCACTCCTCGACCAGTTCCTTGACGCGGTCCCAGTCCCAGTCCGACTCGCTGCCCCCCGACGTGGCGGCGCTGACACGTGCCGGCTGGTCCGGCGGTGGCAACGGTGGCGGGAGCGCATTCACCGAATCAGTCTCGCGCCCGTTGCCTCGCGCGGTCGCCACGGCCGTATCGGGCGCCGGGAACGGGGTGCTCACGCCGCACCTCGGAGCGTGATGGCGACGGGACGCCGGCTGGTCCCACGAACCGAGAGCGCGGCGAGGAGCAGCAACCCGACCACGGTGCCGACGATCACGAACGGTACGGCACCGACCGCGTAGACAGCGCCGATGTCGAGCGAGTTGCTCGCCTCGAACGATCCGATGATCGCCCGATTGCCGAAGTAGCCGGCGATGACACCGAGTCCGATCCCCGCAGTGCCCAAGGGAATCAGCTCACGGGTCACCAAACTGCGCAGGCGGCGGCGCCTCGCGCCGATCGCCTGAAGGGCCGCGAACTCGTGACGACGTTCGTACAGGTTGACGCCCATGGTCGAGATGACGGCGAGCGCCGCCACCCCGGCAACCACGAGTCCGATCGCCCCGAAGATCAGCACGATGGCATCACGACCCTGCCCATCCTCCTCGTTGATCCCGGTGATCGTCGACGTGCTGGTCGACACCGGGAACGCAGCGGCCACGTCGTCGTTCGACGACCAGACGACATTTGCCGCTCCCGGCGATCCGAGGTCTGACGACAGGTCGCCATGATCGAGGTACACGGCGCGGTTGAAGTCGTCGGCGGTGCCGACGATGCGATATTGCGCGACGCCGCTCGCCAACTCCACGTCGACCATGTCGCCGACGACCAGGCCGTTCCGCTCGGCGAACCCGGCGCTCAGCACTGCCTCGTGCGCACCTGGCTCGATCCAACGGCCATCACGGAGGTCCGGGTCGATGAACAGTGAGGACGGAATGATTCCGTACACCTCGATGTCCCAGTCGGCGACCGCGCCATCGACCTCGATGCCGACCTCGGAGTCGGGATCACCGTCGACGATCGCGCCATCGAACGGCAAGCCGTAGGCCCGTGCGTAGGTGACCGATTGCCACGTCCACGAGTTGCGTGTCGCGGTGTTGAACTCGTTGACCGATGTGGTCAGGCTGGCGATCGTGATGGCGGCGCCGACACCGGCGGCGATCTGAGCGACGACAGCGATCGAGCGGGCACGCCGATGCGACGCCGATCGCACAGCGATCCGAGTCGACAGATTGCCGAACGGCGCCGACGCCATGAGGCGCTCACTCCAGCGACGTCCGTACGGAGAACCTTCCCGATCGCGCAGCGCCGTGGCGAGCGGCAGCTTCGTCACGCGCCGCGCCGCGCGGGCAGCGACCAGACGAGCGCCCAACAGTGCACCGACGGCGCTCGCGACCAGCACGACCACGTTCACGCCGATATCAGGGGTGATCCCGACGAACTCCTGGAGCACCATGCGAGCGATGAGATTCGAGATCAGAACGCCGAGCGGCAGGCCGATCAACAGAGCAATCGCGGTGATTCCCACGGCGATCCGACGGAGTCGACGACGCAGCGGCCGCGACCTCGCGCCGAGTGCCCGCATCACCGCCACCTCACGTGTTCGTTCGGTGATGAGCGTGTTCGTCGTGGACGCGAGCAGCACGAGTGCAACCAGTCCGGCGACCACCCCGAGCAGTCCGATCAGTGTGCTGATCTGCTGGATGTCGGAGTCGATCGGCGTGGTTCCGTCCGGCAGGTAGATCGGGAAGTCGACGAACCGACCGCCGGCGTCGGTGAGCACGACACGGACGTCGTCCGTGATCGAACGGAGCGATTCGATGTTGTCGTCGGACGCGGTGATCACGATCCGGTTCGCACCACCGGCTTCGGTGAGTGCAGTCACGTCGTCGAGCTCACCGAACACCACGTTTCCGTCCGCCCACCAAATGGTGTTGCCGACGCCGACGACGGAGAGCTCGGCTCCACGGTCGATCGGGTCGGTCAGCGTGAGCAAGTCGCCGACTTCGGCGAATCCGGTCGATACGACCACCTCACCCTCGGTCTGCGGCAGGCGTCCGGCTTCGAGGCCGATGAGATCCATCTGCTGGTCTTCGAACTCGAGTCCGACGAACGCGGTTCGTCGTTCCCCGTCGAAGATCGCGCCGAGCTCGAGTTCCCGGTTCACCGATGCGACGCCGACGATCGAGCTGATCTTGTCGGCCACATCATCGTCGATCGGCGTGGTCACGAGCATGATGTCGGCCAACCCGTCGTCTGCGGCAATGGCGTGGATCGACCCTTCCGAGATCGACGGAATCGCGAAGACCCCGATCGCACCGATCGCCAAGGCGAGAGCGAAGATGCTCACGAGAATTCGAGCCGGGGCTCGGCCGAACTGGCGAAGGAGGGTTCTCATGACTGCGCCTCGCCGGCGAGCGCGAACGTGTGCGAAGGCGGCGCGATCCGGCCGTCGACGATGTTGACCGTCTGGTGGGCCGCAGCCGCGAGTTCGGCGTCGTGGGTGATGAACACCACGGTGGTGCCGGCCGAGGCCAGTGTGATGACGATCTCGAACACCTCGTGTCCCGAGCGCTGATCGAGGCTCCCCGTCGGCTCGTCGGCAATCAGCAGCGGCGGTCGCTTCACGATCGCTCGGGCGATGCCGACGCGCTGCTGTTCACCACCGCTGAGTTGGGTGGGGAGACGCTTGTGCTTGTCGGCGAGCCCGACCGATGCGAGCGCCTCTCTGGCCAGCTGCTTGCGGCCCCGTCGTGCGTGACCGGCAAGATCGAGAGCGAGTTCGACGTTCTCGACCGCCGTCAGGGTCGGCAGCAGGTGGAAGTCCTGAAAGACGATTCCGACGTTGCCGCCACGCCATGCCGCGAGACGGTCTCGTTTGAGACTGTCGATGCGCACACCGTCGATCACCAGAGAACCCGACGTCGGTGTGTCGATACCGGCGAGCAGCGCGCCGAGCGTCGACTTTCCGGAACCCGACGGTCCCACGATGGCCACCACCTCACCGCGGGCAATGTCGAGGTCGACACCCTGTACCCCGATCTGGGCGGCGTGACCCTTGCCCCAGATGCGCGTGAGGTCTCGCGTCTGCACGAGCGCAGACGGCGGCGCCTGCCGGGGGGTCGCAGGCGCCGCCGCAGTCGCTCCATCGTCGGTCGGCGATGCGTCGTCGGAGATCGTGGGAACGATTGTCGAGTTCATACGTCGATGATCTGTGATCGGACGATGCGTTCCAATGGAGCGTGCAGGCGGACCCGGGGTGGGGACAACCCCCGGTGCGCGCGTCTCGTCAACCGGCGCGCGCACCCGTTCATGGACGGACGGATCGTCACCTACGATGCCGCCATGGCTCTGTACCCACTACTTCGGCCTGACTCATTCGAACCGACCTTTCCCACGGTCGATCTGACTCGAGCGCACCGGAAACGACGATGCGCCCTCGCGTATCGGCTGTTCGGAGCGATGGGATGGGGCGAACAGGGTGACGGGCACATCAGCGCCCGCGATCCTGAGCACGACGACTGTTTCTGGCTGCTGGCCTTCGGCGTGCCGTTCACCCGGGCAACGGTTGGCGACCTCGTACTCGTTGGCCCGGACGGCACCGTCGTCGATGACGATCGTGAGATCAACATCACGGCGTACAACATCCACTGGCCAATTCATGAAGCCCGTCCGGATGTGGTGTGCGCCGCCCACACCCACACCGCATACGGAACACCGTGGTCTGCGAACGCCGAACTCTTCGAGCCGATCTGCCAGGAGGCGACTGCGTTCTTCGAGAACCACGGCCTGTTCGACGACGAGGACGTTCAGGTGTCGACCGTCGACGGTGGCAAACGCATCGCCGGCGCGCTGAGCGAGCACCGAGGTGTGATCCTGCGGAATCACGGGCTCCTCACGGTGGGTTCCAGCGTCGACGAGGCGATCGGTTGGTACATCATGATGGAGCGAGTGGCCGAAGTGCACGTGAAAGCGCATCGCCCCAAGCCGATCTCGGCGGACGCTGCCCGCACGGCGGCTCGCGAGATCGGTGACCCGATCCAGGGATGGCAGGCCTTCAACTGGGCGATCAGGAACCGGATTCCCGACCCGAGCGTCGTCGATTGACCACGTCGAGCAGGAGCTCGGTCAGCCGACGTTGTCGAACGCGATGACCGAGCGGGCTCCGGGCCTCGCTGCGCATATTCGCAGGAGTTCGATCTTCGTTCCTGCGGCCCTCAGAGGAACGCTACTTGGGTCACGGTGTCGGCGGCATCGATCAGCCAGTTGGGGAAGAACCCGACGAACAGTGTGAACGCCGCCGCCGCCACGATGACCAGACCGGTCGCGAGCGGAACCACTTCGGTTTCGACGTCGCCGTCCGGCGCCTGCAACCAGGCGCTCACCATGATGCGAAGGTACAGGTAGGCGCCGACGACGGCCGACACCATGGCGATGATCGCGATCGCGTAGCTCCGTTCCTCGACCGCCGCCTGGATCACACCGAACTTGGCGATGAAGCCGGACGTGAGCGGCACCCCGGCCTGGGCGAGCAAGAACACGGTGAGGCCGATGGCGAGGGCCGGGCGTCGCTGCGCGAGACCCCGGAACGAATCGAGGGACGTGTCGCCGTCGCTCCCGCGGCCGACGATGGTGACGACGGCGAACGTGCCGATGACGAGCACCGAGTACAGCAGGAGATACGTGACCACGCTCGACATGCCGCTGCCCGGGTCGGCGCTGCCCGCTCGATGACCCGCAGCCTCGACACCGACCAGGATGAACCCTGCGTGGCTGATCGAGGAGTAGGCCAACATGCGCTTCACGTTGGTCTGCACGACCGCGAGCACCGAACCGACCAACAGCGACAGCACGGCGAGCACCCAGATGACCGGACGCCAGTCGTTTCGATAGAACGGCAGGGCGATCACGAGGACGCGCAGCATCGCGGCGAATGCGCCGGCCTTGCCGACCGCTGCCATGAACGCGGTGACCGGCGACGGCGAACCCTGGTAGACGTCGGGCGTCCACGTGTGGAACGGAACTGCCGCGACCTTGAACGCCAGCCCCACCATCAGCAACGCAACACCCGCGAGCACGAACGCATCGTTCCGTTCGACCGGTACCGACTGCTGGAACCCGCTGATGATCGTGCCGATGTTGGTGGATCCGGTTGCGCCGTACAGCAGCGCTATGCCGTACAGGAACAACGCCGACGCGAACCCGCCGAGGATGAAGTACTTGATGCCGGCTTCTTGGCTCTCGGTGCGCTGGCGATCGGACGCCGCCAGTACGTAGAGCGCGAGTGACAGCGTCTCGAGGCCGAGGAACAACACCATCAAGTCGTTCGACGCGGCCATCACGATGGCGCCCAGACCGGCGACGAGATACAGAGCGAAAACCTCGGGTCCGTCGTTCTGCCGGCCGTGCAACTCGCTGTCGGACACCATCGATACCAGGATGATCGAGGCACAGATCGTGATGGTGAGGAACTGGGTCAAGGTGTCGTAGGCGATGGCGCCGGCGACGAGCGTGCGGGCGCCATCATCGGTGATGTCGTCCCACTGCACCATGGCCAGCGCGCCTGCCGTTCCGGCAGTGACTGCGGCAGCGCCTGCGTACAGGCCTCGGGGCCAGGACGGTGTGAGCGCCCCGACGAGCAACAGCATGAGCGCGCCGCCCAGCAGCACCAACATCGGGCTGAGCGCAAACCACTCGATGGCCGGTGAGGAGAACTCTTGCGCCAACATCATTCCTCGTCCTCGGCCGGCACCTCGGTGGTTTCGCCACCGTGGTCTTCGTCTTCGTCGACGTCTCCGTCGACCTCCTCGTCATGGTCGATCTGCAGGGTCGCCGGCTGCGGTTCGACGTAGCCGGTCTTGTCCTCGACATGAGCGATGAGCGCAGCGACAGCTGGCTCGATGCGGTCGAGCATCGGCTTGGGATACACGCCGGTGAACACGATCACGGCGAGGAACGGGAGGAGCACGGCTGCTTCTTTCAGCCGCAGTTCGTAGAACTTCTCGGTGTCGGCGTCGGGCTCGCCGTGGAACACGCGTTGGTACGCCCACAGCAGGTACAGCGCAGCGAGTATCACTCCGGCGGCAGCCACGACGACCCACCATCGAGCCGTGAGGAACGAGCCGATCAGGATCAGGTACTCGCCGACGAAGCCGTTGAGACCCGGCACGCCGATCGACGACAGCATCACCAGCATGAACGCCGCGGCGAAGATCGGGGCGACCGACTGCACACCGTTGATCTTGGCGATCTCGCGGGTGTGCATTCGTTCGTAGATCATGCCCACCAGGAGGAACAGCGCACCCGTCGACACAGCGTGGTTCACCATCTGCATCACCGAACCCGTGATTGCCTGCGACGTGAACGCGAAGATTCCGAGCACGATGAAACCCAGGTGCGCCACCGATGAGTAGGCGACCAGCCGCTTCAGGTCCGACTGCATGGTGGCGACGATGGCGCCATAGACGATGCCGATCACCGCCAACGTGAGCCAGAGCGAGCGGCTCCACAACGCCGCTTCGGGGAACAGGTAGAGGCCGAAACGCAGGAAGCCGTACGTGCCCAGCTTCAACAAGACACCGGCGAGGAGCACCGACCCGGCGGTGGGCGCCTGCGTGTGTGCATCGGGCAACCAAGTGTGCAGCGGAAAGATGGGAACCTTGACGGCGAACGCAACCGCGAAGCCGAAGAACAGCCATCGTCCGGTGGTGGCAGCGAAGTTCGCGCCGTCGGCGAGTTCGACGAGGTCGAAGGTGACCTTGCCGAGTCCGTTGGCCTTGGCGATGAACACCGTCGCCAGGATCGACACGAACATGAACGCGGATCCGATCATGGTGTACAGGAAGAACTTCGTGGCTGCGTAGACGCGACCTTCGTATCCCCATCCGCCGATCAGGAAGTACATCGGCACGATGACCAGTTCGAAGAACACGAAAAAGAGGAACAGGTCGAGGCTGAGGAACGAGCCCATCACTCCGGTCTCGAGCAGCAGCAGCCACGCGAAGTACGGCTTGTCCTGGGTGGGGTCTTCGTTGTGCGGGTCGATGCCCACGATCGCCAGCGGGAACATGACGCCGGTCAACACCACGAGGAAGAGCGAGATGCCGTCGACGCCGAGGTTCCACGAGATGCCCCACGCCTCGATCCATGGGTGCTTGGAGCCGAATTGGAAGCCGCTGTCGCCGGAGTCGAACGCGTTGAGCAACCAGATGCTCATCGCGCCCGTGGCAACGGACGAGATCAGGGCGACCAGCTTCGTCAACTCGGGCCGACGCTTGGGCAGTAATGCGATGAGTGCGGCGCCGACCGCCGGCACGATCACGAGCATCGACAAGATGGGAAAATCGACGGCGGTCTGCATCACAGCACCCCCCGCACGATCACGAACCACGCCAGCAGCAGCACGACACCGATGCCGATGATCGATGCGTAGTTCCGTACGTTGCCGGTCTGCGCCTTCCGGACCTGACCCGCCGTGCCGCGCACCAGCGTGGCAGCGCCGTTGACAGCACCGTCGACGATGTTCTTGTCAAACCAGGAGAGGGCTACGAACGCCTTCCGTCCGGGACCACCCATGAAGGCCGTGATGGTGGAGTCGTAACGC
Source organism: Ilumatobacteraceae bacterium (assembly GCA_037969115.1). GTDB lineage: Bacteria > Actinomycetota > Acidimicrobiia > Acidimicrobiales > Ilumatobacteraceae > JBBKWQ01. The sequence goes on from JBBKWQ010000257.1 coordinate 37,215, forward strand.
CAGCCGTCGGCCAGAAGCTGCGGTTCGATCGCCTTGACCTTCTTCTTGGAGTAGATCATGACGGCCGCGATCACACCAGCCGCAGCACAGGCGACGGCAAGGAGCGCGAGCCAGGCCTTGGCGTCGTAGGCGGCTGTCTCGGTGATCTCGGCCTCGCCGAACGACACCACCGGGTGCAGCCAATCCTCGAGCTTGTGACGCAATCCAGACGGAATGATGCCGAATGACGGCAACTGGATGATTCCGCCGACGGCGGCCAAGCCGGCGAGCACCACGAGCGGGAACAGCATGATCGGCGACGACTCGTGCGGCTTGAACTCACCATGAGCGCCGCGGGCGTGTTCTTCGTCGCCTTCCGGTGCTTCGGCCTCGTTGGCGAGGCTCTCCCACTTGGCCTCACCGAAGAAGACCATGATGACCTGCCGGGTCATGTAGAAGGCCGTGAACACGGCCGTGACCAGCCCGATCGCATAGAGCACCGGGCTCTTCGCCAACCCGAAGAGCAGCACCTCGTCCTTCGCCCAGAACCCGGCGAACGGTGGCACCCCGGCGATCGCGAGCCAGCCGATGATGAACGTCGCGGCGGTGATGGGCATGACCGAGCGCAGCGCGCCCATCCTCCGCATGTCCTGCTCGTGATGCATGCCATGGATGACCGAGCCCGACCCGAGGAAGAGCAGCGCTTTGAAGAATGCGTGCGTGATCATGAGGAAGATCGCAGCCACGTACGCGCCCGAACCGATCGCCAGGAACATGTAACCGAGTTGCGACACCGTCGAGTACGCGAGCACCTTCTTGATGTCGTTCTGGGCGACGGCAACGGTGGCGGCGAACAGCGCGGTGATCGCGCCGACCCAGGCGATGGTGGTCAGCACCCACGGTGACGCTGCCGCCAGCATCGGGTTCATGCGCGTGAGCAGGAACACGCCCGCTGTGACCATGGTGGCTGCGTGAATCAGCGCCGACACCGGAGTGGGGCCCTCCATGGCGTCGGGCAGCCTGAGGTAGAGCGGTAGCTGCGCCGACTTGCCCACGGCGCCAACGAACAGCAGCATGGCGATGCCCGTCGCGGTTGATTCGGCCAGCGAGCCGCCGGCGGCAGCGCCATTCAGAACGTCGTAGCTGACCGAGCCCACCGCCTCGAACCCGAGGAACATCGCAAGCATGAAACCCCAGTCACCGATGCGGTTGGTGACGAACGCCTTCTTGCCTGCGGTCGCGGCCGAATCGCGCTTGTGCCAGAACGAGATGAGGAAGTACGAGCACGTTCCGACGCCCTCCCAACCGAGGAATGTCACGAGCAGGTTCTCGCCGAGCACGAGCACGACCATCGACAGGACGAAGAGGTTCAGGTAGAGGAAGAACTTGGAGAATTCGGGATCGCCGTGCATGTACCCGATTGCGAACACGTGGATGAGGAACGCGATACCGGTGACGAAGAGGCACATCGCGATCGACAGCGGATCCGCGAGGAACGCCATGTCGATCTGGAGCGACGCAACCGGGACCCACGAGAACAGCTTCGTCACGACCGAGCGGTCGTGTTCGTCCATCGACAGCATGTCGAAGAACACGCCGACGCTCACCACGAACGATGCCAACACCATCGTTGACGCCAGGTAGCCCGCCCCGGGCTCGCCGAGCTTGCGACCGAACACCAAGAGCGTGAGGAACCCGACGAGCGGGAACGCCGGGATCAACCAGATTACGTCTGTCATTATCCCTTGAGCTCCGCGAGGTCGTCGGCGTTGGCGCCCGGCCGGCGGCGCATGATCGACACGATGATCCCGAGTCCGACCACGACTTCGGCTGCCGCCACCACGAGCACGAAGAACACGGCCGTCTGACCACTGATGTCACCCTGGCGCATCGAGAGTGACACGAACGTGACGTTGACGGCGTTCAACATGAGTTCGACACACATGAACATCACGAGCGGATTCCGGCGGACCATGAGTCCGAAGGCACCGATGCCGAACAACACCGCAGACAGCACGAGGTACCACGTATAGGTGGGTTCGACGACCGCGAACACGCTCACGAGGCAGCACCCTTGCGGTTCTTGCGCGTCAGGATGACCGTGCCGACGACGGCGACGATGAGCAACACCGACGTGAGCTCGAATGCGAACACGAAGTCGCCGAACAGGTTCGCGGCCAACTGCTTGACGTTCTCGTCGCCCGTGGAAACCAACGGGTCGCCCTCGGCGACGACATCGCGTCCGCGGACGACGGCGGCGATGATGAGGCCGCTGATGCCGATCGTGACGATCGCGGCGAGGGGTCGCTGGATCGGAAACGGCTCGGTCCTCAGGTTCTCGGCCTTGTCGACGCCGAGCAACATGATCACGAACAGGAAGAGCACGACGATGGCGCCGGCGTACACGATGACCTGGACGGCGGCGAGGAAGTGGGCGTGCATCGCGACGAAGTGGACCGCAACACCGAACAGGGTGAGGATCAGGCTCAATGCGGCGTGCACCGGGTTGCGCATGACGACGACACCGATCGCGCCCCCGAACACCATGAGCGATGCCAGCACGAAGACGAGGAGTGCCATCAGTGGTCGCCTTCCTCATGCTGCATTCGGTCGCGTTCGTCCTGTGCCGGCTCGGGCGCTCGTACGCCGTGGCCCAGTTCGCTGCTCCAGCCCTCGACGCCTTCGAACGTGGCGTCGCCCGACGGTGAGGTCGCTCGCATCCACCCAGACGTGTTCTGGGACTCGCCGTCGCGCCAGTCCTCCCAGGGCAACTGCTTCGGCTCGCCGGCGTCGTCGACGAGCAGGTCGTTCTTCGTGTAGATCGCGTCGCGGCGGTTCGTGAACGAGAATTCGAACAACTTGGTCTCGGTGATTGCCTCGGTGGGGCACGCCTCGACGCACAGGTCGCAGTGGATGCACCGCAGATAGTTGATCTCGTAGACGAACCCGAAGCGTTCGCCGGGCGACGTGGGATTCTCGATGTCGTTGTCGGCGCCGCGCACGTAGATGCACTTCGCCGGACACACGCCCGCGCACAGCTCGCAGCCGATGCACTTCTCCATGCCGTCCTCGTAACGGTTCAGCACATGGCGTCCGTGTAGCCGCTCCGGCTTCGGAATCTTTTCGTCGTCGGCAACGTCGGGCTCGTTCGGTGTGCCCCTTTTTCGGGCGTCGCGCCCACCCGAATAGGACGTGGTGACACGCTTGCCACCGAACAGCCGGTGCTGTTTGAGCGTGACGGCAAAACCTTCGAAATACCCCATCAGTACGCAGCCCCTTCACGGTCGCGGTTACGGGTGCTGACCTTCAGCGCTGTGGTGAAAAGCACATAGCCGGCGAATCCCGCCACCACCGAGACCGCCACGACCGCATACACGTTCCAGTCACGATCGCGCCCGACCTGGATGGCGGCGAGCAACAGGAACCACCCGAGCGCCACGGGAATCAGGAGCTTCCAGCCGAGATCCATCAGCTGGTCGTAACGCAACCGTGGCAGTGTCGCCCGGAACCACACGTATATATAGAGGAAGAAGAACACTTTGAGCATCAGCCACGCCGTGCCTCCGAACGGGCCGAGCAACGCGAACAGGTTGAAGCCGGCGACCTCGAGCGGTTGCGGGCCGCCCAGGAACAGGGTGACGATCAAGGCGCTCATCGAGATCACGTTCATGAACTCGGCGAGGAAGAAGAGCGCGAAGGTGAAACCTGAATATTCGGTGTGGTACCCGCCGACGATCTCCTGCTCGGCCTCGACGAGGTCGAACGGTGGACGGTTGAGTTCGGCCGTCATGGCGATGAGGAACACGACGAAGGGCACGAATCCGGTCAGAACGATGTTCCAGGATCGCAGCGAGTCCTGCTCGAACACGATGCCCGATGTCGACAGGGTGCCGGCCGTCATGAAGACGGCCGCAAGGCTGAGGCCGAGGGCTGCCTCGTAGGAGATCATCTGCGCCGACGCACGCACCGAACCCAACAACGGGTATTTGGAACCGCTCGACCATCCCGCCAGCATCACGCCGTACACCGCGATCGAGCTGAGAGCGAGCACGAGCAGCACGCCGATGGGTGGGTCGGCGAGTTGTACTCTGGTGGTCTCGCCGAACCACGTGACCGTGCCGTCCTTGCCGTCGCTGAAGTCGCCGCCGAGGGGGATCACGGTCCAGATCAAGAATGCGGGGATGAGCGCCAACAGCGGTGCGAGCCGAAACACCAACCGATCGGCCCGCTCGGGCAGGAGGTCCTCCTTGAACAGGAGCTTCGTGCCGTCTGCCAGGGTCTGCAGGATGCCGAACGGACCGGCCTTGTTCGGTCCGATGCGGTTCTGCATGCCCGACACGATCTTGCGCTCGAACCACACCATGAACATCGTGCCGACGAGCCCGACGACGAAGACCACCAGCACTTTGGCGAGGACGATCAGGAACGGCTGGAACGAGATGTCGTCGAGCAGCGGATCGACGGCGAGCAACGAGGCGGCGGGCATCACGCGAGGCGCCCGATCGTGACGTCGGTGACCGGTGCCGAGGCGTCGACGATGTCGGTGATGTCGGACCCGGTCTGATTGAACGGTGCCCACGC
>JBBKWQ010000258.1:0-3069 GCA_037969115.1 Ilumatobacteraceae bacterium
GCGACGTCGTCGTCTCGGTCTGCGACGAGGCGCAGCGACGCCATGTAGGCGCCCATGTCGCCGTCGGGGGGCGACACCACGGTCGTGCTCCAACCCATCACGTGGTCACCGGTGAACAGGATGTTTCCGGCATCCTTGCTCGCCAGGGCGAAGCACGTGTGATTCGACGTGTGCCCTGGGGTGTGCACGGCACGCATTTCGAGACCAGGGCATGTGAACACGACGTCACCGGTCCGCACGATCGCGTCCGGAACGAAGTCCGTGTCGGTCGACTCCTCGACCGGCGGTTCCGTCGCAGCCGGCGCCACCTCGTCCGAGGCGGAGTCCGATTCGGGAGCGCGACCGAAGTCATCGGGAAGTGAGCCGATGTCCCACGCTTTCCCGGCCCCAGCGTGCGGTCCGTACGCATACGTCGGCGACCCGGTTTCAGCCGCGAGCCACCTGGCGAGCGGCGAATGATCGGCGTGGCAGTGCGTCACCAGAATCGAGCGGACTGTTCGCCCGTCGAGTGCCGCGGCCAAGGCATCGCGGTGACTGTCGAGCTGCGGCCCGGGATCGATGACAGCGACGTCGCGGTCGCCGACGATGTAGGTCCCGGTGCCCCGGTACGTGAATTTCGACGGATTCTTGGCGATGACGCGCTGCACGCCCGGCACGACGTGGGCGACGGCACCGTAGGTGAACTCGTCCTCTTCGAGCGTCACGAAATCCATGGTGTCGAACCTACCGACTCGCTACTCTCCATGGCGGGCCGCGTCGATGCGAGGTCCAACCAAATGGAGGCGCGGACCATGAAGGCCAGGAAACAGAGAAATCTCGGCGCGCGAGCGATGCGATTTTCGACGGCGGCTGCGTTCGTCGTCGCGGCTGCGACGGCAGGTTTGAGTACCGGAGCGGTCGCCGAGCCGGCACACCCACCGACCGCGAAGCCCCTGCCCGACGGCAACGTCGATCTCGCAAAGCTCGACGGCTCGCTGCTGGCGGCGCGCAGTGCGTCGCTCGGACAACTCGAGCCGGCGCTGGCCGATGCGTCGATCGTCGCGACGAACGACCTGGGGGTCGACCCGGGTGACGTCGTCCCGTTGGACCTCAGTGTCGTGATCGGGCCGCAGACCGAGGACGATCTGCGTGGGGCAGGATTGATCATCGACGGTGTGTACCCGACATGGGATCGCGTGTCCGGACGGGCGGCGGTGTCGTCGCTCGATGCCATCGCTGCGCTCGACGATGTCATCGTGATCCGTCGAGAGTTCGGCGGTGAAACCAACGTCGGCAGCGTCGACAACCAGGCCGACATCTCGATGAAATCGGACCTCGTCCGCAACGCTCCCGACGGTGTCGACGGCACCGGTCTCACCGTCGGCGTGCTGTCCGACACCCTCAATTACTCACGCGGAGGAACGGTCACGGGCACGGGATGCGGCGCCACGGTGACCGGCATGGACAACCAGGACAGCGGTGACCTTCCCCCGGCGGTCACATTGATCGAGGATCTCCCGAATCCGAACTCACCAGCCGGTTCGGACGAGGGTGGCGGGATGGCCGAACTCGTCCACGACATCGTGCCCGGAGCCGACATCTCGTTCCACACGGCATTCACCGGGCAGGCCGGATTCGCGACGGGGATCACCGCTCTGAAGGACTGTGGCGCCGACGTGATCGTCGACGACGTGTTCTACTTCGGCGAGCCGATGTTCCAGGACGGGCCGATCGCCCAGGCGGCCCAGGCGGCCGTCGACGACGGGGTGCCGTACTTCTCCTCGGCAGGCAACTCGGGCACGATCGGCGTCGACGAGTTCTATCTCGATGGTGATCCGACCAACGCCGGTGGCGGTTTCACGGACCTTCACGATTTCGGCGGCGGGGACCAGTTCGCCGAGATCAGCTTCCCGGCTTCTTCGACGACCACGTTTGTCCTGCAGTGGAACGAGCCGTTCGCCACCGGACCGGGCCTCGGTGCGATCAGCGACTACGACATGTACATCGCGCTGTCTCCGTCACAGACCGCCGCGCCGATCATCGAAGCGGACGCCCCACAGGGATGCAGCGTGACGCCCACCAACCAACCATCGGGCGACCCGCTCGAGCTGATGTCCGTCACCAACTCTGGTGGCAGCGCTGTCACCGCGTACCTCGTCGTCAACCGCGCATGCGGCGGCGCCCCGGCCCAGGCTGCCGATCGTTTCAGGATCGCGGTGAGGTCCGCCTCGGGCTTCGCGGGCGAGGCGGGCATCTTCGACAAGAACCAGATCTACGGACATGCTGCCGCGGCGGGAGCGGTCGCCGTCAGCGCGATCGACTTCTGCGAGATCGATTTCGCTGGCGCGTACACGTTGCCTGCGGGAAGCTTCGAGGTCGAGTCCTTCTCGTCACTCGGCGGCGACGTCCCGATCTACTTCGATCCCGCCGGGAACCGCATTCCGACCGGACCGCTGACCCGGTCCAAGCCCGAGATCACCGCGCCCGACGGTTCGAACACCTCGTTCTTCGGGTTCCCCCGATCTTCTCTCGGCTGCGACATCGACGGATCACCGAACTTCTTCGGGACGTCCGCAGCCGCACCACACGCGGCAGCAGTCGCGGCGCTCATGCTCGAGGCCACTCCAGGCGTGTCCCCATCGGAGATCCTGTCGGTGCTCTCGGCGACCGCAATCGACGCGGAGACTCCGGGTCCCGACTTCCGCAGCGGCGCCGGCTTCATCGATGCCCAAGCGGCGGTCGCTGCCGTTCGGACACCTGCACCATCGGTGTCCATCACCGCAGCGAGCGGTCAGGCCGACCCAGCTTCGGCAGCTCCGGTGACTTTCACGGCCGCGTTCGACACCGACGTGGACTCGATCGACGCGACCGACGTCGTCATCGGAGGGACGGCCGGGGCCACATCCGCGTCGACGGTGACCGGCGGGCCCCGGGTCTTCGACATCACGGTGTCGTCGGCCCCAAACCCGGGCACCGTGACGGCCCAGATCCCCGACGCCGTCACCGGCAACTCTCTCGGGCGCAGGAACACCGCATCCAACACAGCCGCCGTGACGCTCTCCGCGAGTGTCGCCTCGGCGTGGTATCGCC
>JBBKWQ010000259.1:0-12580 GCA_037969115.1 Ilumatobacteraceae bacterium
TCCGTGACCCGGCCACGAATGGTGATCGCGAACGCCTGGTGCGTCGGGCGCCGTCGGCACGGCGGTTCGGGCCGCGATCGCCGTTGCGCGCTGCGCCTCATCCCCGAACCGGCCACACAACGCCGTGGCCGTGCCGGGCATCGGTGGCGATCTTGTGTGCCCCGACGAGGGCAGTGCGCGGTGGCCGGGCTGGGGGTCGGTCTCGACCCAGACGGTGCGGCGGAGCCACTACGCCGACGGACGCTGCTCGAGCAGTCGTGTTGCGACTGCGGCATCGTGACGACGGTCTGTCGGCCGAACGAGTGGGTCAGGCCCACCGGCGGAACGTGTCGCGTGCCGCCGGTCCCAGCAGCTCGTGGAGGGTGCCCCACGGTCTCGATCCGATCGCCTCCCGGATGTCTGCGGCGCCGTCCGAGGGGTGCGTCCCGGCGAGGTCCGCAACCTGCCGGCGACCGCTCGAAGGGGCGACCAGGTGGGCCGGCGTCGACGCAGGTCGCTGCTTGGTCACGAATTGGCGCCGCGCCCCGTCGAACCCGTTGCGGTCGTCGAACATGTCGAGATTCATCTCGGCGAGCTCCGACGCGCGATAGGTGGCGATTGGTCGGCGCCGCTCGTCGGCTGCTCGCCGGCGGCGTTTCTCGTCGAGCAGGTACTCGTAGTCGTCACAGGCTGCGAGCCGGCCGGCGTGGTCGACGACCGATCGATTGAATTCGGCGAGACATCCCGGCAGCACGGCGTCTGCGAGCCCCATCGCCACAGCTTGGTCAGCGCCGACCGGAAGGCACTGCTGGGTCAGACGGACGGCCTCGCACTCACCGACGCGAGTCGGAAGGACGTAGGTCCAGTACTCCGAGCCGAACAAACCCATCGTGCGGTAGTGCGGGTTCAGGACGACGCCGTCGCGGACGAGTACCTGGTCGGCGCCGAGTGCCAGCATCACGCCGCCGGCACCGGCGTTGCCGCCGACCGACATGATGACGAGCTGGCTCGTGCACGTGATGATCTGCTCGCACACGTCGTCGATCGCGTTGATGTTTCGCCAGGCCTCGAGCGCCGGTTCGTCGGACACCCCGATCATGTTGAGGTGGATGCCGTTCGAGAACGTGTCGCCACCCTCGACGACGAGGACGCGGGTGTCCTGGAGCACAGCGCAACGAAGTGCCGTCTCCAGTTTTCGGCACTGCGCCGTCGACATCGCACCGTTGTAGAAGTCGAATCGCAGGATCCCGACGTCGTGGGTGCGGCGGTAGCTGATCTCGTGATCGCACTCGCCGCCATCCTCGACGCCTGGTGCGCGCATCGTTCTTGGCGAAGGCGTCGGATCGTCCGCCGGTCGGTCGGCCACTTTGTCGGCGAGTTGGTCGGCGAGGCACAGTGCGGCAGGCAGCTTCACGGTGCTCGTGCCGATGTTCTCGGCCCGACGCGCGTGTCCGATCCACACCGACCCGTCGCCGGTTCGCACCAGGACCGCACCGTGCCGGCATCGTTCGACGGTCCCGGGGCACCCTGGCTCCGAGAGGGCCGGGCCCGGCCGCGCGTCGAACACGAACAGCTCGACGCCGCAGAGTTCGGTCCGCACGCCGGGCGAACCGTCCGCCGCCCGGATCCGACGCACGATCGTGTTCGTTTCGTCCGACCACGCGAAGGCGCGGTCCGTTTGGCACATCGGTGGCCGGAGTCGGCCTCGGACGCTGCTCCGGATTCCGGCGAACGGGGTGGGCACGAATGCGGGATCGCCCGCCTTGCGGACGACCTCGTGGATCACGTCGATCGCAGCCTCGGTCACCGCACCGTTGTAGAGAGCGCTCTTCCGTGGCGGCTCCACTGGCATCGTGAAGGTGCGGTATGCCCAGATCGGCCCGCCGTCCATCTCTTCGACGGCCTGGAGCGCAGTGACGCCCCAGGCCGGCGCGGCCTCCGAGATCGCCCAGTCGAGCGACGATGGTCCGCGATCGCCGGGCGGGCCGGGATGCACGATGATCGTCCGGTACTGCGCCCAGACCTGGTGCGGGACACGCTCGCGAAGGAACGGACAGATGATGATGTCAGGATCGTTCTGGGTGGCAGCCGATCGCATCGCGTCGGCGTCGCTCGACAACCTGACGACGACGTCTTGACCGGACGCGCGGAGTTCGATCCAGGCGCGCTGGGTCAGGCCGTTGAACGCCGAACAGAGCAGCAAGATCTTCATCGGATACCTCCTGTGTAGATGCATCACAGGACTCCGACGGGCCGTCCGAGATACACAACGGCGCGATCCGGGCACCACGCCTGAATGCACGTTGTCGAAGTCGGTGCCGCGTCTGCTGCGCCACCGGACGTGACGGAGCGTGCACCGGTCGCAGCTGGTCAGGTTCCGGGTTCAGGTGCCGGTGACGGCGACCAGTGCCGGCCTATCCGTTGGTCGCCGGGACCTTTGGTGCGCGGCCGGCGAGGAACCCGCGGCGGAGTCGGTCGAGGTGCTTGGCGTGGGGCGGGAATCGGACCGGTGAGTCTGCGAGGGCAGCCGATCCGCTGCCGATCCCGAACAGCAGAGCACCAGCGAGCAGCGCGGTCGGGCGCGGCCAGTCGACGACGACGTGGTCGGCGGCACCGACTGTGGCGACAACCACGGAACCGATCAGCCAGACCCCGACGACGGGCCAGCGCACGGCGGACCACGCGGAGCGACCGTCCAGCCGGTCGACGAGCAGTCGCGACAACGTGACGATCAGCAGCCCCAGCCCAACCGCGCCCATGATGCCGCCGATCGTGACGGATGCGCCGTCGGTATCGCCCGTGAGCGCCGACATCCCGATCGCTACACCGGCCATGGCGACGGTCATCGTGGCGAGCCGAACCATGAACGAGCGCATCCACGCTGGTATGAGGTTCTCGTCCGCCGCGAGTCGAGCGGCGAGTTCGCCCGGCGTGCCGAACTCGGCAACGGGGTCAGCGTCACTGTCGTCGAGGTGTTGGGCGATCTCGGCGACGTGGTCACCGATTCGGGCGCCGCGCACTCCGTACTGGCGAAGTGCCACGACGAGTTGGGCGAGGTAGTGCCACGTGGCTTCGCTCATGTCAGGGTTCTTTCTGCTCGGTCGGGCAGTCCCATCAGTTCGGCGGCCGAGTCGGCGAGGGCCTGCCAGCCCGCCGATTCGAGATCCAGGAAGGTCGTGCCGGCCTGGGTGATTCGGTAGTACTTGCGGTTGGGGCCACCGTCGCCCTCCCGCCAAGTGGCGATGACGTGACCGTCGTCTTCGAGCTTGGCGAGCGCCGGGTAGAGCGTGCCGCCCTGGACCTCGCCGATGCCCTGCTCGGCGAGCCGGCCGGCGATCTCGTAGCCGTATGCCTCACCGTCGACCAGAATTCCCAGCACGCACAGGTCGAGGATGCCCTTGAGCCACTGACTGCGCTTGTCGCTGTGTGGCGCCACCCGACCGTCCCCTTCTGGCGATGCTGCCGTCGCCGCTATACAGTTTCCCGATGTAGTCAGTGAGGACGATACACGCGACTAGTCAGTTTGTCGAGCTAGTCGCGTGGATCGATCCCCAGGGGTGTTGGGCAGTCCGTACCGATGCTGCATCGGCACGGACTGCCTCAGATCGAATCGCTCGCTGCGTGACGGCAGGTCACCTCGGCGCCTCGCTGAATACCCGGCGCTGTCTCATTGGACGACGTGCAAAGACTTCGTCGCGTTGCTTGCGAAGATCGCGGCCCGATGAACTCGTCGTTGTGTCCGCGAGCACCCCTGAAGCCGCTCGCCGCAATCATCTCGATCGTTCGTCCGAAACAGCCCGGCGCGCGCTGAGCGACGCTATGGGCAGGTGATGCTGATGAGGCCGTCGCCGACGTCGATCGGTGGCGGGTTGCTGCCGTCGTTGCGTGGCTGCTTCCGCATCGGGCCGGAGTAGGAGAGGCTGTCGCCGTCGATCACCAGCTTGTCGGAGTTGGCCGCGAGGTCGGGAAAGTAGGCCACCGGACCCTCCTCGCCATCCGGGTAAGCGACGGTGACGTTGATGCTGCCGAACCATTGGTCGTCGGCCCGGTTCGCGCCGCCGCCGAGTGTGACCTCGTTGTCGCCGATGCGGAACGAGAAGGTGATCGAGTCGTCGGCGAGGGTGCAGTCGAGAGCGCCGGGTTCGGTGAGGGTGAACTCCTTCCCGTCGACCGAGACCATCGCCTGGCCGGGAGGTTGTGGGTTGACGACATCGCCACCCTCCGTTGCTCCATCGCTGCCGCCGGAGTCGCCATCGCCGTTCCCGTCCCCGTCGCCGGACTCGGTCGACTCGCCGCCGGCCGAGGCGGTTCCGGACTGGACATCGGAGTTCTCGTCATCACCGCCACACGCAACGAGTGCGAGCAGCACGGCGAATCCGAGGAGACGTTTCGTCTGCATGAGCCCATACTTCCACGCTCGGGCGATCTGGTCTCCCGGCGCCGGCGGTTCTGCTCAGTCTCCGATCGGGCTCAGGCTTTGCAGAGTGGTGGGGACGAGTTCGGCGACGGTGGGGTGGATGTGCATCGCTCTCGTGATGGTGGTGTACGGCGCCTTGGCATACATCACGTCGAGCAAGGTGTGGATGACCTCGTCGCCGTTGATGCCGAAGATCGCTCCGCCGAGGAGTTCGTCGGTGTCGGCGTCGACCAGGAACTTCATGAAACCGGAGGTCTCGCTCATCTCGACTGCTCGTCCGACGTGCTTCATCGGCCGGGTCCCGACGAGCACCTTGCGGCCGCTCTGTCTGGCCTGCGCTTCGGTCATGCCGACGCGGCCGAGGGGTGGGTCGATGAACAGTCCGTAGCAGGGAATCCGGTCGGACAGTCGCCGGGGGTCGTCGTCGAACAGGTTGGCGACCACGATCTCGTGATCGTTGTAGGACGTGTGGGTGAACGCTCCCTGTCCGTTGCAGTCGCCGAGCGCCCAGATGCCGTCGACGTTGGTGCGGAGCTGGTCGTCGACGGTGACGAAGCCGCGCTCGTCGGCGGCGACGCCGGCGGTGTCGAGGCCGAGGTCGTCGGTATTGGGGACACGGCCGACGGCGAGCAGCAGGTGCGAACCGACGATCTGCGGTGGTCCCTCTCCGCACTCGACATCGGCCGCGATGCCATCGGCGTGGCGGGCGAACCCGACACATTCGGCATTCAGCCGGATCTGGATCCCGTCGGCCTCGAGCACTTCTCGGACGGCGTCGGACACGTCGGGGTCGTCGCGCCCGATGAGGCGCGGACCCTGTTCGATCACCGTGACCTCGGCGCCGAGGCGACGGTGGATCTGGGCGAACTCGAGACCGATGTAGCTGCCACCGATGATGATCAGATGATCGGGGACCTTGTCGAGTTCCATCACGCTGGTGCTCGTGAGGATGTGGACGTCGCCGATTCCCGGCATGTCGGGGATGCGGGGGCGGGCGCCGACGTTGAGGAAGATACGTTCGGTCTCGAGCACCCGATCGCCGACGATCACCCGGTTGGGTCCGTCGAGCGTGGCGTGACCACGGACGAGGTCGACCTCGTCGATCGAGTCGATCCACTTGCCGACGCCCTCGTTCGACTTCTGCGAGATCGCTTTCATCCGAGCCTTGACTCGCCCCATGTCGACGACCGGCCCGTCGCCGACGTCGAACCCGAACTCGGCGCCTCGCCGTGCCATCTGGATCGCTCGGGCACTGGCCACGAGCGCCTTGGTGGGGACGCATCCGGCATTCACGCACGTGCCCCCGAGCAGATGCCGCTCGACGATCGCCACCCGCCAACCCTCTTCGGCCGCCCTGGCAGCGAGTGGTGGCCCCGCCTGCCCGGTACCGATCACCACAGCGTCGTAGGTGTCTGACATTCACAACCCCCTGGATTAGGCAATCGAGACTACGGCCTTCTGAACTGGTCGGCCGTCAGCGCAGCGACGACGCGCGATCGCTCCGACTCGGGGCGGCCTTCAGCGCCCACCCGTTGAGCGGCGAGCCGGAACTGAACCGCGTCATGCGGCCTGTCGGTTGGGCGGGCCGGTGTTGTGAATGGAGCCATCGGGGAAGCTGATCGTCAGCTCGCGATTCGGCGCCAAACGCAGGTTCCAACCGCCGTCGTGCACTTTCGTGTGATGGTGGCTGCAAAGTGGCAGCAGATTTGCCAGATCGGTGCGGCCGCCGTGCCGCCACCAGCGGACATGATGCAGTTTGCAGCGGTCGTACGGAACTGAGCAGCCTGGAACAGCGCAGCACGAGTAGAGCCCGCGAAGTGCCCGGCGTTGCGCCTTGTTGGCCAGACGTGAGTTTCGCCCGAGATCGAGCGTGCCCGAAGCGTGTATCACCACGCCGTTGCGAACGACCACCGCATGCACATCGGCGGTGCCTGCCAACTCGGCGAGCACCCGCCCTGGAACGTCGACCGGTATGCCCCAATCGACCTGCGGACCGCCAGCCCCGTCACTCGCCGACGCGTCGATGACCACGACGAACTCAGGCCGACCCGTCCGGCCGACGGGCGCACATTCGTCGGACAGCAGGCGTGCGAAGGCGAGCGCTCGCAGGTGGTGCTGCTTCTCGATCGGGTCGGTTGGACACGTGTCGGGAACGGACTCGACGAACATCGCCTGCATCGCGGCGTCGAGCCGAGCGGCGATCTTCACGCTGGTGATCGGGTCGAACTGGCCGGCGAAACGCCACATGCCCTCGTGGTCGGTCCACGTTCGGAGCCGCGTGTTGCGACGTTGACGCTCGAGGCGGGCCATGCCGTCGTCACGCTGGATCGCCTTCACCTCGAGGCTGAGCCGCCGACGGAATTCCTCGACGGTCGCCGCCGTCGCAACATCGACCAGGGAGGCGACCCGATCGAACAACTCGGTGCGCTGCTCAACATCGTCGAGTGACTTCCCGGCTCGCGTGACCGCATCGACGTGAGCCGCCGTGATGGCCGCGTCGTCCAACGCATCGGCGAACGACGGCACTGCTCCCAACGTCTCGGATCGCTCCTTCGCCTTTGCGCCCTCGTTCAACGACGAGCGGGTGCAGTCGGCGATCGTCTTCTCGGGAAAGGAAACTTGCGGGGCCAGGCGCGAGGCCAGGACCGCATCGGACGATGCCAGCCACGACCGCAACTGCGACGACGCCCGCAACGCCGACTCGATCGTGCCCGGGTCGGCGCCGGAGTCGGCACGCACCGCCGCTACCTCCTGCACCCGCTCGACGACTGCACCGATTTCCATGTCGTCATCTTGACGAGGGGGTGTGACAGAGTATCGAACTGAGGTTCGATCAGCTCAGATTTCGGCGACGACGAACCCCTGAGTCGCCGCCCGCTCCGTCGGCTGGGCCCCGTCAGGCGTCGCCGTGGTAGCGCGCCGAGGGGGTGCCGGGTGGTTTGATCTTGCCGGCGACGGCGTCGGGATTGGCGACACACACCTCGAGCTCGAGGCCCTCCGGGTCGCGGAAGAACACACTGAGCACGTGGCCGAAGTCGGTGACGAAGCCGTCGGTACATCCGCGCCGCATCAGCTCGTCGCGCAAACCGTCGAACTGGTCGATCGACGTCGCCCGGAACGCGAAATGGTCGAGGCGGCCGCGTCCGAAGATCGGTGTCTGCTTCGCGGCCTCGTCGTTGCCGTCGATCTGGAACACGTTGATCTCCGAGGTCGGCCCGATCCGCAAGACGACCATCTCGAGCCCGTCGTCGCCGATGCGGCCATCGACCTC
Organism: Ilumatobacteraceae bacterium; assembly: GCA_037969115.1. Lineage (GTDB taxonomy): Bacteria > Actinomycetota > Acidimicrobiia > Acidimicrobiales > Ilumatobacteraceae > JBBKWQ01. The sequence goes on from JBBKWQ010000259.1 coordinate 7,668, forward strand.
GGCGCCGAAGACATCGGAGTAGAACTCGACGAACCGCTCGAGGTCGGCGGTCAGCACCGCCACGTGATCGAACCCGGCGAGCATCTCAGGTGTTCTCCCAGAAGATCGACAGCTGCACTCCGTCGGGATCTGCAAAGTTCAAGATGGCGCCCGAGGGGATGGAGATCGCGCCGGAATGCTTCACATCTGCGTCGTCGAGCCGAGTCACCCATGCACCCATGCATCCATGTCGGTGCGTGAGCTCACCGCGAAGGCGGCGTGATCGAGACCGGTCCGATCGGGACGGAACGCCGAACCGTCATTGCCGCTGTGTTGAACCAGACCGAGCATCGCCGAGGTTCCTCGCAGCCGGTACACCTTCGCTTGGCGTGCGTCGCCGGGTTCGTCGATGACCATTTCGAGGTCGAAGAGCCGCTCGTACCACGCCGTGCTGGCGGCCAGATCGCGCACTGTGAGTGCCAGGTGGTGAAAGCCGGTGACCGGCGCGTCGAGCATCGCCGAAACGTATCGCGACTTCGACAGCTGCTCGCGCCAGCACGTCCCGTCGAAATTTGCCAAGGAGCCGGCAGGCGCCGACACGGGTCAGGGTTCGAGGACGAGTTTGCCGACGAAGTCCTTGGCGACGAAGCGGGCTTGTGCGGCGCCGATCTCGGTGAGTGGGTAGGTGGCTGCCACGAGCGGCTCGACACTGCCGGCCACGGCGATCGCGGCGAGTTCGGCGAAGTCGGTCGGTGTGTGCATCGTCGACCCGATCAACGTGCGCTGGTGGAGGTAGAGCCGTCGGATGTCGAGCTGCACCACCGGCCCTGCGATCGCGCCGGCCGTGACGATGCGGCCGCCGTCTCGCAGCCGGTCGATGATCGGACCGAACTCGTCGCCGCCGACCACGTCGACCACGGCATCGACGTGACGCAACTGCGACACATCGTCGACTCCGCGGACCGACACCTCGGCAACGCCCAGCTCGGCGACCAGACTCCGTTTCGAGGCGCTCGTTCGGGCGACCACCTCACAGCCACGAGCGAGCAACAGTTGGACAGCGGCCATCCCGACGCCTCCCGATGCTCCGGTGACCAACACCCGCTCGCCGGTCTCGCAGATGGCCCGGTTCAACATTCCGAGCGCCGTGCCGTAGGCGGTCGGGAGGCAGGACAACTGGACGTCGGACAGCGGTGACGCCGTGACGTCGTGGAGTCGGTCCTCGGCACAGACGTGGTACTGGGCGAACCCGCCGTCGACCTCGCTGCCCACGATGTGGGTCGGGTAGTCGCCGTCGTATTCGGCGGCCGGGTCGACGATGACTCGCTTGCCGACCCACGTCTCGTCGACATCGGCTCCGACGGCGGCGACCTCACCGGCGATGTCGATGCCCTGGATTCGGGGGAAGTCGAGCGGCACACCTTTCCATCCGACGATTGCGTCAGGGTCGGAGGTTGTTCCGTATGCGCCTTCACGCGACCAGATGTCGGTGTTGTTGACGGCCGCCGCGGTGACTCGCACCAATGCCTGGCCCGGCCCGACCTGGGGGCGCGGCCAGTCGTAGCGCACCTCGATCTGTTCGGGCCCGCCATGGCCCAAGGTCACGGCCGCTGTCATGGTGGCGTTCTCGGTCACAGCAACACGATGTCAGATGTGATCACCATCAAGGACCCGTCGCGCCCTCGTCGACGCGCACAGAAGCGGTCTTGCCGAGTCCCGGCCGACTGTGATGACCGATCGGAGGGACTATCCGATCGTCGAGGCGATGGAGATCATCTGCCACCCGATCACGGCCGCGCCGAGCAGCCGTCGCCATGGGTTCACGCCGCGCACGAGTTCGTCGGTGCCCCAAACGAGCCAGAGCCCACGCATCGCCCAACCCACGACATCGTGCGGGGTCGAGCCGTCGTCGAGGGCGAGCCGGGCGAGCCAGCACGCACCGATGCACCAGATCGGCCAGTTCGGAAACTGGGCGATCGTGATCGCTCCCGTCTCCCGATTCTCGAACCACCAACGCCATGAGCCCGTCGCCACGATCCGGAGTCTGACATGACGCTGATCGACGCCCGACTTGGGCGCGACACCCCCGCACGATCTGAGACCACCCGTGTGGCACGGTGGCGTGCTTCCGAGAGACACGACGTCGTCCACGTGTGGTGATCAGGATCAAGCGGTGCCCCTGTGTCGCCCCGACGAGCGGTGGTACTGTTCGTTCGCCCCCCTCAACCAAATACCACGAGAAGGGAGCAGCGAGATGGCTGAGGTGATTGGATCGGTGGTGATCGAGACCGGAGTCGAGCCGATCTGGGAGCTCATGAGTGATCCCAGTCGATACCCGGACTTCGTCGAAGCCACGGAGCGGATGGTCGATGTCGGCAGCGGTGAGTTCGGTGTGGGATACGTGTACAAGGAGTACGGCGGCCTCAAGCCGTTCCTCGGTGAGAGCGAGTGGCGGGTGACCGAGTTCGATCCGATGCGGCACCAGACCCACGTCGGCGACGATGGCAAGATGCGGCTCCATCTCGACGTCGACCTCGAGCCGCTCGCCGACGACCGCACGAGGTTGTCGTTGAAGGTGAAGCTCGCGCCGCGGTGGTTCCTCGTCCCGGTCAACGTCGTGGTGTGGCCACTCATGATGCGCAAGCGAGCCCAGACTGACATGGATACCACCGCAGCCAACGCGAAGCGGCTCGTGGAATCGGCGGGCTGAACGGGCAGGCGATGACCCTCGGTCACGCACGAGGCGACGACTGCACCAGATTCATCGCAGAGCCCATGTTCAACCCGGCGATCCAGGCCGCGTCGACATCAGCCGCCGCTTGGTAGCCCGTCGACAACGAGTCGAGCGCCATGACGGTGGTCCCGCGTGGGTCCGCCGCCGACGGGTACCGTCGTGCGATGGATGCTCGCGATGCGCTCACCATGTGGGTGCGCGACGGGCTGCTCCCAGCTGAGCTGGCCGAACAGCTCAGCGTCACGCTCGGCGAGCCCGAACCCGTCGAGTCGCGTCCCGACGGCAACAAGCTGACCCGTCTGCTCGTCTTCGTCGGTGCGCTCCTCATCGGTGGCGGGCTGCTGCTGTTCATCGGAAGCCAGTGGGGCGAGAGTTCACCGTCTCGCCGGCTGCTCCTGCTGTTCGGGGTGTACCTCGTGGTCGTGGCATCAGCGGCATTGGCCCAGCGACAACGGCTCCACACCACTGCGAGAGCGATGTGGTTCCTGTCGTCGATCGCAGTCGGCGTCAACATCTTCCTCATCGGCCAGATCTACAACCTGACGCTGAACTACTGGCAGGGAACCCTGTTGTGGATGGTGGCGTGCCTGGCCATGGGCTGGGCTGCGCCGTCGAGCGCCCAAGGGTGGCTTGCGGTTCCGCTCGGGCTGCTCACGCTTGCGTGGCTGTCGGTGCCGTCGACGATGTTCTTCGAGCAGGCGGCCTTCCTCGTCGACGCCGGTGGAATCCGGCCGCTGCTCCCGCTGCTCGGCGTCGCCATGATCGCCGGCGCCGTGTTGACCACAGGCACCGAGTTCTCGTGGCTGAGGCAACCGCTGCGGGCGTTCGGGGCGCTCCTCGTGGCCGTGCCGTTGACCATCTCGACGTTCCATCCGCTGGTCTTCGCAGCCGTGTTCGAGATCGACTTCCGGCTCCTTCACGTGATCGTCGGTGCCGCCTCGCTCGCAGCGATCGCGGCAGTGTGGATCCGCCAGAGCCACCCGCTGATGATCATCGGCGTCCCGGCAGTGCTCGGCATGCTGCTGGTGTTGCTCCCACAGGTCGGCGTCGACGACGAGACAGGCAGCGATCTGGACTACTTCGACTCGATCCCGTGGCTGGCGGAGCCGTTCGCCGGTTCGGCGCTGCTCTTCGGCATCTACACCGTCGTCATCTTCGCTCTCGCCCTCGGAACGGTTGCCGCCGGTCTGCAGTTCGGTGTTCCTGCGCTCGTGAACGTCGGCGTCGGCGTACTGGGCGTGCTGCTCATCGCCGTGTACATCGGCCGGCTGGCGGGGACTTTACCCACCTCGCTCGCGGTGTTGCTCGGAGGACTGCTGCTCGTCGGCGGAGGGGTCATCCTCGAACGCAAGCGCCGTGACCTGGTCGTGGAGGCCCGCCAATGACCCGGCGTCACGTCATCGCCGTGGCCGTCGCCGTCAGCGCGATGCTGGCGGCGTTGCTGCCCCCGCTGTGGGTTGGCGCCACCGGCGAGACGGTCTATCTCGAGATCGAGCCCGTCGACCCGCTGTCGCTCTTCCGCGGCAACTACGTCGATCTCCGCTACGACGCGTCCGTCGACATCCCCGACGAGATCGACTGGGACGACGCGGTCTACGTGGTGTTCACCGACGACCGGCCCGCCAGCGCCGTGCGCGCCAGCGTCGGTCGGCCCGACCTCGGCCCCGGCGAGTTCTGTCTGCGCGGCAGAGCTCGATCGAGCAGTGTCGATTTTCCCCAACTCGAACAGTTCTTCGTGACACCCGAGAAGGGTCGCGAAATCGAGAACAACTTGCGCCGGTACCTGGCGGTCATCAAAGTGACCGGCAGCTGCCGCGCCGTTCTCGTCGACATCGAACGCGAGTAGCGCCATGCGCAGGGCGCTCGCGCGCCGTCGCCCTCCGAACCTCGGAGTCGATCGTGCGTGTCGGGATCGCAGCGAGCACCAGCAGGGGACCGGACGGCTCGAGGTGCCGGACCGCTCGCGTTGCCATGCACAAGGTCGTCGGTCGGTGTGCCGATAGCAGGATGTGATCGGACCAGTCGTCCCGGGATGGATATTCCTGCTCTTTGCCGTCTTCATCTTGCTGATCGGCATCGCCGTCCTCGCGCTCATCTGGGCGTTCATCACATCGGTCTACAACCTCGTCCACCCCGGCCGGGACGGAGGCTGGCGTCGGCCACTTGCGATCGGTGCACTCTTCGCCGTGGCCATCGCGAT
>JBBKWQ010000260.1:0-18223 GCA_037969115.1 Ilumatobacteraceae bacterium
TGCCAGCGGTGTTGCCCACCGACCGACTCACGGCGACGGGCATGCCGGTCCGGGCCGTGCGCGAAGAGCTCCGCCGAATCTCGAACGTCCGCAGTACGGCAACCGTCGTCGGGGCCCTACTCCAGTCGTTCGGGGTGATGGCGCTGGCCGTCGTGATCGGCACATGGTGGGGCTGGGCGCTGGCGTTCGTCCTGATGGGACGAGGTCATTGCCTCCTGAACATCCTGGGTCACGAAGCTGCGCATCGGCTGCTGTTCACCAACCGATCGGTCAACGACTTCGTCGGCAAGTGGTTGTTGGCCTACCCGTCGTTCCAAGCCCTCGGCGGTTACCGACGGGCGCACTTCGCGCATCATAGAGACGAAATGGGGCCCAACGAGCCCGACGCCGGCCTCTACGCGGGATACCCGATCCCACCCGATTCGTGGCGCCGCAAGCTGCGCCGCGACCTGTTCGGCGAGAGCGCCTACAAGAACTTTCGCGGCTTGGCGCACGGCATCCGGAAGGGCAATCGCGAGGCGCTCCTGATCCTCTTGGTTCAGGTCGGGCTCGTCACCATCTCGTTCGCGGTCGGTGCGCCGTGGGCATATCTCGTCTGGATCGGCTCGTGGTCGACGCTGTGGAAACTCTCCAATCGCGTTCGATCCATCGCCGAGCACGGCGGCATGATCCGCTCGAAAGATCGACGGCTCACCACGCACGTCATCCGCCAATCATCCATCGCCCGCTTCGCTATCGTGCCGTATTGCACGGGCTGGCACCTCGCCCACCACGTCGACATGGGCGTGCCCTGGCGGAACCTTCCGAAGCTGCACCGCGAACTGGTCGATGCTGGTTGGGTCACCGAGGAGATCGTGTACCCGAGTTACCGCTCGTTCTGGAAGGCGTGTTCGTCGGGTGCACCCCGCGATCGAACCCGTCACGGTGACGATCCGGCCGAGTCCTCGATGCTCAGCTTCGGCTGATTCGGCCGAGGTTCGGGCGGACCGAACGCGGCGGTTCGGCGGCGCAGCGTCTACGCTCACGGCGCATTGAATCTGTGACGGGCGGTAGGAGTCGATGACGACGTCAGCAACGGCGAAGGCGCCGCCCGAGCGGCAGGGCCTGAGCACGTTCGGTGGCGTGTTCACGCCGTCGATCCTGACGATTCTCGGCGTCATCATGTACCTCCGCTTCGGGTGGGTGGTCGGCAACGCCGGATTGCGAAACACGCTGATCATCGTCACGATCGCGACCGCGATCACCTTGCTCACGGGCTTGTCGATCGCACAGATCGCTACCGACCAGGCAGTCCGAACCGGCGGCGCCTACTACATGGTCAGCCGCGCTCTGGGCACTGAGATCGGCGGCGCGATCGGCGTGCCGCTGTACCTCGCGCAGGCGTTGTCGGTGGCTTTGTACACACTGGGTTTCGCCGAAAGTGTGCACGCGGTCGCCCCGCACATCCCGATTCGACCGCTCGCGCTCGCCACCACGGTCATCGTGACGATCCTGGCGCTCGTGTCGGCACGCACGGCAATCCGGGCGCAGTACGTCATCATGGCGGCAATTGCCTTGTCGTTGTTGTCGTTCTTCCTGGGCTCGGGTACGGCAAGGCCGGTCCCGTCACCGCCGGTCGACTTCGATCCAGCTCCGTTCTGGGAAGTGTTTGCCGTGTTCTTCCCTGCCGTCACCGGCATCATGGCCGGCGTCAACATGAGCGGCGATCTCACTGATGCCCGACGTTCGATCCCGCGGGGCACGCTCGCTGCAATCGGCGTCAGCTACGTCTTCTACATGACGATTCCCTTGATCCTCGACCGGCGCGCCAACGTCGCCGCGCTCGTCGACGACCCGCTCGTGATGCGGCAGTTGTCGTTGTGGGGGCCGGCGATCCTCATCGGTGTGTGGGGCGCCACGTTGTCGAGCGCGCTCGGCAGCATCCTCGGCGCGCCGCGTATCCTGCAGGCGCTCGCTCGAGACGACATCTTGCCGAAGCCCATGCGGATCGTCGGCCGTGGATCCGGAGCGAATGACGAACCGCGAATCGGCACGTACGTGTCGCTCGTGTTGGCGTTGGCAACCGTCGCGATCGGCGACCTCAACCTGGTCGCGCCGATTCTCACCATGTTCTTCCTGGCCTCCTACACCGTTGTCAACATGGCATCGGCTGCCGAGCGATTCCTCCAGAGCCCCTCGTTTCGGCCCACCTTCAAGGTGCACTGGAGCCTGTCGTTCCTCGGCGCAATCGGCTGCGCTGCGGTGATGTTCCTCATCAACGCCCCCGCCACCATCGTCGCGGCAGCGATCGTGATCGCGATCTGGGCGCTTCTCAACCGGCGCCGAGCAAAGGCGCGATGGGGCGATATCCGGCAGGGCATCTGGCTCACCGTTATCCGTTGGGCGACTGCGCACGTGCGGCCGTCGACGCATGCCAAGAGCTGGCGACCGAACATCTTGGTACTCGCCGGCAGCCCCACGAAACGGTGGTACCTGATCGACCTCGCCAACTGTCTCTCGCAGAGCCGTGGCATGTTGACGATCGCAACGATCCTCCCCGAGCCGACGGCCAGCCAGCGCAAACGACAACTCGCGGAAACAGTGCGAGAGCACCTCGCCGAGCGCGATGTGACCGCACTGGTGCGCGTGGTGTCGGCACCGTCGGCGTACGTGGGTGCGTCCGTGCTGGTCGAGGCGTACGGACTCGGCGGGCTCGTCCCGAACACGGTGGTACTCGGCGACGGCGCGACCACGACCGACCGTCAGGACTACGCCGACATGATCGAACGGATCCACCACGCTGGGCGCAACGTGGTGCTGGTTCGCGCGACCGACGAAGCCGACTTCGGCGATCGCCGCCGCATCGACGTGTGGCTCGGTTCGATGCGCGACAACGGCGCTCTGATGATCACGTTGGCGAACACGATGACGTCATCGAAGAGCTGGCGCAACGCCACGCTCAATGTGCGGATGGTGGTCGGACATCACGGTGCCGCCGACGAAGTTCGGCAGAACCTCGAGGCGATCGTGGCGTCAGCCCGACTGGTCGCCAACGTCGACGTGATCGTCGACACCGATCCCATCGCCGCCGTGATCAGTAACGCGGCCGCCCACGCCGATCTCACCTTTGTCGGACTCCCCGACCCCTGTGTCTATCCGGACGACTTCGCCGATCGGCTGGACGCGACACTTACGAACACCGTCACCACGTCACCGATCGCCTACGTCCTCGCCTCGGCCGACGTCGACCTCGAGTCGCTGCTCAACTGAAACGCGGACGCGCAGGGTGCCGAACGGAATCGACGGCGCGCCGACGTACCTCAGGTCCACGACGACGTCGCCCAGACGCCGCCACTCCATGAGCTACCCGACCACGAGCTCCCGGACCAGGAGCTACCGGACCAGGACGACCCCGACCAGGAACTGCCCGACCACGACGAACCCGACCACGAGCTGCCCGACCAGGACGACCCCGACCACGAGCTGCCCGACCAGGTCGCACCTGACCAGGTCGCACCCGACCAGGTCGCACCCGACCACGAGCTCCCGTTCCACGTTCCGCCGATCCATGCGGTTCCGAGCGCCGAGTGCGAAGCGACGTCGGCCGCATTGAACGGATTGCCGAAGATGTCGATTTCACCGGTCAGCAGAACTCCGTCGCGGCTGATGTGGTTCTTGCCTCGTGCGAGTTCGAGCGATCCGGCGCCCGTCGAGCCGGTCCACGACTGCGCAGCCGACTTCGGCTTCTTCCTGAAAAGCTTCTCGAGGTCCAGCGCTCCATCTCCCTGCACGGCCTTGTCGGCACGCTTGATCGAGCTGGCGGACTTGGTCATGAATGCCTTGACCTCGTCAGGCGTGAGTTCGGGGTACTTCTGGAGGATCAGTGCGGCGGCGCCCGAAGCGACGGCAGCGGCCTGCGAGGTTCCGCTCCCGCGGAAGTACCGGTCGCCGCGTCGCCCCGATGGATGAGCGATGTCGTTGAACGAGTTCGGTACACGCAGCCCCTGCACGTGCGAACCCGCCGCGACGAAGTCGGGGTTCTTGCACGAGAAGAGACATCCACTCGCGTTGGCCGAGTACGAGCCGACGAAGTCGTCCTTGCGATTCTCGGTGCCATTGGTGTCGTAGCCGCCGACGCCGATCACGAACGGGTTGTAGGCGGGACTGGACAGCCCACGACCCTTGTTACCGTTGAGGGTGCCAGTGTTACCAGCGGCGGCGACCACGACGATCCCGTGCTTCCAGGCCTGCTCCACCGCGTAGGAGAGCGGGTCGGCCTCGGAAGCTTGATCTGAGTTGGACGCATAGCTCAGGTTGAGAACACGAATGTTCAACCCGTTGTCGTTGCGGTGTTGGATCACCCAGTCGATCGCTGCGATCACCTGTGAGACGTCGACGCCTCCGTCGGCTGTTGCGACCTTGACGGAAACGATTCTGGCGTCCGGGGCGATGCCTCGGTAGGCGGATGCCGGAGCGTTCGAATACGGAGCGCTCAGACCGGCATCGCGACCGGCGATGACGCCGGCCATGAAAGTGCCGTGTCCGTTGGTGTCGAAGTTTCGAAGGTTCGGCGCCTGCGACTCGAGCGAGAGGTCGGGGCCGTAGATGATCTTGCCCGGAGCATCGAGCCCGGCAACCGGTGATACGCCGGTGTCGATCATCGCAACGTCGATGCCTGCACCGGTGTAACCAGCGTTCCACCAGGCGGTCACGCCGGTGTGCTGCGCGAGGGCGGCCATCGAGTAGGCGTCCGTTGCCGGGTCGTACGACGACGCGCTCGCAACCGGTGCGAAACTCTGCACACCCGCAACTGACAGCACCACGGCCCCGACCACTGCGCCAAGTGAGCGGCGGCGGAAGTTCGTGCGCCGGCGTTGCCAGGTCAATCCGCGTCGCGGAGCGCCTGCTGTCCGCGTGGGGTCCGCGAATACAGCCTTCAACAGTGTCTTGCCCGCCACAACATTCCTTCCGAGGGGGTTGTCCGCAACATGGGACCTCGTTGCACCGATCCAACAGCATCCGTTGCCTGAACGCCACTCAAGATCCCCTCAGCAATTCCTCAACGGCCGCCACACAGCCAACGCGCGAAGTGTCGAACGGAGCGACTCGGAACGGTCCCGACCGAACCCTTTCTCAAGTCGAACGCGGCAAATTCCGATACCGACTACGTGCAGAACGCACATTCCGAACCCGCCGAGCGCCGACGCTCGCCGACCGACCGGATCTGGCTGCTCACGGCCAGCATCGCCGGGCTCGCTGTGCTGCCCGTGCTGCTCGTGGGCGACAGCGACGCGTTCGTCGGCCACCGTTGGGGCCCGCTGGGATTCGTCACGCTGATCGCACTCTTCGCCGTGGCAGAAGTCTTTTCGGTGCATCTGCACTTCACGAAGAACTCGCATTCGGTTTCGTTGTTCGAAGTGCCGCTCACGCTGGGGTTGTTCTTCGCTCCGACGTTCGGCTTGCTCGGCGCACATCTGATCGGCGCCTTTCTGGCCTTGGTGCTGCACCGACGGCAGAAGCCGCTCAAGCTCGCTTTCAACCTGGCACTCTTCCTGCTCGGCGACGGACTGGCCATCCTCATCTTCCGGACGCTCGCCGGCGGCGACGGCGTGTTCAGCGTGCAGGCGATGACGGCGGCCGGAGCCGGCGTACTCGTTGCCTCCATGGTGTCCGCCTTGTTCGTCATCGTCGTGGTCAGCATCTCGGAAGGTCAGCTGCTCGTATCGAGACTGGCCGCGAGCGTGACGTTCAACTCGGCGACCGCTCTCGTGTCGACGAGCCTGGCGCTCACCGCAGTGGCCGTCATCACGGCGTACCCAGAAGCCGCGTGGCTGCTGATCGTTCCGACCGTCGGCCTCTATCTGACGAACCACGCGTACGCTCGCGAACGGCGGCGCCATCAAGGCATCGAGTTCCTGCACGACTCGACACGGCTCCTGCACCAAGGACCAGAGCTCGAGTCCGCGCTCGTGCAGCTCGTGAATCGAGCCCGCGAGGCGTACCGTGCTGCCTTCGCCGAACTCATCTACCTGCCGGCCGAAGGCGACCGGGCTCTCGACGTCGTCGCCGACGCCACCAACGTCGTGACACGGAGTGGAACGTTCGCCGAACTCGGCGTGGGCGATCTGCGCGACATCGCGTATCAGGCGACGACACCGCTGCTCATCTCCCGCGGATCAGCCACGGGAGCACTCGCCGACTATCTCGATCGTCACGGACTGATCGATGCGGTGGTCGCGCCCCTACGCGGTGAGGATCGCCAATTCGGGCTGCTCCTCATCGGCAACCGACGTGGCGATGTCGCACGATTCGATCGCGCCGACGTCGCACTCTGGGAGACCCTGGCCGTGAACGTGGCGACGGCACTCGAGAACGGTCAGCTCGAGCAGTCGCTCGACCGGTTGCAGCAGCTCGAGGAACGCCTGGTGCACCAGGCGCACCACGATGCCTTGACACAGCTACCGAACCGAACCTTGCTCATCGATCGGGTCGCCGAGGCGCTCTCCGCGCGCGAGAAGATCGCCGTGATGTTCATCGACCTCGACGACTTCAAGACCGTAAACGACAGTCTCGGTCATGCTGCAGGGGACGAGTTGCTCACGGTCGTGGCCAACCGGCTCACGCTGAGCCTGCCTCCGGCGGCGTCGGCGGCGCGGCTGGGTGGCGACGAATTCGCTGTACTCCTGACATCGGTGGACGCGGCGGTCCAAGCGTCGGTCATCGCCGAGCAGCTTCTCGCAGCGCTGGCGACGCCGATTCCCATCGCCGGCCGAGCCGTGCCCGTCCGGGCGAGCATCGGCGTCGCCCTCTCGGGCTCGACACACAACGTGTCGGAGCTGCTGCGCAACGCCGATGTTGCGATGTACAGCGCCAAGGCACAGGGCAAGCACCGCGTCGCCATCTTCGAGCCGTCGTTGCACGAGGAGGCGATGCGCCGTCATCGGCTCGGGACCGATCTCGATCGGGCGATCCGCCATGACGAGCTCGTGGTGTACCTCCAGCCGATCGTCCATCTCGAGACGCATTCGATCGTGGGTGCGGAGGCACTCGTTCGGTGGCAACACCCCACGCAGGGTCTCCTGCCGGCCGCAGAATTCATCGGCATCGCCGAGGAGTCGGATGCAATCGTATCCATCAGACGAATCGTGCTCGATCAGGTGTGCACATTCCTCCAGAGTGCCGATCTCGTCCGCCAGGCCGCTGATGAAGTGCCCATCTGGATCAATCTCTCGACGCGAGACTTGCTCGAGCCGACCCTCGCGGCCGAACTCACGAGCACGATCGTCCAACGAGGTGTTGACCCGTCGCGGCTGGTGTTCGAGGTCACCGAAGGGCTGATGATCGCCGACCCGGATGCCGCGAGTCGAGTCCTGACAGGAGTCAAGGCGCTCGGGGCACGGATCGCACTGGACGACTTCGGCACGGGCTACTCGTCTTTGAGCACGCTCCACCAACTGCCGGTCGACATCTTGAAGGTCGCCAAGCCGTTCGTCGACGACATCGGCGCGACCGAAGCATCGACCGCCTTCGTGCAAGCCATCGTCCGGATGGGCCAAGCGCTGGGCCTGTCGGTCGTGGCCGAAGGAATCGAGCATCGCGCTCAGGCAAGGGCGCTGTCGACGCTCGGTTGCGAACTCGGTCAGGGGTTCCTGTTCGGCCGCCCGATCGCGCTCGATGACTTTCGCGACCTCGTCGCCGCCGCGAATACGAGCGACCGGACAAACAACCCCTCCCGCCTGTTCGCGTGACCGCCGACGGGATCACGTGACGGTGAGAAACATCTTCTGCGTGTTGCCACCGTTCAGCTTCCACCGAATCACGTAATTGCCACGAGTATCCGGGTCGGGGCGGAACTGGGCGGTGAGTAGTCCGGTCGGAACCCCGAGCACTGCCGCGTTGGCCAGCACCGAAGCGTCGGCTTCGATGACGAACCCCGAGGAGCGACGCGGCGCGCGGATCTTGACATCTCCGATGAGGTCGCCCGCGGCGTCCTTGATCGCGTAGTGCTTCTCGGTCAGTTGTTCGAGTACGACTCCCACTGACGGATCTCCGCCACGCTCCCACAGGTAAAACCCCCACTGCAGGGGTGTGTCGCCCGCTGCAATCGTCTGATAGATCGAGTTCGGGAACGGTGGCGGCGGCGACCCGTTGATCACACTGATCGCATTGATCGACGGGCGCACGTTGCGCCGGATCCTCACGAAGGCGTAGTCGGTCAGTACCGCAGGTTCAGCTGGGTCCGGCTGGATCGTCACCTTCAACCAATACTTACCGGCTCTCGGGTTCGTGAACCCGGGCAGCAGCAGGTGCGCTTGTTTCGGTCCAGGATTCTCGCTCGATTGGTACAGGTAGTCGAATCCCATGGTGCCGGTCAACGTGTTGGTCGTTGCGTCATACGTCACGTTCGGGAACGGCATCCGCGGCGATTGCGGCCACCCTTGGAGTACCACCATGGTCAATGGTTCGGTGGGGTCGTCCTGCACGAACTCCTCGGGGAGTTGAATGGCAATCGTGCCGCCGGTCTTGATGTCGATGCCCGGAACGTCCGGGTCGCGATCCGCGAACGTCACGACGAAATCGGTGTCGGCGCCGGCGGTCGTACCGTCGGGCACGATCGGCGCTTTGTCGGTGCGCGTGGGGAGTCCTTGACCGTCAGACGCGACAGGTGCACTGAATGCAACCAGCGACACAACCGGGACGGCGAACATCCAGAATGTTCGTTGCTTCATGGCTCGTGAGCCTCCTGAGTTCGTCGGAGCACTTCACGAGTTGACGTCGGCGACGAACTCGATCCCGGCGACAGCTCGCTGGGGGGCAATTTCGCCCTTCTATTTTGCTCCGTGCACTCGACCGTGTCCAGTGCCGATCGTGTCGACACGAACTCGTACCCCCTGACCAAGCTTCGGAACGGCAAGATCATCGTCGCCGACGCGGCCTCCAACGAGGCGGGAGGTCGGTCGGTCGAAGGTGGACTGCGCGCGCTCCGGACATCTTCATGTCGATACGGAAACGTCAACTCGTTCCCGTGCGGGGCCCGGTGCTCGTCGATTGGCACGATCGACGAGCACCGCTGGGTCTTCTGACACGGGTGGGAGCTTCGTGACGCGGACCGGGACGTTGGGCTCTGGCGAGGTCGGCGACGACGGGAGACGATCGTGGTGTACACGACGTTCGATGAAGGAAATCGTCATGCGCATTCTGCGAATGAGCTTGGTTCTGACGTTGTTCCTGGCTGCTGGGGCTTGCGGATCGGGCGACGACACGACCGACAGGAGTACGAGCCCCACGACCAGTACGCGAGCCTCCACCACCGATACCAGCGTGCCGGCCGGTACCGAGCCGACAGCCACAACCTCGGTCGCAGCCTCGACCGTGCCGAGCGCGACTGTGCCCGCCGCGACCACGACAACCCTGACCACCGCACCCGCGACTACCTCCACGCGCGCTGCGGACCTCGTCGATGTGAAGGTCTATTTCCTGCGAGGCGAGCGGCTTGCCATCGCTCACCGACAGGTGCCGGCGCCGGCCGTGCTGCGTGGCGCGATGGTCGAGCTGCTCGCCGGACCGACTGCCGAAGAACTCGCAGCCGGACTGTTCACCGTCGTGCCGAGTGGCACCGAACTGCTCGACCTCAACCTGGCCGACGGGCTCGCCACGGTGGACCTCAGCTCGGACTACGAGAGCGGCGGCGGATCGCTGTCGATGATGGCCCGTATCGCCCAGGTCATCTTCACGGCCACCCAGTTCGACAACTCCGACCGAGTGCTGTTCTGGCTCGACGGTCACCCGATCGACTACCTCGGCGGGGAGGGTCTCGTCCTCGACGAGCCGCAGGCTCGGATGGACGCTGATCGCAGCATCACCGGCAGCGTCATCATCGACACTCCCGCCTACGGCGCAACGGTGAGCAGCCCCTTCGCGGTTACCGGCGAGGGCGACGTGTTCGAGGGTGACTTCCCCTTGGAGGTCTGGGCGAACGGTCAGGAGATCGGTCGGGTCGCACCGGTCTTCGCCGGCGCCTGGGGCATGTGGCGCGACTTCGAGACGACGATCACGCTCGACGCCCCGCCCGGCCCGATCGAACTCGTCGCCTACGACGGAGGCGGCTGCGGCACCGACCCCGAGTGCCCACCGATCATCAGGACCGTCGTCCCCCTCACGCTCTCCGACTGACTCGGCCATCCGGCACGGGCAACGGCAAATCGACCCAACCGAGATCAGCCGGAGAACGAGGCGTCAGGCGTTCACCCCGGCATAGAAGTTCGACATGGCGTCGAGAGTGAACCGCGGTTGCTCGAGGTGGACGAAATGGCCACAGTGCTCGACCACGTGCAGGGCGGCGTGCGGATATCTCGAGGTGACGCCGTCGATGTCCGCCATCGGCACGAGCGGATCGTCATCGCCGAGAACGATCGCGACCGGGGAGTCCGAGAACGCCTCTGGTTCCCACGAAGGCATTTCTCGGGCCAGACGGAGGAAGTCGATGCCGTCGGTCGTACGTGACTGAAGAATCGCCCGGCTGATGACACGGTCATCGAGTTCGCCCGGATCGGCGACGAAGCCGCGCAACGCCGTGCGCACCAACGCAAGCTCGGGACCGCGTAAGAACCGGGGCAGGCGCGGCCGACCGAACGACGTGATGCGAGACAGACCCTTCAGAGCGAGCAATGCCCGCCCGTTGCGATCGAGCGAGTCTCGTGTCTGAAGCCTCCTGACGGTGCCCGGTAGCGGCGAATTCAACAACACGGCGCTCGCGACCAGGTCGCTGCGGCTGCGCAGGATCAGCCCCGCCAGAACTCCACCCATCGAATGCCCCACCAGCCGCCACGGCGGCGGGTGCACCTGTGCCAACCACTCGACCAGCGCGTCCACTGCCTCGGAGCGATCGTGATCCCCATCGCCTTCGGCGGCCTCGACCGCCGCACCCTCGCGCTCCATCAGTTCGGGCGACATCGTTGGCGCGGCGACCGGCCCGAATGCCGACATCGCAGACAGCAACGGTCCGAAAACAGCACCGCTGTTTCCCACACCGTGCAACAGGATCAAGGGTGTGGGCGACCAGCCATCGCCCCTCAGCGAAGAAGCGGTCTTCGGGTCGACGATGAACAGCGGCGAGCCGTCAGCTGGATGTTCGCTGCGGGCCATCTCGGCCGACCATTCGGGCCTGACCACTGCGCCGTAATCGCTGTCTGCCATGACCACCTCGTTTCAAGCGCAACGCTACTGATGCGTCATCGAGGCGAACCGGGCCATTGGTCCCGACATCACGAGCGAGGGCCTCGGCGCATCAGATCGACCCCTTGCGTCGAGGTGTACGATTTGTACAAGGAATGGGGGTTCCCATGAATACGTCGACTTCCGCGTCATCACTTTCGGCTCCAGCTCAAACGCTGCTCGGATCGGACGCCGTCGCACATGTCTGGACCTCGAACGAGGACGGCACGCCGCAGGTGTCCGTCGTCTGGGTCGTCGTCGAAGGTGACAAGATCATGTTCGGCTGCGACCAAACGAGCCGGAAAGCGCGCAATCTGCGCCGCAACCCGTCGATCGTCCTGTCGATCGAAGACGACGTGCGAAACCCGCAAGGTTTCCAACGCCACCTCGTGGTGCGGGGCACCGCAGAGCTCCACGACGGCCCCGACCCGGCGCTGATGGACCGCTTGGCTGCCAAGTACACCGACCTCGAACGCCACCCACTCTCACTGCGCGACGCACCGACCTCGTTGGTCGTGAGCGTCAGTATCGACCGCATCAGCGGCGTCGGGCCCTGGGTCGGCATCGACAGCTGAACACATCACGCACGGACACGTTCCCCTGGCGCGCCGGGCATGCCCGGCGGATACCGTCGGGTGTATGGCCCGAGGCGATCGATTCGACGTGATCGGCTTCGACGCCGACGACACGCTCTGGCGAAGCGAAGACTTCTTCGCGGTAGCCGAAGCGATGTTCGGTGAACTCGTGTCGCCGTATGCGCCCGACGGCATCGACGTGTCCGACGCGCTTCACGCCACCGAGGCCACCAACCTGCCGATCTCTGGCTACGGCGTCAAAGCCTTCGCGTTGTCGATGGTGGAAACCGCGGTCACGATCACCGGCGGCACCATCCCCTCATCGGTGATCGGACAACTGGTCGACCACGCCCACCACATGCTCCGTCAGCCGGTCGAGTTGCTCCCTCGCGTGCCCGAAACATTGGCCACCGTCGGCCGCACACATCGGCTCTTCCTCATCACGAAGGGCGATCTGGTGCATCAGATGCGCAAGGTCACCACGTCGGGCCTCGACCATCATTTCGAACACATCGAGATCGTCGCGGAGAAGGACCCGGCCACCTACCTTCGTCTGTTCCGCAGTTTCGAGATCGACCCGTCACGGTTCTTGATGGTCGGCAACTCGGTCAAGTCCGACATCCTGCCCATCATCGAACTCGGCGGTCACGGAGTGCACGTGCCCTATCCCGTCACCTGGAAGCACGAGGTCGTGCGGGATCACACCGAAGATTTTGCAGCACTGGAGTCGATCAGCGCGCTGCCGGCGTGGCTCGGCGCGCCCTGAGTTTTCACGAGCGTTCGACGACCTCGACGCGAGAACTACAGCTTTCTGAGCTGTACCTCCGTGACGCGGTGATCGGACGCCTTTCGCAAGATCAGCGAAGCCCGTTCCTGGGTGGGGGCGATGTTCTGCCGCAAGTTGAGACCGTTGATGGTCGTCCAGATGCCCCGCGCCGTCAGTTCGGCCTCGGCATCGGTGAGGCCTGCGAAGTGACGGAAGTAGCTATCGGGGTTCTGGAAGACCGATTCGCGCAGCGCGAAGAAGCGCTGGACGTACCACTCCTCGATGTCGCTCTCGTCGGCATCGACATAGATGGAGAAGTCGAAGTAGTCGCTCACGAACTCGTTGCCGTCGTGGCCGACCTGCAACACGTTGAGGCCCTCGAGGATCAAGATGTCCGGCCGATGCACCGTGACGTGCTCACCGGCCACGATGTCGTACACGGTGTGGTTGTACATCGGAGCGTCAACCTCGGGCAGACCACTCTTCACGCTGTGCAGGAACGACAGCAGCGCACCGGCGTCGTAGCTCTCGGGAAACCCCTTGCGGTCCATGATCCCGCGTGCCTCGAGTACCGCATTGGGGTACAAGAATCCGTCGGTGGTCACCAACTCGACCCTGGGGTGCCCCGGCCAACGCGCCAGCAGGGCCTGGAGGATGCGAGCAAACGTCGACTTGCCGACGGCGACCGAACCGGCGACGCCGATGACGTACGGCATCTTCGGAGAGATCGTGCCGAGGAAGGTGGCCGACACCCGGTGCAGGTCCTGCACCGCGCTCACGTACAGGTTGAGCAGGCGGCTGAGCGGCAGGTAGATCGCGACGACCTCGTCCATGTCGATCTCGTCGTTGATGCCCCGAAGGGCTTCGAGATCCGGATCACCGAGTGTCATCGGCGTTGCAGCGCGAAGCGCCGCCCAGGCATCCCGATCGAAGGTGAGATACCGGTCAGGCACGGCCCGCACCCTACGCTCAGGTGGTGGCAGCCCTGCAACCCACACGCAAACTGCGCGGCGCCTGGTACACCCCTGCCGACCTCGTCGATCTCGTGGTGGAACAGACCATCGATGCCGAGGTCGTGCGACGAGCGGCCGGGCGAGATCGGCCTGTCCGGGTGCTCGACCCGGCATGTGGCGACGGCCGGTTCCTGGTCGCAGCGGCCGCCCGGATCGCCGCACTCGGAGGTCACGCCGAACTCGTCGGATGCGACATCGACGCGGACGCGATCGTGCAGGTCGGTCGCCGAAGCGACATCACAGTGCTGCATCGCGATGCGCTCGACTACGACTGGGCCGCCCACCACGATCCCTTCGACATCGTGGTCGGCAACCCACCATTCCTGTCGCAGATGGCGGCCGCAACATCACGCAGGGGCGCCAGCCGGCATGGCGGTGGACCGTATGCCGATGCAGCGGTGGAGTTCCTCTCGCTCGCCCATGCCCTGGTGACCACCGATGGCGGACGGTTCGGACTGGTACTGCCCCAGTCGATCCTCGCCGCGCGCGACGGAGGCGACGTGCGCGACCGAATCACCGCGACTTCGAACCGGATCTGGTCGTGGTGGTCGCCCGATCGGCTCTTCGACGCCCAAGTGCGAGTGTGCGCCGTGGCGTTCGAGCGTGTCGCAGACCGCGCGGCTGCCACACCCGACGAAATCGTCGGGTCCGGTTCGGGCTGGACTTCAGTGATCACCGATGCGATCGGAGTGCCGGCGATCGACGAGTGTTCGGTGCATGTGAGCGGAACGATCGGCGATCGGGCTCACCTGAACGCGAACTTCAGAGACGAGTACTACGGGATGGTGCCGGCTGTCGTCGATCGCGGCCAGGGGCCGCCTCTGATCACCAGTGGTCTGATCGACCCGGGTCGGTGCTGGTGGAGTGAGCGCCCGGTGCGTTTCGCCAAGCGTCGACTCGACGCGCCGACGGTCGAGCTCGACCGTCTCGACCCGAAGATGCAGGCCTGGGCGGTTCGCAAGCTCGTGCCGAAGGTGCTCGTCGCCAATCAGACTCGCGTCATCGAAGCCGTCGCCGACGCCGAGGGCAACTGGCTCCCCGGCGTCCCGGTCACCGCGATCACGCCGACGACCGAGGAACACGACGTGTGGGACATCGCTGCGGTGCTCACATCGCCTGTGGCATCGGCGCTGGCCTGGCATGAACTGGCGGGCACCGGGCTCTCGGCCACCAGCATCCGACTCGGCCCGAAGGTCCTCGGATCACTTGCCTGGCCCGCCGGAGCGCTCGCGGACGCGGTGGCGGCGCTGGCGGCGGGTGACATTCTTGCCTGCGGGTCTGCCGTGACCACCGCGTACGGCATCACCGGTACGCGAGCGGAAGCGCTGATGTCGTGGTGGGCCGACGCCTTACCGACGGAGCGCTAGACGGCGCGGCCGATGCAGGCCGGGCGACCCCGCGATCATCCACAGCAGAAGGAGCCCGGCGAGCTCACTGAAGTGCGCCACCTCACCCACGGCCGATCGGTGGCCTGCGGCCAGATCGAGCACGGCACTGATCGCAGAAGTCGCGACCAGCGCAGCGGCGAAGGGCAACATGCCGTAGGCGCGATGTGGCTTCCATGCGGCGTACAGCAAGCCGATCGCGAACGCCAACGAGAATGCTCCCAGGTGACGAGCGAGGTGGGTGCTGACACCCTCTGCCCTCCCGGAGATGAGTGGGCTGATCGACTGCGCGACGATCACGATGGCCACCCACACCAACGCTGGGCGCAACCATCCGCCACGCCCCAACCGGTACGGGCGGGCCCGTTGCATCACGACCTCGACCAGATCGGGCATGGTCTCGGCCGGACGCAGGCGAATCGAGCGCGTGAGCGAGACCACCCGATCGGCATACGCGGCGCAGTCGGAGCAGTTGGCGAGATGGGCGTCGAGCAGGAGCTGATCGGTCGCCGAGAGCTCACCGTCGGCAGCAGCCGAGACCAGCTCGCGAGATCCCCCGCACTTCCCTCCATCCATGATGTGACGGTCGGCCCTAAGGATCAGAAAGTTCCCCTGGCAGACTGGTCGTGATGAATTCCGATCATCTCTCGAACCTGCTGCTCGCCGCCCAACGCGGCGATCACGACGCGCTCGAGCAGTTCATCGCGGCCACGCAGGCCGACGTGTGGCGCCTCTGCCACTATCTGGGCGATCCCGACACCGTCGACGATCTCGCGCAAGAGACCTTCGAACGCGCGATCGGCTCGCTGCACCGGTATCGGGCCGATGGGCCCGCAAAACATTGGATTCTCACGATCGCGCGACGAACCTGTGCCGACTCGACTCGGCGGCGCCAGCGCCAGCGCCGGCTGCAGGTGCGGATGCGAAATCAGCCCCTGTCCGAGACCGCGACACTCGACTCCGATGGCCTCGGTGATCTCGACGACCTCCTCGCAGAACTCGACGACGACCGACGCGCAGCGTTCGTCACGACACAAATCCTCGGTCTGCACTACGACGAGGCGGCCGCCGTACTCGACTGTCCGGTCGGCACGATTCGTTCCCGCGTTGCTCGCGCCCGCGCCGATCTGGTCGGCATGGTCGAGCGTGCCGAGAGCGACGCACGCGGCACCAGCGGCGACAACCGCGGAGAGGTCACCGGTCGCAGGAACTTCTCGATCTCGCGGGACGACCAAGCTTCCTGATGAAATTTGCGCGTACCGCCAGTCGTTCGATGTTCGGCCGTGTTGCGTCGACGGTGTTCGTCGGTGCGCTGCTCGCGACTGCATGCGGCGGCGACGGAACCGACCTCACTCTCACCGAGGCCGGAGCGAAGGGCCGTGACGTCGCGAACAACAGCGGTGGATGCGCAGCCTGCCACGGGAAGAACGGCGAAGGCGGCGTCGGCCCGGCGTTCGTCGGGCTCTTCGAATCGGAAGTGGCAGTGATCGACCGAGCTGGGAACGAAACCACCGTGACGGCCGACCGCGAGTACCTCATCCAGTCGATCATCGACCCGGGAGCGTTCAAAGTCGCGAACGCCGGTGTGCTCAACATGCCCGAGAACGGCCTCACCGAGGAACAGATCAACTCGATCGTCGACTACATCCAAGAATTGAAGGACGTCGCGCCGTGACACGCACGATCACACGCTCGGTGATCGGTCTCCTCGCCGCCATCACGGTCATGTCTTCGTGCGGTGAAGACCGCGAACTCGCGGGGTACGTGCGCGAGCCCGCGCCGGTCGTCGACGCCGTGGCGATCCCCGACCTGAGTCAGGGCGGCACCGACTTCACCCTCAGTGCGAACGACGGCGAGCTCCTCGTCGTGTACTTCGGCTACACCAACTGTCCCGACGTGTGTCCCACGACATTGGCCGACTACCGGCAGGCCAAGCGCAAGCTCTCCGACGACGATCAGGCGAAGGTCGACCTCGCCATGGTCACCATCGACCCCGAACGCGATATTCCTCTGCTCAGCGACTACGTGCAGAGCTTCGACGACGAAGCGCACGCTCTCGGCACCGACGATCAGGCGGTACTGCTCTCGGTCGCCGAACCGTTCGGTGTCTCGTACCAGGTCGTCACGAACGACGCAGGCGAAATCGAGGTCGGTCACTCGTCGCAGCTGTTCGTCGTGAACGGCCAGGGTGAGCTGGTGCTCACCTGGCAGTTCGGCACGACTGCCGACGACATCGCGGCCGACCTCGAGCAACTGCTCAAGGGACAGACAGCATGAGCCGGCGGCTCCTCGCGCCACTGCTCGCCATCGTGCCGATCATGCTCGTCGGCGCACTGGCGCTGGGCGGCGTCTTCGATTCCGACAAGTCGGCTCAGCAGCCGGCCATCCAAACCCTCGACGATGCGGTGGGTGCTCAATACAGCTACATCATCCCGGCCGGCACCGGCGAACAGCTCGACGCCGGTGAGCCGGTCGAAATCCTCCCGGCAGAGTTGCACGTGAAGGTCGGTGAGGTCTTGAGCATCCGCAACGACGACTCACGCGGCCACACGGTCGGTGCGTTCTACGTCGGCTCGAACGAGACGTTGACCCAGAAATTCTCGACGCCGGGTGTTCTCTCCGGCGACTGCTCGGTACACCCCTCAGGTGCATTTGCGCTCATCGTGGAGGCGTGACCTTCGTGCCGGCGTCGAGGCCGCCGGCACGACGTTTGGCGGCAATTGTCATTGCAGCCGGCGGTTTCATGGCCACCGCGCCCAGTGGCGTGGTGTTCGCCGATGCTGCGGGGCCGACCGACTACCGCTCCGAGATCGTCGACGTGGCTCCCGCTGTGCCGGAGGTCGAGCTGTCGATCGAGGGCGGTGATGCGTTCGTGCTCGCGTCGGTCGAACCGGGCAACGAAGTGCTGGTGCTCGGTTACGCCCGTGAGCCATACCTCCTCATCGACTCCGGGGGCGCGGTATTCGAGAACAGTCGGTCGGCGGCGACCTACTACAACGAGAGTCGGTATGGCGGCGACATTCCCGACGATGTCGACCCCGATGGCGAACCCGACTGGGTGCAGGTCGGTGACGGCGGCGCATGGGCATGGCACGATCACCGAGCCCATTGGATGTCGAGCGAGCCCCCCATCGGTGCCGAACCCGGCGACACGATTCAGGAATTCACCATCCCGATCCGCGTCAACGACGACGACGTTTCGGTACTCGTGACGACGACGTGGTTGTCGCCGGTGTCGAAGGCGCCCGCCATCGTGGGCCTCGCAGCCGGTCTCGCGGCGGTGGCGGCGGC
>JBBKWQ010000261.1:0-3722 GCA_037969115.1 Ilumatobacteraceae bacterium
CACACGCTCACCGGCATGGTCCGCCAGCCCGGTGGACGATCGGCTCCCTGAGACTGGGAGGTAGCCGGACCGATCAGATCAATGCGCGCCGCACTTCGGCCCAAGCAGCGCACCCGATATTCACAGACTTCGCTGAGCGGCTTCGCCGGAAGCGGAGTGGGCGGCGACGGGAGATAGCAGAGCGAACTGTGTCGCCGAGCCAGCCATAGGGCGCCGATTACGCCAGGCCTGGTTCGTCTTTGGCGGTAACAAAGCTGCCGTTCAACCAGATCTTCCGGCAACCGGCTTCGGCGAGCAGCTCGATCGCTTCCGCGAGTCCGTCGAGCAAGCGTCGGCGACGTTCGGTCCACCCGAACCGTTCGACCACCTCGTCCCACGACGCGACATGCTCACCTGGCGGCAGTCGGCCACTGTCCGGATCGAACACAGGAAGCACACCACAACACTATCATTGTGCTGAGCGACTCGCCGGGAAAGGCCATTCGCTCCGCAGGGGGCTCTGCTTGGCGTCAGTGCCGGTCCGCCGCGTACCCCGGGTGGGCTCGTCGCCACTCGGCAGCGTGTTCCTTGGTTCGTAGCGCTTCGCGGCGTTGTGTCGAGTGCAGGAGCTTCGGCCAGCCGATGTCGGCTCGTTCGACAACGTTCGCGATGGTCTTGGTTCGTGAGCCGATCGTGGATGCCGACACGCCGGTCGCTGCGGCGAGATCCTTCTGCGTGAACACCTTCCACGGGAGCTGCGGGCGCTCCTTCGCGGAGAACCGGCCGGTGAGTCGGCCGAGCAGAAACGACAGGACCGCGGCTGCGAGCGCATCGGTACGCGTCGACCGTTTGAACACGCCGGGATCGGCAACAACCACGCCCGCCAGCACGTGACGGGCGATCGTGCGCACCTCGGCATCGAACAACTCGGTCGCCCATCCGTCGAGCTGGACAAGCGTTTCGCTCGTCAGCTGCCGCAGTGCTTCGGGCACCGTCGACCAGTCGACCGGCACGTCGGCGAGTGGTTCGTCGCCGAGCGCGTCGTAGGCGGCGCGACCGCCGACCAGGTCGACCACCATGGTCTCGAGGTCCTCGACCACACCGGCCATGTAGCTGTCGTGATCGGAGTCGTCGAAGAACACGACCTCGTCATCGTCGTCGAGGTCGTCGTAGCCGTCGGGGTCGAGGCCGGCGGCGAAACGAGCGAGGTGAATCGCGTTTGCCTCCGGTGACCGACCCAGACGGGCGATCGCAGCGAGGAACTCCTCACGCCACCGCTCGACCGCTGCCAACGTGTCAGCAGTCAGCTCTGTCGGGATGTCGCGGCGGTCGTGCGCGAATCGCACGAACCCGGCAAGTATCTCGGGGAGTCGACGCAGCTCGAGTTCTGGAACTGCGAACACCTTGCGTGGGTACCAGTCGGTGAGCACGATCTCCACCGACACCGGGCTCCACTGCACCGGGTCCCCCGGTCCGTAGTCGCACGCGAACCACACCAGCGGATCCGCGAGTTCACGTACCTGCGTCATCGACAAGCCCCGCAACTTCGCGAAGGCCGATCTGGCGAAGTCGTCGAGCAGCCGGTCACGATCGGCCTCGCTCCAGTCGGGGCGCACATACCCGATACCGCCGTCGGGGAGGTGCCGCAACACCCACTCGACCATCGGCCGGCATGCCGGCCACGTATCGGTCTCGAACGGCGGCACCATCCGCTCCCCCGAAGCGACCGCTTCGGTGATTCGTACCCGCGCGTCCGCGGGAGCGACCGGGGACGTAGTGATGTGCGGGTCGCCGTGCCGAGCGTAGGTCGCCGCCAACGCAGCGGCGCTCTCGGGAATCACGAACGCGTCCTTCACGACCGTGCCCATGTTGTGGTCGACGTACACCAGCGCCGTCGCCGCCTGACCGTCGGGCCAGTGCCACGACACGGCCACGTTCTCGCCTTCGCCGAGCGGATCGCGATGCACGAGCGTGTCCGTCACCGAGATGACGCCCATCGATCGCAACCAGTTGGCGCCGCCAGTGATCTGCTCGGCGTCGACGGCCGCACGAAGACGTCGAGCCAGGAGCTCATCGGGATGCAGCACTGCGACCGCCAGCGCCAGCGCCTCCATCGCCGGCCAACCGCTCACGGCGAACGATTCGAATGTCGACGGACCATCCGGCCGCTCGACACCACCCCCGCCCCACGAATCCGTTGGCCGCGGTGTCGTCGCCTCGATCAGACCTGACGCCATCGCCATCAGACCGAACGGCGACCGCTCCCGTAGGCGCGCCTGGGCGTCACCCACCATTGGCGGCAGCCCACGCTCACGCCCGGACGGCGCGACCGATGGTCTCGTCCCCTTCGGAGTCGTCCGACCACCACGACGATGATGCCGCTTCGCCACACCCCGACAGTACCGGGACACGACCGACCCGCTGACTTTTCGGGTCGGTCCACCGACGACCCCGTTCACGTCACCAGCCTGACCGGCCCGCCGAACGACGCGACCTACCCTGGGCAGATGGGCACCGAGGCCTGCGTTCTCAACACGATCACGATCGCGGCGCACACGATGCTGCTCACCCAGACCGGCGGCATCGCCTTCCACCTCACCCGCCGTCGTCGCCCACCGACGAACCGGCACCGACCACCACGACCACTCGGCCCGTTCCGGAGCCGGTGCGGCTGGCGGTCGAGCCAGCGAGCGGGCGGCTCTACGGCGACCTCGTCACCGTCACGGGGAGCGGGCTACGGGCGACCGATGTGATCGTGATCGGAGAGTGCCTCGACACGGCACCGCTCACGCTCGACGACTGCGAGCCGGCCGTGCTGACGCGGCCCGAGGGGCGCTTCTCGCTGGCCGAGAACGGCAGGCTCGATGCCACGTTCCGGATGTTCGCACGGTTCACGACCCGCGGTGGCGAGGCAGTCGACTGCCGCGACCTCGGGACCGAGTGCCTGCTCGTGGCAGCGTCGGCGTTGAGCAGTGATCCGCTCGCTGGGTCGACGATCCCGGTGTCGTTCGATCCCGACGGGGCGCTCGCCGAGCCGGGCGTGTCGGTCACCAACACCGACGAATTGGTCGACGGCGAGCCGATCGGAGTCTCGGTGTGGGGCCTGCCACCGGCCACCCCGTTGGCGATCGGCCAGTGCCTGATCGTTGACGGCCTGGCGGGGGCGTGCGAGACCGAGATCGACGTGTTCGCCCCGCGCCTGGCCGCCGACGAGACGGGGCGGCTCGACACGACGGTGTGGGCCAAGACCGAGTGCGAGGCCTACGACGTCGACGAGCCGATCTCGTGCCGCCCGCCGGCGACCTGCGAGCTGTCGACGTGGAACGTGGTGTGGAACCAGTCGTTGCACCACTCCCACACGTTGCCGGCCATGTTGTGGAGGCCGAAGCCGTTGGCGGGGAAGGCGTTGACCGGTGCGGTGCCGATGTAGCCGTCCTCGGCGGTGTTCTCAACGGGGAAGCTTCCCTCGAAGATGTTGCACATGATCTGGCCGTCGGGCGAGAACCCGTCGCCCCACGCGAACTGTTTCTGCACGAGGCCGCCGCGGGCCGCCATCTCGAACTCGGCTTCGGTCGGGAGCCGAGTTCCGGCCTACCGGCAGTACGCCTGGGTGTCGTTCAAGGAGACGTGTACGACCGGGTGATTCCCCAAGCCGGCGAGATCGGACTGAGGCCCGGCCGGGTGAGCCCAGTCGGCCCCGTACACCTGCCGCCACCACGGCGTGGCTGCGACCGCCCTGGTAT
>JBBKWQ010000262.1:0-2915 GCA_037969115.1 Ilumatobacteraceae bacterium
CGGGTTGGCTTTCTAACGAACTGTCCGCCGGTCGGTCATCTGACCGTGGTGTGGCTCGAAAGAGGCGAGAGCACATCGACCCGAATCAGGAGTGCCCACCTCGGTTTCACCACTACCAAGGAAGGCATCTGCCATGACCATGATCGGTATCGATCCCCACAAAGCAACCCACACAGCGGTTGCCATTGACGGCAACGAACACGTTGTCGACGAGTTCCAACTTCGAGCGTCGAGCCGCCAAGCCGAACGACTCCGGGCGTGGGCCGACCAGTTCGCCACACGCGAGTGGGCGGTCGAGTCGGCGAACGGGCTCGGCTATCTGGTTGCCCAGCAGCTCGTCGCTGCCGGCGAGGTGGTGTTCGACGTTCCACCGGTGCTCGCTTCGCGGGTGCGGGTGTTGGGTTCGGGCCACTCACAGAAGAACGACCCGAACGATGCCCGCTCGGTCGCGATCGCCGCGATGCGCTCCGATCGCCTCGCCAGGGTGCGACCCGATGACCACTCCAGGGTGCTGCGGCTCCTCGCAAAACGGCATCGTGACATGGCACGGCTGCGCAACAAGCACTGCACCCGTCTGCACGCGTTGCTGCTCGAGTTGGAACCCGGTGGGATCAGCTCCGAGATCACGGTCACGAAGGCGAACACCCTGCTCAACGGTGTCAGCGTCGCCGATCAGGTGACTCGGCACCGGGTGATGATCGCCAGTGAACTCGTTGATGACATCGCCCGACTCGACGACTTGTTGAAGGCGTCGAAGAAGCGGATCGAGGTCGCGGTTGTGGCGTGGGGAACGACGCTCACCGAGATCGTCGGGGTCGGCCCGATCTGTGCTGCGATCATCATTGGCTACACCGGCGACGTCACCAGGTTCCCGACCAAAGGCCACTTCGCGACCTACAACGCGACCGCCCCGGTCGACGCGTCATCAGGGCCGCGACCCAAGCACCGGCTGAACCAGCGCGGCAACCGCAAACTCAACCACGCCATCCACATCGCCGCGATCTCCCAGCTCCGCTTCGACACCGAAGGCCGCTCCTACTACGAACGCAAACTCGCCGAGGGCAAGTCATCCAAAGACGCGATCCGAGCCCTGAAACGGCGGATCTCCGATCGGGTCTACCGGCACCTCAACCTCGACGTCCAACGCGCTTCGACCAGCTGAGACAAGTGGGCCCGGGAGGACACCCAGGAACGACACGAAATCCAGCGTGACCGGCCTCGCATCCTGAACAGCCGGCTCTTCGGATCAGTCACTTCCCGGACCCGGAACCCAACGCTACGACCCTCGACCCAGCCGAGCAAGCAGGGTCCACTTCGGCGCGCCCAAACACCCCCACAAATTGCCCCTTGACACAAAGAGGCTTCGATCAGGAGCGGTTCGATCGCGAGCAGCATCCCGGTGATATGGGTGTGCTCGATGCTGAGGTGTCATTCCGTTGGGTGGTGAGGGCCGCTGAAGTGGGGCTCGAGGTCGGGGGGATGGTCATCCGTTCCGACGGTGGGGTTCTGGCTCGTCCGTCGTTCTCGGTCGGGATGCGGCCGGTGAGCGATGCGGGGCCGGCGAGTAGCGCCCGTAGGGCTGGGCCGAGGATCTCTCTGGCGTCGCGTTCGATGGCTCCACGGTGGAGCATTGCGATGTGGCTGCTGATGTGGATGATTATTTCGGGTTGCGCGAGGACGTGGGCTCGTTCGAGGTGGTGCCATCCGTCGGTGACGTCCCGGTCGGCGAAGGCGCGACGTGCATGATCTCGTTCGGCCCGGTAGGGAGCGCGCCGTGTGTCTGAGTTGCCGTTCACGAACAGCATTCGCCGGTCGACTCGGACAGCAGCGCTGTGGGCGGAGCACAGCAGACGTCACCGCGCAACGCATTGCGCCCCTCGCGCACGGCGAGTCCTGCGATGAACAGTCCGGCGACGGGGTCGGCCCAACTCCAGCCGAGGGTCGAGTTGATCACCAGGCCCGCAAGCAGAACGGCGGAGAGATAGCTGCACAACAAGAGCTGTTTGGAGTCGGCCACCACGCTGGCCGAACCCAGCTCCTCACCGGTGCGGCGCTCCAGCACCGAAGCAACCGGCATGACGATCAGGCTGAGACCGGCGAGCCCAATCCCGAGCGAGCTGTGGGCAGCCTCGCGACTCCCCACCATGGAGAGTGCGGCATCGACGACGACGTAGGCGGGGAGTGCAAAGAACGAGTAGGCCACGATGCGGAGGGCTCGGTCCTCGCGATCGCTTGGCGTGTGGTGGGAGTACTGCCACGTGATGGCGAGGGCGGAAATCACCTCGACGATGGAGTCGAGGCCGAATCCCACGAGCGCAGTCGACGAGGCGAGGGCTCCGGCGGTAAGTGCGGTCACCGCTTCCACGACGTTGTAGACGATCACCGCGCCGACGAGCAGTCGAAACCCGGCGTTGCAGGACCGTTGTCCGGTCGCTGGTGAGCACGACTGCCGCTTCAGTGCTCACAATCTGTCTCCACGACGACTTCGAGGAGGTTGCGAATCGCGTGAGCAAGGTTCGGATCGGCGATGTCGTAGCGAATCTGGCGTCCCTCGGCGGTCGCGGTGACGAGCCCGCATCCCCGCAGGCACGCGAGATGGTTGCTCATGTTCGATCGGGTCAACCCGAGCGTTGCGGCCACTTCGCCCGGGTACGCCGGGCCGTCGAGCAGCGCCGCGAGGATGTTGCATCGGCCGGGGTCGGCGAGCGCTCGGCCGAGCCGATGGAGTGCCTCGTGGCGATCCGTAAGTGTCAGCACATCCTGAACTATACAGCTTCGGCTGAATGCTTGTAGCGAAGTGCGCATCGACGGTCGTGGATAGGCGTGGCTGCCCCGGCCCCCGGCTTCCTGGAGCGGCTGCTGACCGATGCTTAGTCGCTCGCTGCGGCAACAGCGCCGGCCGCGGCGAACTCGTC
>JBBKWQ010000263.1:0-4967 GCA_037969115.1 Ilumatobacteraceae bacterium
ATCCTTGAGGGTCCCGAAGTCCGTCGGGATGCCCCTGGCTCTGATCGAAACAGGGCGCCCAGTCCGTGCCTAGAACGTGCCTAGAAGGATGCGAAACAGCGACGTGCTCGGCACAACAGCGAGCAACACGGAGACAGCCGAGAACATCGCCTGACCAGGCAAGACGTGCCCCTACCAGGCACGATGCGAAAACGCTCTGACCGATTCCCAAGCTGAATACGGGAGTTCGATTCTCCTCACCCGCTCTGGAAACACCTGGTAGATGGCTGTTTCCTCGGTTCGGTCCGAGCGAGCGGCCTGGCGGCGTGCCTTACCGGTGAGGCACGCCCGGCGATTTGCGGCTCACGGCGCACTGGCGTTGAGGCGATCTGCCTGGTCAGCGACTTGTGGGTTCTGAGCTGCCCGCGTGTTCTCAGCCTGGAACGAGGACGTTCCCATCGACTGCTCATGCGATCGTTCACCACGCCTGGTCCGGGTGTGTGCGGAAGCGTCCACGATGTGAAGCTGCGCAGAAGTCCGCGGCGTCATCGAGCCACCGACGGAGCAACGACCGAAATGCCATCCGGACACGGAACGTCCGCACCGATCTCGTTGGACTCATCGGTGCGTCGCCCCAGCAGCACCGCGGTGCCGCACGCGAGCGCCGCGAGTCCGCCGACAGCGAAGGGCACCCGTGGGGATGAGATCTGGATGATCCATCCCATCAGGAGCGCACCGATCGGGGTGCTGCCGAACCATGCCATCTGTTGCAGAGCCATGACCCGTCCTTGCATCGATGGTTCGGTGGCCTGCTGCAGCACGACCGTGTCGACAGATTGGAACGATGCGGATGCGAACCCCAATGGGATGCTCAGGGCGACGAAGGCCCAGTATCCGGGAGCGAGCGCAAGTGCGATGCAGGTCGTGGCGAATGCGGCGAGCACGATGCCGAGCGTGCGACGTACGTCGGGTTTCACGCCGGCGATGTAGATGCCGCCGAGGATCGAGCCGATCGCGCTGACGCTCATCGCGGTGCCGATCGATCCGGCTCCGAGCTCGAACTCGAATCGGACCATGGACGGGAACGTCGTCTGGAAGTTCAGCGCCATGGTGCCGACGACGGCCATGACGAGTAGGGGTCTGCGCACGTCGGGCTGGTTGCGGACGTATACGAAGCCCTCGCGCAACTTCCCCTTGGTCCGACCGAGGAGCGGACGATCGATCAGTTCGCTTCGACGAAGACGGATCAGGGCGCCGATCACGACGACGTATGAGGCTGCGTTGACGGCGAAGCATGTTCCGACGCCGAAACCGGCGATGAGTGCTCCGGCGAGGGCGGGGCCGACCAGGCGAGACATCGAGTTGATAGTGCTGTTGGCGGCGACTGCGCTGGGGAGTAGGTCGGGTCCGACAAGTTGGAACAGGATTGCTTGCATTGCGGGGCGTTCGACGGAGAGGAGGAGGCCGAGCGTCGTCGTGAGCGCGTAGATCGCCCACATGCCGGTATGGCCGGTTGCGACCATCGCCCCGAAACCGAGCGCGACGAGACCTGATGACGCCGAGGTCGCGATGAGGAGCCGTCGGTTGTCGATCTTGTCGGCGAGGACGCCGGCGGGAGCGCCGAGGAGGAGCATCGGGAGGAACTGCAGCGCCATGACGATGCCGAGTTGGTCGCTGCGGTCGGTGAGGTCGAGCACGAGCCATGTCACTGCGAGTGCTTGTGTCCACGAGCCGACGCTGGAGATGATCTGGCCGATGAAGTAGCGCCGGAAGTTCCGGGCGCCGAAAGCGGCGAACCGCTGTTCTCTGATCTCGACCGGTCCTTGTTGTTGTTGGTTTCGTTTGTTGCTCATGTCGAACCTCCGGGAGCGACGGTGCGCCGAGCGTGGAGGGGACCACAACTTCCGTTGCCGGTTCTGGGAATCCGATGTTGAATTGGGCGATGACAGCGATCCCGGAAACCACGAATGTGCTCGCCGAGGTGGCGGGTCGCCTGCGGATGTTGCGGACCGAGCGCGGGTTGGCGCTGGTCGAGTTGTCGACGATGACGGGAATCTCGAAGAGCACGCTGTCGCGCCTCGAGACAGGGCACCGCAAGCCGAGC
The DNA here is from genome assembly GCA_037969115.1 of Ilumatobacteraceae bacterium. Lineage (GTDB taxonomy): Bacteria > Actinomycetota > Acidimicrobiia > Acidimicrobiales > Ilumatobacteraceae > JBBKWQ01. The sequence goes on from JBBKWQ010000263.1 coordinate 2,084, forward strand.
CTCGAATTGTTGCTCCCGATCGCTCAGGCGTACCGCGTCGCGCTCGACGACCTCGTCGGCGCCCCCGAGGTCGGTGATCCGCGGATCCGGCCTCAACCCCAGAAGCGCGGTGCGCGCGTGGTCGTGCCGCTCACCCAGCATCCGAACGGAATGCATGCGTGGAAGGTGCTGATCCCACCCGAGCGCAAGCGGCCACAACTCAAGTCGCACGACGGGTACGAGTGGCTGTACGTGCTCAGTGGTGAGCTGCGGCTGCTGCTCGGAGGCCACGACATCACGATGAAGGCCGGCGAAGTCGCCGAGTTCGACACAGATGTGCCCCACTGGTTCGGCGCAGCCGGCGATCAACCCGTCGAGGTCCTCAGCCTCCTCAGCCGGCCCGGCGAACGTGCCCACATCCGTGCCGCGCCTCGTCGCAAGAGTGCCCGATGACAACGACGTCCGCTGAACCAGTGGCCGAGGGGACCGTGCTCGTCACCACGAAGTTGCACCCGCCGCGCCGACGTCGCACCCTCGTGGCCCGACCTCGGTTGCGCGGCCTTGCCACCCGGACCGGGCACCCTGCGCTGACCCTGGTTTCGGCGCCTGCTGGTTTCGGCAAGACCACCCTCGTTGCTGACTGGTTCGCGAGTGACCTCACCACGGCCTGGCTCTCCCTCGACGTGCGAGACGACGACCCCGAGCAGTTCTGGACGTACGTCCTTGCTGCACTCGCAACGGTCACCTCCGACCTGAGCGCAGAGCCAAAGGCGCTCCTCCAGGGTCGTCGGGCATCGCTCGAGACCGTCGTCGCCACGCTGATCAACGATCTCGAGACCGCTTCCCAGGACATCGTCTTGGTGCTCGACGACTACCACGTGATCAACGCTCCCGAGATCCACGACTCCGTCGCGTTCCTGCTCGAGCACCTCCCGCCTCAGATCAGCCTGGTGATTGTCACCCGCGCCGATCCGCCGCTCCCGCTCGCTTCGCTGCGAGCAGACGGCGATCTACTCGAGGTCCGAGCCGCCGACCTGCGCTTCACGGCCGCGGAGGCCGCCGACTACTTGAACGGCGCGATGGGGCTGACCCTGACGACGGCTGATGTCGACGTGCTCGAAGCACGTACCGAGGGGTGGATCGCCGCCTTGCAGCTCGCGGCGTTGTCGATGCAGGGCAGAAACGACCCGGCCTCGTTCATCGACGAGTTCGCGGGCGACGACCGGTTCATCCTCGACTACCTCGCCGACGAGGTTCTGGAGCGCCAAACCGCACGGATCCGGGACTTCCTCCTCGACACGTCGCTCGTGAGTCGGCTCACGGGCCCGCTCTGCGCCGCCATGACCGGCCAGGAGGACGCCAAGGCCATCCTCGAGGAGCTGGACCGATCGAACCTGTTCGTCGTTCCCCTCGACGACCGTCGCACCTGGTACCGGTACCACCACCTCTTCGGGGATGTCGTGCGGGCCAGGCTTCTCGACGAGCGGCCCGACCGGGTTGCAGAGCTGCACCGCCGGGCGAGCGACTGGTACGCCGGCAACGGCGAGCCTCGCGAGGCCATCGTCCACGCTCTCGCTGCCGACGACCATCAGCGGGCCGCGAAGCTGATCGAACTGGCTGCACCAGCGATGCAGCGGGCGCGCCAGGAGTCGCAGCTGCGGAGTTGGCTCGAAGCTCTCCCCGCCGACCTCTACGACGATCGCCCGGTGCTCGCCATGGCTCTGGTGGGCGCCCGCATGGCGACCGGCGACGCAGTCGACCTCGACCCACTGCTCGAGATCGTCGACTCCTGGCTCGCCCGCACGGATTCACCGATCGTGTTCGACGATGCCGCGTACGGCCGTCTGCCGGCCATGGATGCAGTGCACCGAGCCGGACTCGCCCTCCTCGCTGGCGACACCGACGGGACCATCGAGCACGCGAAGCGCGTCCTGGACCTGGTCGGCGCTGACGACCACCTCCAACGTGGCGCAGCTGCGGCGCTGCTCGGCCTGGCGCACTGGCGCCGAGGCGAACTGGACAACGCACGCGACCGCTACATCGAGTCGATCGCCTGCTTCGAGGTCGGTGACTACCTCCCGGACCTCATGGGCTGCTCGCTCGCCCTCGCCGACATCCAGCTCACTCAGGGTCGCCTGCACGACGCGCAACGCACTTTCGAGTCTGCGCTCCGGCACACCGCCGACAACCCCGGACTGCGCGGCGCAGCCGACATGCACGTCGGTCTCAGCTTGCTCGCCGTCGAGCGCAACGACCTCGAGACCGCTGATGCCCATCTCCAGATCAGCGCGGAGCTCGGGGAGCACATGGGGCTCCCGCAGCACCCCTACCGCTGGAGGGTTGCAACCGCGCAGCTACACGAAGCCCATGGCAACCTCGACCGAGCCCTCGACATGCTCACCGAGGCCGAGGCCCGCTACAACACGGACTACTCGCCCAGCGTCCGACCGGTCGCGGCCCTCAAGGCCAGGATCGACGTCAAGCTGGGCGATCTCGAAGCCGGCGCGCGGTGGGCGGACGAACACGGGCTCTCCGCCGACGACGAGCTCATCTACGTCCGTGAGTTCGAACACGTCACGCTCGCCGGCGTGCTCCTCGCCCGAGGTTCAGCCCGAGCCGTCGAGCAGGCGGCAGGCCTGCTCGAGCGGCTTTTGACCGCCGCCGACAACGGGCACCGCTTCGGCAGCACCATCGAGATCCTCGCGCTCCTGGCGCTCGCTCAGCAGGCGACAGGCGACTGCGCTGGCGCCAATGCCTCCCTGCGGCAAGCGCTCGCTCGGGCCGAGCCGGAGGGCTACGTACAGTCGATCCTCGGCGCCGCGCCGGCAGTGGCAGACTTGCTCCGCCCGCTCGGCGCGAGCGACCGACACGCAGCCCGGATCCTGGGCGCGGGACGGCCGTCACA
>JBBKWQ010000264.1:0-36991 GCA_037969115.1 Ilumatobacteraceae bacterium
ACACGTGGGTGAGATCCCAAGAGGCCACCCGTGTCAGCCCGTTGGCGAGGTAGGGGACGATCTCGTCGGGCGTCGACCCGAAGACGCTGCCGACGATCGTGCCGCTGTTCATGCGCGCCATCGTGACGGTGTCGACGTCGGCGGCGAACCCGAAGCCGGTACTCAGCGACGGCCAACCGATCTCGGCGAGGCAATCCATGTCCTCGGCGAGCACGACGCGTGTGGAGTTGCCGAAGGTGGCCTTGTCGTGCTCGTCGGCGGTGAAGCCGAACACGTTGCGGAGATACAGGCGGAGCCACCGTCCGACGCTCGTATTGGCGTGTGCGCCTTCGCGCATGGCGCCGGGCCCGGCGTTGAACCCGAGGCTGGCAGCGTTCGGACCGTCGATGACGATCAGCGCGTCGGCGCCGGTCGTGTTGCCCGAGTGCTCGGCGCCGTAACCAGGGTCGGCGAGGATCTCGGCGAGTGCGATCAGAACCGGGAGATGTTCCGGCTTGCACCCGGCCATGACGGCATTGACCGCGATCGACCAGATGGTGAGGTCGCGACCCGACGAGACGGCGATGCCGAGCGTCTTCCACGGGTCATGTCCCGAATCGACGAGGTACGCCTCGACGCGTTCAGGGGTGGGCGGAAGGATCGGATGACCATCGGTCCAGCCCTGTTCGAGAAACTTGGAACTGATGTCGTCGATCGTGCCCGATGCCACGATGTCGAGCGCGGTCGGCTCGGCGCCGGCGTCACCGTCGTCGGCATCGGAGCCGGTCAGGCCGTCGACGATCTGCGGAATCGTCGACGCGATGAAGTTGGTGATCATCTCCTCGGCCGATTGGGAGTCGACGTGGCCGACCGTGACGGCGAGCGGCAGGCCGTCATAGCCGTGTCCCCGCGCTGTAGCGCGAGCCTGCCCCTGGAATCCCTCACAGACGATTGAAACCGAAGGGATGCCCGCTGACTCGGCAGCGATGGACGCCCGCAACACGGCGGGCGTGCAACTGCCTCAACAGCCCATCCCGGACACAACGGCGTCGACGCCGCGATTCCGCAGGTCGTCGGGAAGGCGCCCGACCCGCTCCTTCTCGTCGGCGCCGTGGAGGTTGCCGAACTCGTCGAAATTCAGTACCTCGACGCCCGCGAAACGGGTGGTGAGCTCTCGCGCGAGCAGCGGGAACAGTTCGTCGCCCCGGAACACGTAGTCCCACAGGAACGCGATGCGCTTACCGTCGATCGACTCGAGTCGCGCAGCGCGTCGTCGCCGTTGCACACCTCGGGGAGAACGTGGCCAGATGACCTCGTAGTTCGGTTCCATGGATGCCATCGTGCACCATGCCTTCGAGTGTCGACCACTCGGCGAGCTCGCGCGCACCGCCACAGCGGTATCTCCGGCTCTGTTAGCTTCGGTTCGAGATCGGCGGGGGAAGTGAGATCTAGACACTTATGAATGCCGGCAACGAGAATACGCTCTTCATCAGCTACGCCAGAGCCGACGTCGACACCGTGCGGGGGATCGCAGAGCGGTTGAGCGCCTTCAAGCACTTCGCCTTCGTCGACGACCAGTTGGAGGCCGGGCAGGACTGGTGGGAAGTGATCCTCGAGAACATCCGGGCCTGTCGGGTCCTCCTCTTTGTCGTCAGTCCGAGCTCCGTGCGGTCGCGTGCATGTCGGGCCGAACTCAGCTATGCCCACGCGCTGGGCAAGAAGATCGTGCCGATCAAGGTCCGCGAAGTCCGCATCGAGGACGCGCCCGACATCCTGCAACCCATCAACGTCGAGGACTTCATCAATCCGAGTGACCACAGTTACGGTCAGCTCGACACGATCCTCGACGAAGCAAATGCAGCGCCGGACGCAGCGTTGCCCGATCCGCTGCCCGACCCTCCCGCTGCGCCGATGGCCGACCTCAGCGGTGCGCGCGAGCTCGTCAGCCGGAGCGACCTCAGTCTGGAGGAGCAGCGGGGGCTCGTCGTTCAGCTCGGCGCCCTGGTGCAGGACGAAGACGATCGGCCGGCGGCCGTCGGCGTGCTCGAACAGCTCTCGAGGCACCCGCAACTGCTCAAAGCAGTCGCTCCCGCGGTCACCGAGTTGCTGGCGCGGTACCGGTACGCACCGAGCGATCCGCAGTCGATGAACCTGATGAAGTCGGTCGTCAAAGCCCTGGTGAAAGAAAGATGCACACCGATCATCGGTAGCGGGATGACCGACTGGTTGGTGGGGACGCGCAAGACGTTGGCGCAGGAGTGGGCGCGCGAGTACAGCTATCCACTGCACCTCTCCCAGCGCGACGACCTGCCCCAGGTAGCGCAGTACATCTCGGTCATCGAGAACAAGAAGAGCATGCGTGAAGATCTCGCCCGCTTCTACCGCCAGCAGTTGAAGGAGAAGTTCCCCGAGATCGTGGACGGGCCGGTCGAGGGTCCTCGAGCGTTCAATCTCGACGCCGGGGTGGTCGACGTGTGGCGGTCGGCAGCCAACCGTATGCCGGCCGAGCCGCACCAGGTGCTGGCGGCGCTGCCATGCCCGATCTACATCAACGCCGAACCGACCGCGCTCCTCAGCGAAGCACTGCGCGCCGAGAAGGTCGTGTGGCCGGACGGCGAGGTCAGGCACCGTGAGCCGCGCGAGGACTTCTGCCGGTGGAACAACGAGGCATCGGAGATTGCGCCGGCATCGCCATTCGACGTCGATCCGGACTACGAGCCGGAAATCCATCAGCCGCTCGTGTTCCACGTCTTCGGAACGCTGCAATTTCCCGAATCACTCGTGATCACCGAGGACGACTTCTTCGACTTCCTCGGTGCCGTAGCCGAGCGCCCGGAGTTGATCCCGATCGAGCTCCGGTCGGCAGTCGCCGAGTCGAGCCTGTTGTTTCTCGGGTTTGGACTTCAGGACTGGGACGTTCGCGTGCTGCTTCGGGCACTCATCAACCGCGAGATCGCCGAGAACTTCGGGAAGAACTACAAGCACGTGGCGGCCGATGTCGATGCGACCGGTGAAGGAGTCGTCTCGGTCGACGGCGCGAAGGAGTACCTACGCAAATCTTTCGGGGAGTTCCGTCACCCGAACATCAGCATCTTCTGGGCGTCGGTCGAGGCATTCTGTGAAGGGCTCGACCGCGCCTGGATGGAGGAAGCTATCGAGGGTCGGTCATGAACACCACCGCCGCTCGCGCCTGGCCCGCACCCTCTGCCGAGCCAATCAGGCCTGACACCAGGGTGAACAACGATGCCAGGGACAACCCGTACGTCGGTCCTCGTGCACTCGGGACGGAAGACCCGATCTATGGCCGGGCGCGAGAGATTGCCAATGTCCGAGGGCTTCTCGTGGCACACCGGATCGTGCTGCTCTACTCGCCGTCCGGCGCCGGTAAGACATCGCTGATCGAGGCCGGCCTCCGTCCCGAGATGGAGGGGCGCGGCTACGTCGTCCTGCCGACGATCCGCGTCGGTCACGAGTTGACCACTGCAGCCGGCGGGCTCCAAACGAACCGGTACAGCAGCAGCGTCATCGCGTCGCTCGAGGAGCGCCTCGACCCGGCAGCCCAGCTCACCCCCGACCAGCTGGCGGCGGCCGATCTCCAGGAGTACCTCACGCGGCTCGGCGAGAGCGAACCCGACCAGAAGTGGTGCCTGTTCTTCGACCAGTTCGAAGAGCTCTTCACGATGAACCCCGCCGATGTCGACGCGAAGAAGGCGTTCCTGGCGCAACTCGGCGCGGTCATGAAGAATCGCAACTTCTGGGTGCTCATCGCGATGCGCGAGGACTTCATCGCGCACCTCGATCCTCATGTCGACGTCTTGCCCTCTCGTCTGCGAACGCGGTTCCGACTCGGCCTCCTCAGCCCCGATGCGGCCAAGGAGGCAGCACGTGCGCCGGCCGCAGCGACCGAGGTTGAATTCGAAGAGGCAGCCGTCGAGCAACTGATCGACGACCTGCGTCGCATCCAGGTGCAACATTTCGACCGAACGACCGTCGAGCCCGGACCGCACATCGAGCCACTGCAGCTCCAGGTGGTTTGCCGCCGCCTGTGGACGCCGTCCGCGACGTCGATCGGCATCGGCGACCTCGAGAAGCTCGGCGGTGTCGATCAGGCACTCGCCGACTATTACCGAGACGAACTCGAGAAAACCGTCGAGAAGACCTCGGTGAGCGAGAAGGCGCTCCGGGACTGGTTCGATACCGACCTCATCACGGCCGACGGATATCGCAAGCCTGTCAGGGAGGGACCGGGTAGGGACGGTAAGAAGGTGCTCGAGATCCTCGAGAAGGCCTACCTGGTCCGCCGAGATCGTCGGAACGGCACCGACTGGTATGAGCTCACCCACGACCGGATCGTGAACCCGATCCGTGACTCGAACCGCCGGTTCAGCGCGAGGCGAAGAGCGCGACGGCGCCGCGTGATCGCGATCGCGGCACTCGTCGCTGTCGTCGTGGGGGCCGTCGCGCTCTTCAGCGTGGCCGATCGCGACGGACAACAACTCATGGCGACCGATGCCGCCATCCCGTCCACGATCAATGGTCTCGAGCTGGAATCCGACGGTCTCGAGCGCTTCCTGATCGCCCCGGACGTGGGAGACGTCATCGAGGTCACGCTCAGTGCCGAAGCTCAGGCGTCCACCAGCGCCAAGCTCCGATTGGTCCGGGTCGTGAACGGCCAACCTGCCACTGAACTCGAGTCCAAATCGTTGCGAGTCGTCGAATCCGGCGTCAGCAAGGACCAGGCCGATGGCCTCGACGCGGTCAGCCTCAGTCTCGTCGTCACCGAGTTGGACTCGTCACTCGTGGTGGAGGTCTCGAGCCAACCGGGCGGACGCTTCCGGCTCGATATCGCACCGATCGATCCCGAGGTCGACTCGTCGGCCGAAGGCGAGATTCGGACAATCGGTGACGAGCCGTGGAATGGGTCCATCGAAACCGCCGGCGTTGTCGACACCTACACACTTGCGGCCGGTGAGGGCGGCGACGTTCGTTTCGTCGTGACGCCGGCTGATGATTCAGAAAATGGGTTCGACGCGATCGTGACGCTGCTCGGTGGTGACGCGCCCGTGGTCCAGGACAGCCGTGGTCCGGGCCAAACCGAGACCGTTCTGGCGAACCTGGCCGCCGACCGCCAGTACCAGATCGACGTATCGGGTTACGAGGGTTCCACCGGTGAGTTCACGGTCTTGTTCGAACGCGTCACGTCGACGGCGCTCCCGATCGACGGCACAGCGGTAGACGGCAGAATCGCGGCGGCCGGCGACGTCATGACGTATGCAGTCTCCAGTGCTGACGGCGGTGATGTCCGTATCGAGCTCGATCCGAGCGAGAGTTCCGAGTCCGGCCTCGACTCGATCGTGATCGTGCGCGACGAGGACGGCCAGGAACTGACGTATGAGGACAGCGCTGGTTCCGGCGATTCTGAGCTGGTGGTCGTCGGATTGGCCCCCGGTCGCACCTACTCGGTCGAGGTATCGGGATACGAGGGTTCCAGCGGTGATTTCATCCTGTGGGCCGAGCGCATCACCGCGACACCGCTCGTTCTCGATGCAGAACCGATCGAGGGAACGATTGCGACTGCTGGTGACATTGTCACGTACGCCATCACGATTCCGGGCGGCGTCGAGTTGGGCGAAGTCGTCGTCGTTGCCGACCCGGACCTCGACGTCGCGTTCGAGGTCTCCACCCCGTTTGGGAGCTCCTATTTCGACGACGAGGGAGCAGGGCAAACCGAGGGCATCGATTTCGAAGGGCTGGGCATTGGTGCATTCCCGGACGACCAGCGGTGGCTCGTGTCGGTCTCGTCCAGCGGCGATTCGACGGGAGATTACGAGATCTTCGTGACCACAGCGGGGTGACGAATTCGTCCAGCGCCGCTCGACGCTCGATCGGCGAGTCAGATGTCGAGACCTGCCGCAGCGACGGGGGCGTACACCTGCATCTGCGGGGGAGCAGCCAGCAGGCTCATGAACGCCGGCATGACGTCTTTCAACGACTCTGCTGCACCATGGCTCTGCATGGCCTCCATCGACGAGAACATGGCGAAGAACGAGTACTGGTTCTCGTCCCCACGGTGATACGAGTAGACCTCGACACCGTCGAGTTCGGCAGCAGCCGCGACCTGCGTCGCGAGCACGGCATCCATCTCGTCGGCCTTGCCATCTGCGCACGCAAACGTCGCCACCATTGAAACCTTCGACATGTCGATATCCCTTCGATCCTGGTCGACACCGTGTCGACACCCTGCGCAGCTGTCGGGCGGATCCGACAGAGTCACACCCGGCGACCCTAGGACAGACTCGACCGCCGATCGTCACGATCGGCGCACGAGATCGACTTCGCCACGTTCGGAACCAGAGCGTTTGTGCTACGCAGGGTCTGTGACCTCGCGCTCCCCGGATATCGTCGTCACCTCACCTCGCAAAAGGATCTTGAACATGGCAACAGGCAAACTGACTCCCCTCCAGGAATCGGAGGCTCGTCGACTCGCGGAGCGGGCAGCACGGGCGAACAAGGTCGCCAAGGTCTACTCCGAGGAGGAGAAGGCGCTCCGCAAGGAACGCGTTGGAAAGGCGAAGGATGCATTGAGCCGGTCGGCAGGGGAGAAGGGCGCGCACGTGCCGATAGCACGCGCCGCGATCAAGAAGTACCTGCAACGGCTCAACGATCCGAAGCAGCCCGACGATGCCCAGTTCGAGACGCTGATCGAGGCACCGTTCAAGGCGCCGCCGAAGAAGAAGACGAACGACCGCCGCTTCTGACCCGACGGCGCCGCCGCACGATCCGGCCACACATCATCGACGGACACGGCTACGCACGCGTGCTCAGGCGCGGTCAGCGACGCCTGCCAGTCGCTCGAACCGTGCCCGGTCGACGGTCCGCGGCAGGCCACACTGGCCGAAGATGACGTGCATGTTCGCCGTGGTCAACATGTACGCGTGCTCCAGGAGTGATGCGCACACCTCAGTGCCAAGCGGCTTCAAGGTCGTGGGAACCACCGCCGAAACCTTGGCCTTCTGGTCCCACTGCTCCTCCGACACGCCGTATGCGTCGAGGAAAGCGCGTGCTTCGCCCGCCCATCGGCCCATATCGGTGGGCGGGTCGCCAGGCTCGGGTTCGAACATTCCCAACAGCCGGTACGGGTTGTCCTTGATCTGCACGAAGGCGCCACCTGTCCCGCCGGTTGCGGCTGCGCCGAGAAAGATCTGGGCGAGCGCTCTGCGACGATGCGACGTCGACACGTCGTACTGCACATCCTTCGAGCGGAGCAACCCGTCGAGTTCGAACCGGAGGCCATGGCTCGTCATCGGCTTCAGGCCGGCCCAGTCGGCGGAGGCATTGACCACGATCAGCTGCTTGGCGCCGGCCGGCTGTGCGTCGCTCAGCGCCGGCCAGTTCGATCTGCGATTGGAGAAGCCGTACTCCCACTCGTCGGCCATGTTGTCGTAGACGCCGCCGTCCTCCAGGACCACGCGCTTGACCGTGCGGCCGGGCCGACCGCGTTGCGCAGCGACCGCAGACGCGATCTCGACGAGATTGAGCTCGTCGAGCCCGATCGTTCGCGGTCGGAACGCACCGGGAACGCATGCGGACGCTTGCACGGGCGTCGACAGGCGAACGTTCGACGGCGCAGTGGTCCCCCCGAACTCCCATCCATACACCATGCGGTTGCTGAAGTAGAAGGTGGTGCCGGCCTGCAGCTCGGTGGTGCAGATCACGTGATGCACACTGAGATTGCGTGCGTGTTGCTCGGCCAGCGTGGTGTGCCGGTTGCCGAGCAACTCGATGTCGATCGCCCGCTCGGTCGCGGCCGAACGTTGAGAGAACAGCCACCACGCGAGTGCCACGAAAGCGACCCAGGCCGCGCCACTGATCGCAAAGACCAGCGGCCACTTGGCCAGAGCAGCGACGACCGCAACGACGAACGCGAAGGCGGTCAACGCGACGGACGCGATGAACGATGCCAAATACCATCTCGTCGCCGGCGCTCCGCCCTGGAGGACCCCGCGCTGCGCGATCGCCTGCACCAGCCGAGCGATGTGGTCATCGATGGCCGCAGAGTCGGCCGTTCCGAAGTCGGGTCCGACCATCACGGAGCCATTGGCGATCGAGCCGCCGGACACGGAGCTGATGGACACGACCCGGTCTCGCAGTCCGGCGTCGGCGATGGCGAGGAGAGCGCCGAGGCCGAAGACGGTTGCCCGATGACCCCCACCCGAGAGGGTGACACCGATGTCGCGCTCCACCACGCTCGGCGTGTCGTCCTCGTCTGCGTGCTCGTCGGCACTCATCTCGAAGCCACCCCGGTGTCGTCCGGGATGTAGAGCACCAGGCCGGTCGTGGTGGAACACCAGTCAGCGCCGGCTGGAGCGTCGGCTGTCGTGTCCTCGACTTCGGCACCCCGGCTGACCGCAGCGTCGATCGCAGGGAGTTGGAACGAGCTTGCGTCGAACGCGCTCTCGCTGACGAGTAGTTTCACCCACTCCCGGGTCTGGGCTCCGGGTTTCCGGTCGACCGTGGCCGACATCGAGAGTTTGATGCCGACGTTGCGCGGCGCCACGCGCGGGGCGAGCCGTTCGGTCGGCACGAGCACGCCGCAGCCGAAATGGTCGTCGAGATACAACAGCGCGACGTGGAGGTCGCGGCCAGTGGTGTTCTCGAACTGGAACCACACCCGCGTGACTCCGTCTGGCCCGCACGCGATCGAGTAGTCGCCTTCCGGCACAATCGGTGCGCGGTCGGCGGGTGGTTGCTCGCCGTCGTCGGGCGTCCTCGGGAAGATCTTCAACTGGACGGCATCGGCGAGTGCGGGGCGGTGGCAGCTGGACTCCCGGCGCTGCTCCCACTTGCCGAGGTGTTCGAGCTGCGATACCACGGTGGCGGCCGCGGTAGCAGGGTCGGCGCACGGGATCGTCGGCGAGGGCGGGACGGCGTCGGACCCGTCGACCCGAAGCAGCCGGAGACGCGGCGCGTCGGGTTCTTCTTCGTATCGCAGCCGGAACCCGATCGCACCCGGTGTCGGCGGTCCGGTCTGCTCTCGCACGTACGGCGACGGCCCGCCGTCGGGCCCGGACGAACCGAGTCGGGCACGAACTTGGTCGAACGCCGCTCGAGCGGAGTCGCTGGCATTGTCGTCGTCGAACATGACGGTGGTCAACGGATGTGGTGCCGAAACGACCACGGCTTCATACGACGTGTCGACGGGTTCCCAGTCGATCGGCTCCACCAACGCCCTGCCCGCCTCGACCGACACGACGCGAACGTCACCGCAGCGTTCACCGTCCTTCGTACAGACGAGGCGGAACTCGTCGCCGTCGTCGGGCCCGCGGAGTCCGTGAACCGAACCGGCGTCGACCGACCAACCTTGCTTCGACAACGTCATCGTGAACGCGGCCTGCGCTGGCTTGATCGCTCCGCTGAGGAACTTGCCGTCGCCGAGGCTTCCAGCAATGATCGGATACAACACCGGCCGCTGAGTGGGGTAGTTGCGTTCGACTCGGGCCTGCACAGCGGACAGCACCGACCGGTACGTCGCCGTACCCGACACTGTTTTGAGCACGTCGAGGAGTGACGAGGAGAAGACCCCCCGCCGCTCGCCCTCGATGGTGTCCTCGTTGGCGAGCTCCCACGACTGGCAAGCCGACAGGGCGACGTGCGCCGAAGCAGCATTGTCGCCGACGCGGTCGAGCGCTCCCGCCAGGAAGTCGTCGACGGGCCGGGGACCTTTGAGCGCCGTGACCATTGCCCTGGTGGTGGGATCGTCGTCGGGTGAGGTCTCCGGGATCCACTGCCGGGCGGTCGCTGTCGATACGTCACGTGTGACATCGCCGGAATGGCAGCAGTCCATGATCGCGACGACATGGGCACCTCGGGCCGCCACTTCGTCGAGCAACAGACCGAGCTCCTTGTCGACCAGCGGCCAGGCGATCTTGTCGTCGGTCGTGTGGCCCGAATCGAACAGCATCAGGTTCTGCAGCTGCCCGGACGGTTCGCTGCCGCTGATCACGTCGGGGACAGCCTCCTCGCTCCCGTGGCCGGCGAACCCGAAGAAGGCCACGTCGCCAGTTCCCGCCTGGGCGAGGTGTGACCGGAAGCCGGCGATCACGCCGTCACGCGTCGCTGCTTCGTCCTCGAGTGTCTCGATGTGAGCGGCGTCACCGAGGCGGGCGCGGAGATACTCGCCGAGATAACGCACGTCGTTACGACAGCCCTTCAACGCTCCGACGGGTGATCGATAGCCGTCGACACCGACCAGGAGACCAAAGAATCTGTCGCTCATGTGAGCAGTCTCGCGCATTCCGCGACGGTGCCGTGACGGGCATCCGGCCTGGTCAGAGTAGACAAGCGGATCGAGTACGGTGACTTCGGTGGCTGGCCCGTTCTCCGACCTGAGGATCTCCTTCGAACAGATGATCGGCGGTGAGTACAGCGTCACGGCGCGTCTCGACGACGGCCCCCCTCATGCTTCGGTGTTCACCATGCCGATGACCGATGACGAGATCCGACTCGCAATCGCCCAGCTGAGCACGACGCGTTCGTCCACCGACCGCCTGCGCAACTCACCCAGCGTCTCGCGCGCGGCAGTCGTGGAGACTCAGGGCAATCAGAAGCGCACAGCGGAAGACTTCGGGACGAAGCTGTACGACGCCTTGATCGGTGGCGAGGTGGCGCAGCTCTTCGACGAGGCTCGAAGCCGAGGCGACGGTGCTGTGCGAATCCGGCTCGTGATGAGCAAGGAACAGCCGCAGCTGCTCGGCATCCCGTGGGAGTTTCTCTGTCGGAACGGCACGTTTCTCGCTGCGCAACCCGAGTCTCCGGTCGTCCGAGAGCTCACCACGCCGGAACGTGTGTCGCCCTATCGCATCCCCGGCAAGGTCCGCATGCTCGGCGTCATCGCCAGCCCGAAAGGTCCACCGCCCTTGAACGTCGAAAAGGAGAAGCAGCGGGTCAGGGACGCCACCGCATCATTTGCCGACGAGATCGACATCCACTGGATCGACGACTGCACGTTCACCAAGATGCAGCGCGCGTTGCGAGAGCTGCAGCCGAACATCCTCCACTTCGTCGGCCACAGCGCCTTCACCGACGCCGGCGAAGCGGTGTTGTCGCTGTGTGACGACGAGGGCAACGAGAAGCTGGTGAACGACACCACCTTCGCGAACCTGATCGGAAGAGCTCCCTCGTTGAGGCTCGTCGTGCTCAACTCGTGTGAGGGGGCTCAGGCCGGTAAGGACGATGCCTTCTCGGGTATCGCGACCAAACTGGTGGAACAGGGTCGTAGCGCCGTGGTCGCCATGCAGTTCGAGATCACCGACGAAGCTGCGAGCGCCTTTGCCGGTGTGTTCTACGAGACGTTGGTCGGCAAGCGCTACCCGGTCGACAAGGCGGTGTCCGAGGCCCGCAAGACCGTGATGGGCGTGAACTATGTCGAGTTCGCGACGCCGGTGCTGTTCCTCGAAGACGGCGAAGCCAACGTCTTCCAGTTCCCGAAATCCGTTCCGAAGCGGGCTCTGGTGCTGTCTGGCGCAGCGATCGCCGCCGTGGCGATGCTCCTGATCGGCTTCTTCGCGTTTCGTGGCAACAACGAGTCCGCGACCGGATCCGAAGGGCCTGGCACGAGCGTTGCGTCGCTGGCCGGCGTCGGACAGACCATCAGTGCCGCGTCCCTGCTCTCGGTCGACAACTGCCTCGACAGCGACCTCTTCACCGGCGCGGACTTCTTCCCGTTGAACTTCGACCAACCCGCTACCGCCGTCGGCAGCGGCATCGAGTCATGCACCTCGGCACTCGAACACCTCACGACCGACGGCTACCAGAGCGACAGTCTGTACACCGTGATCGACGATCGGATCAGTGAGGCCGCCGGCCTCATGGCCGATGGTGAGCTGACGACCGCCGAAGAACAGCTGTTCGTGGCCACCGCCGACGATCTCCTTGACCGCGCCGACGAACGTTGGTTCGCGATCAAGGAGTTTTTCGGGGGCTGAGGCCGATCTGAATCGGGGCGACGGCGATAACGCCGTTGTGCACTAAGGTCCTGGTCAGCAGCGCGTCGCATGGGGTGAACGCGCGTCGAGCAGCGGCGCGAGTCGCTGAAGGGGGGACAGATGTACCGGTGCATTCGGTGCGACGAGAACGTCGATGACGGTGAGCGCGAGGCTCATGCCGCGACGAAAGCTCATCAGGGCAACGGAGGAAGCGCAGAGGTGGTCGACGGGGACTACGAGGAACTCCCCGAGACGAGGGGCACCTCCAAGACCCAATGACGCCGCGGCGTCGTCGCACCGTGCTCGCGACGTAAGGCGAGCACCTTCGAACGTATGTCGTCGAGCATGGACGAACGCGAACAACTTCAACGGGCGATCGAAGCGCAGGCAACCCTCCGGGGGACGCTGCCGGACGAGATCGTGGACGCAACCATCGTTGCGCTCGAGGACCGGCTGGCGATCCTCGCCGACGCAGCGCGCCCCAAACGTCGCAAGCTGATCACCGTGCTGTTCGCCGACCTCACCGGGTCGACGGCGCTCGGAGAATCCCTCGATCCGGAGGAGCTGTCCGACCGGTTCGACGCCTTGTGGCGCTACCTCGACGGGGTCATCGATCGGCACGAGGGTCGGATCGACAAGCACATCGGTGACGCAGTCATGGCGCTGTGGGGTGCCGATCACGCGCGCGAGGACGATTCGGAGCGAGCGATCCGGGCTGCCCTCGAGATGCAGACGGTGCTCACAAGGCTGCGCGACGAGGGAGAGGTGCCGGCGCTCGGCATGCGAATCGGCATCAACACCGGTCCGGTCGTACTCGGAGCGATCGCGAGCACCGATGAGTTCACGGCGATGGGCGACACGGTGAATGTCGCCGCACGCCTCGAACAGGCTGCGCCCCCGGGCGGCGTGCTGATCGGACACGACACCTACCGCCACGTTCGCGGCGTCTTCGATGTCCGCGTGCAGGAACCCCTGGTCGTCAAGGGGAAGCGGGCATCACTTCGCACCTACCTCGTCGATGGCATCCAACCACGCGCATTCCGATTGCGGACCCGCAGGATCGAGGGCGTCGAGACGTCGATGATCGGTCGTCATTCGGAGCTCGCACGACTCAAGCAGGCGTTGACGACCACGATCGACAACTCGACCGCGACCGCAGCGTTGGTCGTCGGCGATGCAGGGATCGGGAAGTCTCGGTTGCTCTACGAGTTCGAAGACTGGCTTCGCCTTCGCTCTGGCAACGTGCGGTTGTTCACCGGACGTGCCGATCAGGGGCGTCAGGGCGTGCCGTACTCGTTGATCCGCGACGTCCTGTACTCGCGGTTCGAGATCGCAGAAGACGAGCCGAGTGAAATCGCGTTGGCCAAACTCATCGTCGGTCTCCGCGCACTCGCAGGGCCGGACGTGGCCGACGAAGCTCCCATCATCGGGCATCTCATCGGAATCGACATCGACATCGGACCCTCGGCACGCGGTGACGCGGTCGAGGAGCGTCAGCTGGCCGAGCGAGGGGCGCTCGCGCTCGGTCGTCTCCTTGCCCGCGCCGCCGCGAAGGTGCCGGTCGTGCTCCTGCTCGAAGATCTGCACTGGGCCGATCGAGCATCGGCGGACCTGCTCGGCCGCGTCCAGCGCGACGTGGCAGCCTGTCCGATCCTCATCGTCGGCCTCAGCCGTGCGAACCCGGTAGACCGTCCGGGGGCATGGGATCGAGCCGACACCTGGACGGTTCGGATCGACCTGGCGCCGCTGACGGGCATCGAGGCCGAGCAGCTCGTCGACGAGGTGCTCCAGAAGATGTCCGACATACCGACAGGTCCGAAGCGACAAATCGTCAAGGCCGCTGCGGGCAACCCCTTCTTCGTGGAAGAACTCGTGCGCATGATGGTCGACGAAGATGTGATCAGCATCACCGGCGACCACTGGACGTTCCGAGCGGATCGTCTGGGAGAACTCGCGATACCGCCGACCGTGACCGGCGTGATCCAGGCCCGACTCGATCGACTGTCACCCGACGAGCTCTCGGTGCTGCAGCGTGCCTCCGTCGTGGGTCGGGTGTTCTGGGAGGCATCGATTCCCACCGTGGAAACCGGCCACGATGGTGGTGCCGTCGACGTGCCCTCGACGTTGGCCGCACTCGTTGCCCGCGACCTGATCGAACAGCAGGACACGTCGGACTTTCAGAGCACCACCGAATACCGGTTCAAGCATGCGATCCTGCACGAGGTCACCTACGAGACGGTGCTCCGGCACGATCGTCGTGTCCTTCATCGTAGAGTCGGGGAGTGGATGGCCGGGCGCGGCGACGGGTCGGTGACTGCGAGCGCCGTAGCCGGGCACTTCTCGGCAGGAGGTGCTGTTCTCGAGTCGGCCCAGTGGTTTGCCCGCGCGACGAGCCAGGCACGAAAGCGCGGTGCCGTCGACGAAGCGATCAGTGCCGGCCGGGCGGCGCTCGACCCGGGAGTCCTCGACGACCCGGCCAAACTGCGTGTGTTCGACGACCTCTGCGAATCGCTCTCGATCGCAGCGCAGTACGACGACGCAATGGCGATGGCCGTAACGATGGCGCAGACGGCCGAGGCGCTCGACGACGGCAGCAGTCTCGCCGTCGCTCTGATGCATCAATCGCATCTCCACGTCCGACAGGGACGCAATCGAGAAGCGCTCGGCAACGCACAGCAGGCTCACGAGCTGTTGGTTCGCAACGGTGCGGGATCCGACGAGCTGCTCAAGTCGGTCACGGAGTTGGCGTGGGTGCTGCTCCGGCTCGGCCGGGCGCAAGAAGCCGTCGATCGGGGATTGGAGGCGGTCGGTCTCGTCGACGAGACCGCCGCAGTCCGTTCGCTTCGGGGCGTGCACAGCATGCTGGGTGCCGCCTACCACACGTTGGGAAACTATGCGGAGGCGGCCGCGCACGTCGGGGAAGCACTGACGCTCGATCGGAGGCGTGGCGACCGTCGAGGTGAGGCTGCGAACCTGATCAATCTTGGTGAAGTGGCGCGCTTGCAGGGCGATCGCCGTCGATCGATCGCCGTGCTGACGGATGCGCTCACGATCGTTCGCGAGATCGGCGATCGAGACCAGGAAGCGCTGGTGCTGAGCAATCTCGGCGGGACATTCGTCGAGGTCGGCGACGTCGATGTCGGCATGACCCATCTCATCGCCGCAGTGCAACTGTCCGAGCGGTCCGGCGGGAACGAACATGCGTCAGAGACGCACCGGTTCCTCGCCGAAGCGCTTCTTGCTCGCGGTGACATCGCGCAGGCGTCGGCTGAAGCCCGGACCGCCATGGAGCTGGCACATCATGACGAGAACCCCGACCATCTCGGGCATGCGTGGAGGGTGTTCGGGCTGATCGCGGCGGGCACCGACCAGCCCATCGAAGGGTCCGGCGTGGGCGGTCTCCTCGAAGCCGACGAATGCCTTTCGAAGAGCGTGTCGATCTTTGCCGCAGCGGGTATGGAGCGCGATCGTGCGCTCGCGCTCGCCAACCGTGCCACGATCGCCGAACACGCCGGTGACGCAGCGTCAGCGTCCACGTATCTCGACAAGGCGCGCTCGATCTTGGCCGCGCTCGGCCTCGACAATCTGGTCTGACAGCCGGCCGGATCCCGAGCGGCTGCGAGACAAGCGACTCCTACTCGCCGGGCATACCTTCCAGAATGGCAAGGATGTCGAGGTCATCGAAGTCGAAGTCATCCTCCTCGGAACCGCCGCGCGTGGTCACCTCGACGCGCCGTTTCTCTCCGATCAAGGCCGTCCAGGTGGCAGGGCCGACTTCGTGGTCGGGCTTCAGGCCGGCCGCAGATTGAAATTGCCCCACGATCTCCTGGGTGGCGTTGCCGTAGATCCCGTCGCGATTTCCCGATGAGTCGCGGAGCAGACCGCGCGTGATCAGCGTGACCTGCAGAACGCGGGCGTGTGGTCCCTCTTCTCCGGGCTTCACCACGCGGAGCAATGCACTCCAGGTCTGCGGGCCGACGATGCCGTCGACCGTCAGCCCGGAACCGCGTTGAAATGCTTCCACGATCTGCTGGTCGGCCGGATCGTATGTGCCGTCTCGAGTCTGGGGAGTGTCCGGCAGCTGTTCGCGGGCGACGAGCGCCTCGATCATGACCGCAGCAGCCGGACCGCTGTCGCCGGGCCGGGCCCGGTAGGCGGGCGTGAGCATGATGGGCTCGGCGCCGCTCGACGGAGTGGAGTCGGTCGGCGACGACGCTTCGGACGTGTGCGAGGGCTGCGACGTGGGAGTGGATGCGGCCCAGGGCGGCTGCCCCCACTCCGGGTTCTTCTCGTAGCGGGATCGGCCACGCGACAGCTCTGCCGGTTGCACGTGCCACGGCTCGTTGTTCACGTCGGCAAAGGTCTGGAGATCGAACGCGGCGGCGTTCTGACCGAGCCATTTCATGTCGCCGACGAGATCGGCTGCGAGCCCGATTTCGTGCATCGAGTTGCCGGGAGGCGCCGCCGGCGCCATGTTCGGGAGCCGGCTCCATTGTTTTCCGTCGTATCGGTACTTTCCGTTGGGATCCGGCACGTGACGGCTGAGGAAGAGCTGGAGCTGTTGGGTCAATGGCCGAAGACCCTGGCCCAGTCCGACCTTGCCCCCTGACGCTTCGATGATCCCGCTGACCCGTTCCTGCATCTTCGGATGCATTCCCTGGAACGAGCTCCAACTCCTGATCGAGTCGAGTGTCGCCCGACGTTTCGAATACGTGGGGTAATCAGTCATGACAACCTCCTCATTGGCGGACCGTCACAATAACCCACTGGCGGGCGAGCCCGATTCGGCCCGACCGCAGGACCGATCGACACGTCAGGTGCCCGTCTCGTCCCGGGTGTAGCCGACGATCGATCCATCGACGGTGAAGCCGAGCGACTGGTACATGGCCCGGGCCGGTTTGCGGCGGTCCTGTACGGTGAGGCAGACCCGCTGCGTCGTCGACATCGGCATCAGCCGACGAGTCAGGGCCATCACGAGGTTGCGACCGATCTGCGCGCGTCGGGCTCGCGGGTCGACGGCGAGGAAGTCGATGTAGCCCTCACCGTCGGGCTGGATCCGACCAGCCACGTAGCCGTCGACACCACCGTCACGACCATCACGACCACCGTCACGACCATCACGACCACGACCGGCGATCAGCACGACGTGGTCACCGTTCATCGCACGATCGACGAGTTGACCTGCGGAGTAGTAGGCCCCGGGAAACTCGGTCTCGTGGAGCTCGCGTATTGCAGCGGAATCGGAAGAGTCAGCAGAACACAACTCGACGGCACCCGGTGTGCTCGGCCAACGTACGACCGATTCGCTGTCGACCGCGAGCGTGTGATTCACCTCGCCGGCGACCCAACCACACCGGCCGGCGAGGTCGGCCAGACAATGGTGTGTGACGTCGCCGGAGAGCACGCTGGTGGTGATGTCGATCGGGATCTGAGCTCGGGCAGAGGCGACGAGCGATTCAGCGACCACCTGCCATTCCGCATCGTCGACATCGATCCAGGGGCCGTGGATCCACGCACGCGAGACCTCGGCGTCCCACTCGGTCACGACCGCTCCCACGACGAGACCGTCGGCGGAACGGACGACGCGGAGCGTGTCGGTCCAGGTGGGCTCGAACTCCTCGAGTTCGGCCAGCACCCCGGCTCGCTCGAACCCGAGCGACGGGATGTTGCGTTCGGGTCGCTGCTGCTGGCGAACGATCAGATCGAGCACGGTCGCGATGTCTCGCCGGGTTCCAGCCGCGGGCGTCGTCACTGCGCTGTCGCGTGCACGATCCCATGCGATGCGGTCGATCGCGTAGGTCACATCGCCGTGCTCGTCGCCGGGAATCGGCACCGGCCACTCCGATCGGAAGCTGCGGACGAACTGGAGGCCGCTCTTCTCCATCACCCGACGCGATGCCGTGTGCACCGCCATCGTCTCGGCGTGGACGCGCTCGACACCGGACTCGGCGAAACCCTTGTCGACCAGCGCTCTCGAAACCTCGGTACCGAAACCGTGTCCCCACGCACGGCGGTGCAAGCGGTATCCGAGCTCGGGCTCGAGCGGCGGATCTTCCGGTCGCGGCCGAAAATGGAACCAGCCGAGAAAGTCGCCAGACCGCTTCTCGATCGCGGCCCAGAACCCGTAGGCGTCGGAGCGCTCGTAGTAGCCGAGCCAATGCTGCAGGACATCGTCGACCTCGGCTCGCTCGACCGGCTGACCGTTGTTGATGTAGCGCATCACGTCCGGGTCGTTGTCGAGTTCGACGAGGAGATCGAGGTCGTCGGGTGTGAACTGTCGGAGCACAACTCGATCGGTTTCGAGGAGCACGGTCATCGTGAGCATTGTGACATCGAGGCAGCTGTTCAGCACCACCGGTTTGTGTCAGGTTCAGCCGATCGGGCTCTGCGCCGTGAGTCCACCGTCGATGGTGAACGAAGCGCCGGTGACGAAGGCCGCGTCGTCGCCCGCGAGCCAGACCACCAGAGAGGCGACGTCATCGGGTGTGCCGAGTCGTCCGACCGGGTGCCGAGCGACCGCTTCGGCCATCGCGGCATCGGGGTCGGTCGTCAACGCGAACGCCGCGTCGGCCAATGCGGTGCCGATCCAGCCCGGGCAGACCGCGTTGCACCGGATGCGCTGGTGGCCATGATCGACCGCGATCGATCTGCTCAGGGCATGTACGGCGCCCTTCGACGCGTTGTAGACGGCCATGCCGTGGTCGGCCACGTTGCCCGAAATCGATCCGATGTTGACAATTGAGCCGCCGTCGGGCTGTTGCGCCATCTGGAGCACGGCCGCGCGGCACATGTTGAAGACGCCACGAACGTTGATGTCGAACACCCGGTCGAACTCGTCGTCGGTCGTGTCGGCCACCGTCTTCTCGACCTGCACCCCGGCATTGTTGACCACGATGTCGATCGTTCCGTGCGTCGACACGGCCGTGTCGATCAGCGCTTTCGCCTGCGCCGGATCGGCCACATCGGTCGGCACCCAGGTAGCGCCGAGGATCGTTGGTTCGGAACGGCTCCCGGTGACCACGTTGGCGCCCGCCTCCACGAGTCGGGTCGCAATCGAAGCGCCGATGCCCGAACTTGCCCCGGTCACGATGGCGCAACGGCCCGAGAGACTCGACGGCCGGCTCACGAACGTCCGAGCGCGATCGAGTCACACCTGGCGAGGCCGCGGTCGAGGTCGACGCGGTCGCCGTAGCGCGCCCAGTTCAGCCAGAGCCCGTTCTGGATGACGATGACGTCGGTGGCCCGCTCAGCAGCTTCTGGCCGCGTGAGCGCCGGTCGCGCAGCAACGATGAGGTCGGTCATGTGTTCGGCATAACGCAGATACAGACTTGCTTCGGCCTCCGCGATCTCGGCGTCGGTGCGCGAGATCGCCCAGAGTGCAAGCCGCAATGCCAGATAGTCCGGCTCGAGGAACTCGCCGTGGAAGGCGCCGCGAACGAAGGCTTGCACACGGTCGTCGGCACCGACGACGCAGTCGAGAGATCTGACGGTGGTCTCGAGGAGCCGATCGGTTGCGAGTTGGAACGCGGCGACGATCAGCGTTCGTTTGTCGTCGAAGTGGTAGCTCAACAACCCGAGTGACACCTCGGCCTCGCGCGCCACGCTGCGCATGCTGGCACCGTCGATGCCGTCACGCCCGATGCACGACATTGCAGCATCGAGGATCTGTTCCTGGGTTTCGGTCAGGCTCATGAACGCTTGTCTAGCCGAGCACTGGACAAACGTCCAGTCTCGGAGCTACGTTCAGCGACTGAACGAACGTCCAGGGCGGTGGAGCCCGGCGTCAGAGGATCGGGAGGGGTTCTTGCCGACAGCATTTTCAGCAGCGGAGATAGCGCTGGAGGAGTTCATCGACCTCGACGCGTATCCCATCCATGAACTCACCAACGCGACCCGTCACGACCTGGTCGGCGACACGCGCCGACAGATGAACGCGATCGGGTGCTGTCGCCTGTCCGACTTCGTGCGACCGGAAGCGGTCGATCGGATGCGGCGCGAAGCGACCGAACTGCACTCCCAGACGTTCTGGTCGGTTCAGCATCACAATCCGTATTTCTCTCCCGACGACGACTCGTATCCCGAGGATCATCCGCGCCGGACGTTCCAGCACCGTGAGAGCGGGTTCATCAACTCCGACATTCTCACGACCGATTCGGCCCTGCGTCGCATCTACGACTCGGACATCATGCTGCACTTCGTCTGGGACTGCCTCGGGACACCCCGGCCGATCTACCGGTGGGCCGACCCGCTCGGACGGAACCCCTACGGCGTGATGGAGCCGGGTCACTACCTGCCCTGGCATTTCGACGGCAACGAGTTCACTGTGAGCATCCTTGCTCAACGTGCCGACGACGGCGGTGTGTTCGAGTACGTGCCGAACATCCGGCGACCTGATGCAGAGAACTACGAACACATCTCCCACGTGCTTGCAGGGGGCCGCGACGGTGTTCGTGAGCTCGACCTGATTCCCGGCGATCTACAGCTCTTCGCCGGTCGATACTCGATGCATCGCGTCACGCGGATCGCTGGCTCGACCACGCGCTACATCGGGTTGCCCACCTACGTGCACGACCCGTACCGCATGAACCGCCCGTTTCACTCGACATCGATCTACGGCCGGGCGACCGATCTGCACTACCAGCGCGAGTCGGTTCTCGTCGACGGTCTGGTCGATTGATGGCGGCACCTCTGCGGGTGGCATTCATCGGATTGGGCAACATGGGCGGGCCGATGGCGCGCAACATCGTCGACGCCGGTTTCGCCACCGTGGTCAGTGACCTCGACGCCCACAAGATCGATGTTCTCGTCGGCCACGGTGCCGTTGCTGCAGCCGACGCAGCTGACGCTGCGTCCGTCGCCGACGTCGTGCTGACCTCGCTACCCGGCCCGAAGCAGATCTCCGACGTCGGCGAGCAGATCGTGCCGGCGATGCAACCTGACTCGATCTGGATCGACCTGAGCACCAACGACCTCGACTGTGCCAGACACGTGGCCGAGCTTGGTCGACGTCATCGCGTCCAGCTCCTCGACGCTCCAGTGAGCGGCGGAGCCGAGGGAGCCGATGCCGGAACTCTCACGGTGCTGGTCGGCGGTGAACAGAGCACGTTCGAACGATCAATGCCGGTCCTACGGGCTATCGGAGATCGCATCGAACTGCTCGGTCCGCACGGGGCGGGTTACGTTGCCAAGATCGCGCAGGTGATGCTCTGCTATCTCAACTCCGTGTGCCTGACCGAAGCCCTGATGCTCGGTGTGAAGGGCGGCGTCGACCCGGCCAAGATGCTCGACATCATCCGCCACAGCACTGGTCGCAGCTACGTCGCCGATCGTTACGGGCCTGAACTGCTCAACGGTGGGTACGACGCGACCTTCGATCTGGGGCTTGCGGCCAAAGACCTGCGCCTCGCACTCGACCTTGCCGCGAGCGTCGATGCCAACCTGCGTTTCACTGCGGACGTGTCCGATCTCTACGCAGGCGCCGAGGCCGACTTCGGGTTCGACGCACCCCATCTGATGGCCATGCGTTCGATCGAGCGCGACAATGAGCTCATCTTTCACGAGTACACCGAGCAGTCCCGATCAACCGAACGACACGGAGCCAACTGATGACCACCGCAGAGCACCATGAGGTGACCGCCGACGACTTCAGCGCGGCAAACGCAACGAGCTACACCGGCGAAGAATGGGACGCCCGGGTCGATCTCGCCGCGATGTACCGACTCGCTGCCCACTTCGGCTACGACGATCTCATCTGGAACCACATCACGATGCGCGTGCCCGGTTCCGACCGCAACTTCTTCCTCAACAAGTTCGGCCTCCTCTACGACGAAGTCACTGCTTCCAACCTGATCAAGGTCGACAGCGCCGGAACCGTGCTCGAGGGCCCGGCCGACGTGAACACCGCGGGTTTCGTGATCCATTCCGCGATCCACAACGACTTTCCACAATGGAAGGTGGTGTTCCACGCTCATGTTCCCGACGCACTCGCGGTCACTGCACTCGCGAACGGGTTCGAACATCTGGTGCAGGACACGTCGATGCTCTACGGCGAGATCGGTTACCACGACTGGGAGGGCTTGTCGCTCACCCTCGAAGAACGCGAACGTCTCGCCAAGAACATGGACGGCAACCGCGCTCTCATCATGCGAAACCATGGGTTCCTCACGGTGGGGGAGACCGCCGGAGAGGCCTTCATGGTCATGCATTATCTGATTCGCGGCTGTCGTACCCTCCTGAAGGCGCATGGCAGCGGTCTCGACGTCGACCCCGGGCCCACCGACATCTGGGAACTCTCGAAGCGTCAGTACGACCACTTCCCGCTCGGCAAGTTCGAGTGGCCTGCCTTGTTGCGTCTCCTCGATCGGTCCGACTCATCGTTCCGGCAGTAACGACTCCATGAAGGTAGCGAGCCTTTCCACCACGCTGGTCGAGCTTCCGCTGCCGAAGCCGATCGGCACGGCGATTCACGCGATCAAGTCGGTCGGGTGCGTGCTCGTCGAGCTGCAAGTCGATGGCGGCCCGACTGGTCAGGCATTCGTCTTCACCATCAATGCCGCTCGCCTCTGTGCGTTCGACGAGATGATCCGTGGGCTCTCGCCGTTCGTCGTCGGACGCGATCCACACGACACCGAGGGGATCTGGCACGAGATCTGGGCCGAGGTGAACCCGACCGGCCACAAGGGCGTGACGGTCTCGGCGATGTCGGCTGTCGATGTTGCGTGCTGGGACGTGGTCGGCCGGGCCGCTGACCTCCCGCTCCACAAGTTGTTCGGCGCGTGTCGCACCTCGATCCCCACATACGCGAGTTCCGGGCTGTGGCTCTCTGCGTCGATCGACGACATCGTCGATGAGGCGGCAGAATTCGTTGCCAGCGGATTCCGGGCGGTCAAGCTGCGAATTGGCAACGAACGTGTCGCCGACGACGTTGCCCGCGTGCGGGCCGTGCGCGACGCAGTGGGTCCAGATGTCGGGCTCCTCGTCGACGCCAACCAGAAGTTCGACCCGAAACACGCGATTCGGCTCGGTCGCCAACTCGAGGCGTTCGACCTCACCTGGTTCGAGGAACCCGTGTCGGCCGACGACCTCCGCGGTCACGCCGAGGTGCGCAGCGCGCTCGACACAGCGATCGCGTCGGGCGAGACGGAATACACGCGCTTCGGGATGCAGGCGATGATCGACCAACGTGCGGCCGACGTCCTGATGCCCGACCTGCAACGAATCGGCGGATACAGCGAGATGCGGAAGGCAGCAGCGACGGCGGCGTCGAACCATCTGCCGATCTCGACCCACTTCTTCACCGAGTACAGCCTCGCAATCGCCGGCTCGACAGCGAACTGCATCTCTGTCGAGCACATCGACTGGTTCGCGCCGCTCTTCGTCGAAGACGTCGAGTTGCTCGACGGCGATCTCGTCGTACCCGATCGGCCCGGCACCGGGTTCACCTTCGCGCCGCAACTCGCGCAACGGTTCCCTCTGGGTTGATGCGAACCACCGGCGGCCATCGATGAACGTGCCGATCATTCCGCGACCCGATGTCGATCTCGACTCGCTCCGCTCGTACCGGGTCGGCCGTCTCGTCGACCAGATGGCCGGCGCCGGTGTCGATGCGATGGTCCTGACCAACCCGGTCAGCCTGCGGTACGCCAGTGATTGGCGGGAGTATGCGCTGTTCCAGGCTCACATCCCGACCTACTACCTCGTGGTCCACGCCGACGGCCGGCTGGTGATGTACGGCGCCTACGCCACGGAGCACCCGACGATCGACGAGTTCCGGACGGCACACCATCCGAACGTGTTCGACGGAGGACCCGACACGCTCGCAACGGCGCGTGGCTTTGCTGCCGACATCGAAGCGGCGACAGGGAGCCGTGCCCGAGTTGCGGTCGAGCGAGTCAATCCGAGTTGTGCACATGCGATGGACGAACGTGGTCTGCGTGTGATCGACGCCGAACCACTGGTCGAGCATGCGCGATCCGTCAAGTCGAGTGACGAGCTCGTTTGTCTTCGTCATGCCATCACCGTGGCGGAAGCTGCCATGCACTACATGCGCGCGGCGATCCGTCCCGGCGTGAGCGAAAACGAGTTGATGGCAATTTTGCACCAGGTGAACATCGCCAACGACGGCGACTGGATCGACGGGCGCATGTTGTGCAGCGGGCCCCGAACGAACCCTTGGTATCAAGAGGCCTCGGCTCGCACGATCGTGCCCGGCGACCTCTTGGCGTTCGACACGGACATGATCGGACCGTTCGGCTACTGCGCCGACATCTCGCGAACGTGGCTCGTCGGTGACGACGCGCCGACCGCGGAGCAGCGCGACCGGTACCGACGTGCGTACGACGAGATCATGTTCAACGCCCAGCTGATCGAGGCCGGTCAAACATTCCGCGAGTTCTCTCTGAAGGCATTCAGGCAACCGGACGAGTTCATCGCCAATCGCTATGCGTGCGTCGCACACGGCGTCGGTATGAGTGACGAGTGGCCGCGCGTGTACTACTCGACCGACTGGTCCGATCGGGGGTATGACGGGACCTTCGCCGCCGGGATGGTGGTGTCGATCGAGAGCTTCGTCGGCTCGGACCGGGGCGGGCCCGGCGTGAAACTCGAGCAGATGTTTCTCGTCACCGAGAGTGGGACCGAGGCCCTGTCGACGTACCCGTTCGAGTCGGCGCTGCTCGGTCGGTGAGGAGCGCGCCCGAACGCATCGACCGGAGCGCGATGGCGCTCAGCGATGCTGGAACGCCTGGTCGGAGAGAGCCCGTCGAGGTGCTCCGTCCTGAACGGTCACGGGAAGGAGCCCACGCACCGACCGATCGGTCGTACCGAAGCGTGGCCCCAGAGCTTGAGTCAGACCGATCGTCGACAGCGGACCACGAATGAACCGCCCTCTTCGACGATGCTCATGGAATCGACGAGCGATTGAACGACGAACAGGCCGCGACCGGTGATCATCGACGGATCTGGCGCACTCAGGTCGTCGAGGCCGGGGATCGAGTCGGCATCGGCGACATCGATGACCCAGTCGCTCGCCGTGCGTTCGACGACGACGAGGATGGTGTCCGAATCCGTGTGTTCGATCACGTTGCTGGCGAGTTCGCTGACGACGAGGCTGAGATCGTCGACGAGATCATCGGCGGCGTTGTGCTGTCGGAGGAACTCGACGACGGAGCGCCGGATGTTCGACAGCTCGGCCAAATCTGCCTTCTTCGCAATGCGAACGTGTTGTGGTGGCTTCGTCATCAGAGGCTCCTCAGCGGGGCTCATGACAAAATCTTCTCGTTGCCGATCCCGTCAGATCGAGTGTCGAACTCGGGATTGATCAGGTGGTTGAGGCGCTTCATTGCGGCCAGACTTTCCCTGTCGTTGTTATTGGTCAGCTGGATCGGACATTGAGGTGATCGGTGAGCCCGCTGATCTCGAGGAGCCGCGAGACGGAGCGACTCGGGTCGCAGATCGTCAAAGCGCCGCCTGCGGCCGAAATCCGGTTGTGGAGCTCGATCACCACTCGCAGTCCGCTCGAATCCATGAAGTCGACACCGGCCATGTTGATCTCGACCGCTTCGGAGTCGTCGGGCAGCGTCTCGAACTGTGCCGCGAGTTGTGGGGCAGTGTGTGCATCGATCTCGCCGGCGAGCACGACCGACGCAGGGTTGTTCACGGTGATGGACAATCGAGCCGGAGCGTCAGACATGCCTGAAAGTGTACTCAAGGGGTGACCGCGCATGCGGATACCTGCTGTGGTGCATCGACGAGTCGTGACAGCGGGCGAGATGCCCACGTCGGTCAGCGCATGCGAATTCGCGCGTCAGCTCTCGTCGGGTGTTTCGACGAGCCACGAACGCATCTGTTCGAACGACCGTCGGAGAATTCGTGAGACGTGCATCTGAGACACTCCGATCGATTCCGCTATCTCGTCCTGCGACAAGCGATCGAAGAAGCGGAGCGTGACGATCTCGCGCTCGCGGTCGGGCAGCCGGAGCAGGAGCTTCTCGACGATGGCCCGATTCTCCGTGTCGGCGAATCCGGCATCGATGGTGCTGAGCTCGCCCTGTCGGTCACTGGCGCCGTCGTCGTCTTCGGTTCCGTCACCGTCGAGCGTGTCGACCTTGTAGGCCGCCGAGGCCGACAGACCCCTGAGGACGTCGTCGCGTGTGAGCCCGAGTTGCTCGGCGATTTCGTCGACGTTCGGCGAACGACCGAGCCGCTGAGAGAGTTCGTCGGACGCGCGACGAACGAGGAGATGAAGCTCCTTGGCGCCGCGTGGCACCCGGACGGTCCAGGACCCATCGCGGAAGTGGCGCTTGATCTCACCTTCGATGGTGAGGCCGGCGAACGCCGAGAACGACGATCCGAACTCGGGGTCGAACCGATCGACCGCCTTGACGAGACCGAGCATCGCAACTTGCCTGAGGTCGTCGTCGCTGGTGCCGGGTCGGCGGTATCGGCTCGCGATGTGAGTGGCCAGTCCCATGTGTCGCTCCACCAGCTGATTCCGCGTCGAGCGGCGCTTCGACTCGGCGAACTCTCGAAAGAGCGACAGGTCCTCGAGGTCGTCGGCTGATGCGTCATCGCCTGGCCCGGACGCATTGCTCATGACGTGCTGGATGACGCTTCGACTGCACGCTTGATCATGGTGATGCCGCTCGGCGTGTGTTCGATGCTGTCCATCACCGAAGCGAGGATGCTGGACGCGAGCTGGTCGAGCTCGATCGCTCCGTGGGAGGCATCGACGCTCAACGTGGCCGACAATTGGCCAGGCGCGATCTCGAACGATGCGGTGGCTCGCTCGTTGTGATGCTCGTCGGTGAGTACGGCGAACACCTCGCTGAGTCCGAGCCGGAAGTCGTCGATCTCGTCGAGCGTGAAGCCGGCGTCCGCGCCGAGTGAGGCGGCGACCATCCGTAGGGTCGCCCCGAACTCGTTGCGAAGCGGAATGGTGACGTCGATTCGGTTGTCATCCATGTTCAGGTCGTCCGATCAGTTGCGAAATGGAATCGAAGATTCGCCTGGAACCTAGTCGCGGGCGAACGGGCATCGGTCGACCCCGAACGCCCGAGGATCGTGCACGCTTCGTGTCAGCTCGCACCAGCGTTACCGGCCGCGAGGCGACGCAGATCGAGCGCCTGCTCGACCACGGCCTCGTCGACGCCCCTCGCGATTGCCACCTCGCGAAGCGTGCGGTCCGACGTGATCGCCTCGTGCACGATGGCGCTCGCTTCGTCGTAGCCAATCGCTGGATTGAGGGCTGTCGCCGACGCGAGCGTCCGTTCCGCGTACTCGGCGCATCGCATGTGGTCGGCCTCGATGCCGTCAACGCAGTCGCGAGCCAGCAGGACCGCCGCGGATGCCAAGAGCTCGATCGACTGCAAGATGTTGCGCGACAGCACGGGCACCATCACGTTCAGTTCGAAGTTGCCCTGCATGGCAGCGACGGTCACGACCGAGTCATTGCCGATCACCTGAGCACAGACTTGCAGCACGGCCTCCGGAATCACCGGATTGACCTTGCCCGGCATGATCGACGAGCCCTTCTGGAGCTCGGGCAGCAAGATCTCGGCCAGTCCCGCCCGCGGCCCGCTCGCCATCCACCGGAGGTCGTTGCAGATCTTGGTCAGAGCGACGGCCGCTACCTTCATCGCACCGGACAACTCGACCAGGCTGTCGCGAGCGGCCTGCGCCGCGAATCGATCGGGGGGTTCGCTGATCATCGCCGCGACGCCGGCGGTCGTGACGTCGCCGAGCATGCGGACGACGCGTGCGGCGAAGTCGGGGTGGGTGTTCAATCCGTTGCCGACCGCCGTGCCGCCGAGCGGAATCTGGCCCACATCGCGCATCGTGTTCGAGATGTGTTCCCGCGCGGACCGGATCTGTGACGCGTAGCCGCCGAACTCCTGCCCGAGTGTGATCGGCACGGCATCCATCAGGTGGGTTCGACCGGCCTTCAGCACGTCGGCGAACTGCTCAGATTTCCTCGCCAATGACGTCGTCAGATTCTCGAGCGCCGGAAGCAACGTGTCGTGTGTTGCCTCGAGCGCTGCGAGGTGCACGGCCGAGGGAAAGACATCGTTCGAGCTCTGTCCGAGATTGACGTGGTCGTTGGGGTGTGCGCGCTGTTGGGTGAGCGAGCTGATCACCTCATTGGCATTCATGTTCGACGACGTGCCGGAGCCCGTCTGGAAGACATCGACCGGGAACTGGGCGTCATGCTCGCCGGCGGCGATCGCGTCGCCCGCCTCGGCGATCTCCATCGCGAGCGTCGGGTCGAGCAGTCCGAGGTCGGAGTTCACGCGCGCGGCGGCCGCCTTGATCCGGCCGAGCCAGTGGACGACGGTCGAGGGGATCGGTTCGCCGGAGATGCGGAAATTGTCGATCGCCTTGGTCGTTTCGGTTCCCCAGAGATGTTCAGGCATGCCGGTCCGTTCCCTTCGTGTCGTGTGTTCCGTTCTGGAGCCGACCGAGCGGTCGGCTCGAGCCCCATGTTCTCACCGAGCGCGGCTAGAAAGGTCGGATGATGTCGACGCACAGGCAGCCGTGGGTTCGTTGACCGAGCCCGCCGATCGGCAGGCACTCGAAGCGCGTTATCTCG
The DNA here is from genome assembly GCA_037969115.1 of Ilumatobacteraceae bacterium. GTDB lineage: Bacteria > Actinomycetota > Acidimicrobiia > Acidimicrobiales > Ilumatobacteraceae > JBBKWQ01. The sequence continues at coordinate 28,549 of JBBKWQ010000264.1, forward strand.
AAGAGCGTAACAAGCGGCTCCGTGCTGACGGGAACGAGCAGTACGTCGAGGTCACTGGGCAGTTCGCCCGCTATCTCCAGGACCCGTACGTCCAGGCGGCCGACCGCGATCCGCTCGTCGACGACGTGACGGTCGCGTTCATCGGTGGAGGGTTCGCAGGACTCGTCACCGGGGCCAGGTTGAAGACCGCGGGCATCGACGACGTGCGCATCATCGAGAAGGGCGGCGATTTCGGCGGGACCTGGTACTGGAACCGGTACCCGGGCGCTCAGTGCGATACCGCCGCGTTCATCTACATGCCGCTGCTCGAGGAGACCGGGCACATGCCGACCGAGAAGTACACGCACGCGCCCGAAATCCTCGAGCATTGCCAGCGGATCGGTAAACACTTCGGTCTGTACGAGAACGCGTGCTTCTCCACCGAGGTCACCGGGCTCGAGTGGGACCCCGACGCGTCGAGGTGGATCATCAGCACCGACCGCGGCGACCGGATGACGGCGCAATTCGTCGCCATGGGCACCGGCCCCCTCCACCGTCCCAAGCTCCCCGGCATTCCAGGGCTCGAGTCGTTCGCCGGCCACAGCTTCCACACGAGCCGATGGGACTACACCTACACCGGCGGTGACCCTGCCGGCGCGCCGATGGATCGGCTCGCGGACAAACGCGTCGGCATCATCGGGACCGGGGCCACCTCGGTGCAGTGCATCCCGCACTTGGCTCGGGCCTGCGGCGAGCTGTATGTGTTCCAGCGCACCCCCTCGTCGATCGATGTCCGGAACAACAAGCCGACCGACCCCGACTGGTTCGCCACTCTCGAGCCCGGCTGGCAAGAACGGTGGCTGCTGAACTTCACGACACTCCAGACCGGCGGTTTCGCCGACGAGGACCTCGTGATGGACGGTTGGACCGACATCGCGCAGCGGATCCGCGATCGGGTGTTCGCCGATCCGGATCAGGACTTCAGCCCGGCAGCTGTGCAACGGGCATACCACGCGAGCGACGACGAGAAGATGGCCGAGGTCCGCGCGCGTGTCGACGCCATCGTCACTGATTCGGACACGGCGGACGCTCTGAAACCCTGGTATCGGCAGCTGTGCAAGCGGCCGTGTTTTCATGACGAGTACCTCGATGCGTACAACCAGCCGACCACGCACTTGATCGACACCGACGGCAAAGGTGTGGAGCGGATCACCGAAACAGGGGTCGTCGTGGGCGGCCGCCACTACGAGCTCGACTGCCTGATCTACGCATCCGGGTTCGAGGTCGGCACCGAGTTCGCTCGGCGTGCCGGTTTCGACATGGTCGGTCGCAACGGCATCAGGCTGTCGGAGTACTGGGCCGACGGCATGCTGAGCCTGCATGGCATCCATGTGCACGGGTTTCCGAATGCGTTCGTCGTCGGACCCGGCCAGGGTGCGAACCTGATCTCGAACATCCCGCACAACCTCACCGAGGCTGGCGCGACCATTGCTGCAGTCGTCGCGCACGCGGTCGAAATGGGCGCTGACGAGGTCGAGACCACCGAGGATGCAGAACGAGCGTGGGTGGCCGTACTCGAAGCAGGGGGCCGCACATTCGGTGCCGATCCCACCTGTACGCCGGGCTACTACAACAACGAAGGACAAGACGGTGGTCGCCGCCGACTCCTGAGCGTGCTCGGATATCCGGAAGGACCCGTCGCGTACTTCGCGTACATTGCCGGTTGGCGCTCGTCGGGCGAGTTCGCCGGGCTCGGCTTCAGGACGAGACATGAGCGATGACGTGGTACTGACGTCCGGGCTGTCGGAGCGTTCGCTGGGGTGGCTGCGCTACCTCGACCGGAAGGCACACACGCCCGACGACTGGACCCGCTCGGGTCGACCGCACGAACACTGGGACGATCGGTCCGACGAGCCGATGGCCAGTTGGCACCGTTTCGATCTCGTCGATTCGTCGTATGCGCTGGGACTCATGGCGCATCGGACGCCGGCATGGACCGAACGATATGTGGCGATTCTCGATCAGTTGATCGAGCGTCACACGCAGTGGTGGTCCGCCGCCGACTGGCTCACGCAGTTCGGCCACGACCCCGATCGGGCGGCGTATCCCGACCGCTACCGGCTGTGGATTCCGCGTGAGTTGTGGGGCGACTACGACGTACCGGGTTGGACCGCGAACGGCATCGATCCATTCGGCGAGCAGCTCGATCCGATCGCAGCCGACGGAATGTTGTTCTACAAGGGGTTCATGCTGGTGCTCCTCGGAATACGGTCGATGATCGCGTCCGACGATCGGTGGAACGACCCCTTCGTCATGTTCTCCGATACGGAGCACGCCTCGACCTGGACTCACAACGCCATCGCCGAACACCTCGCCGCACAATGGCTGGCGGCACCCATCGGGTGCCATTGCGAGAACACCAAGATTTGGCCGTTTTGACTGGCGGGCGCTGGTCTCGGTCTGAGACTCCACGACAACCGCTACGGCACCGACTTCCACGACCGCGCATTCCACCCGTGGTGGACCCATGCGCGCGAGCACTATCTCGATCTCGCAGGCGACTCCCGCCCGACGACGACCACGCTGTACTACGACCCGACGATCGATGTTCACCATCGGCTGCCGGTTCGCGCCGCGCTCACGACCTCGTTCTACGCGTCGCCGCAGGTGCCAGACGACGCACGTCGGCTGTTCGACGCAGCGTGCTACGACATCGGGTTCGGCGCAACGATCGCCTCACCGCTCGCCCCGGCTCGAGCACCGGCTGCAGCACTGTTGCTGAGCAGGGAATGGGCGATTCCCGATCTCGAACAGCGTGTCACGGAAGCGATCGAGGCGTCGTACGAACCGACGTGGGACCGGGCGCGTGGAGAGTTCACGTGGGGAATGGGTCTGGGTGAGTCGCATCCCCGGGGTCAGTTCAACGCGTTCCTGGCCGCCGCCGAGGCGTCGAGCCGTGGGTCGTGGTCGACGCTGTCCGCCTCGCCGCTCCCGCCGTGCGCACAGGTAGTCGGTGTCGACTTTCCAGCTGTCGCGCTGTCTCGAGCCGAATGGTCGGGCGACACATTGCACGTCACGATCGTGCCGCTCGTCGAGCAGCCGGATCAGCAAACCGAGTTCAGCGTGGTGGGACTCGAGCCCGGTCGTGGCTGGAATGTGGTTGGCGCTGCCGGCGCATACGCATCCGCCACGGCCGACGGTGTGAAGATCGTGGCCAACATGGTGGCCTCGTCGTTCAGCGTGTCTGCTCGATGACGGTGTCTCGAACGCGTTGCTTGGCCGACTCGAGGTCGAACACCGAGCGCTCGATCGCACCGCTGGCCTTGCAGAACACGAATCGGCAGTCGATGACCGGGAGCCCTGTGCTCGTTTCGAGTGCGACGGCGTAGGCAGCGCCTTGCAGTTCGTATGCGGCGACCTTTGCGTCGATCTCGGCCGGTGATGACGCACTGTCGGTCTTGTAGTCGACGATGATGAGGCCGTCCGGAGTCTCGACGAGCAGATCGATGTACCCCTCGATCGTGATCGATCCGAGCGGCGCTGCCACGTACAGCTCTTTGTGCACCGGGTAGGTCCGTGCGAGGCCGACAGCATCGGAGCGGAGTGCCGAACGAACGAGCGCTGCAACGGTCTCGAGGTGTTCGCTGATCGCCTCGAGCTCGCACTGCCGTGCAATTTGCGCATCGAGCTCGACCGGATTGGTGAGATCGACGAACTCGAGGCTGGCATGGACCGCCCGGCCGATCGCCGAACCGGCGCGGCCCTTCCGGCGCACGATGGGACGCGCCCGGCCGTCGCCATCGGTGTCGGGCGTGTGGAGGTCGCCCGCGCTGTCGTCGTCGGTGTCGACGATGTCGGCATCGACGGTTCGGGCGATTGCCGTGGCCGACAGAGTGGCGGGACGATCGAAGGGTGAGAGCAGTTCACGCCGGTCTTCCACCCAGGCGGCACGCTCGGCGAAGACACCGGCAGTGTCGTCGGCCATCGCCGGCAATTCGGCCGGGCCTGATACCGATGCCACGGGTCGGCGATGCGCTTCGAGGTCGACCTTGCGACAGCGTTCGGGATGAGCGCCTCCAAAGCCGGAGAGCCTGGTGGCGAATGTTGCATCAGTGTCGGTCGTGGTCTTGTGGTGGCACGAAACCACGAGATGGTCGCGCGCCCGAGTCGCAGCGACGTACAACAAACGCAGCTTTTCAAACGCTCCCATCTCTTCCTCGAGATCGGCACGCGGCTTGTGTTCAGTTGTGGCGATGTCGCTTCTCAGCCGCACATCGGGTGGACCTTCGGCGCGCCACAGCACGCTGACACCTGGGCGTGCACCGCTGGTTCGGGTGGTCATGCCAGACAGGATGGTGATGGGGAACTCGAGTCCCTTGGCCCCGTGCACCGTGAGGATCTGGAGTGCGTGGTCGTCGGACTCGGGCAGCAGCGGTTCGTGGACGCGTGCACCTTCGGCGCTCTGGAGGGCGGCCCATTCGAGGAACGACCGAAGATCTGCACCGGTGGATTCCTCGTACGCACGCGCCTGATCGAGGAGGAATCGCAGCCGACGCCACACTTCGGCTGGGCGCGGATCGCCGTAGCCCAGCAAGAACCCGTGCCGTTCGCGGATGATTCGTTCCAAGAGCGCGGCTGGGCCAAGCCACCACCGTTCGCTCCACGCCGATCGGAGATGCGCGAGCGCCAGTACGACGGGATGGTCGGCATCGAGTTCGTCGGGCGGTGACGAGCGGAGATCCCATCGCCGATTGGCTTGGTGATACGTGAACAGGTCGACGTCGGAGCAGCCGTACAGAGGTGATCGAAGCGCCGCGATCAGACTCAGGGTGTCGTCCGGGTCGTCGATCGCTCGGAGCGCTGCCAGAGCGTCTCGTACCTCCTGGGTGTCGTAGACGAGGGTGCCGGTCGCAAGCCGATACGGGTGAGCGTGCCGGTCGAGCGCTTCGCGCAGGTACGGCAGAGAGGTGCGCGTCGGGATGAGGATGGTGATATCGCTGAGCGTTGCAGGTCGCCACGATTCGGATCGCTGGTCGAACACCGGCCACAGATCGGGCTGTGCACGAATGTCGGCGATGAGCGCTCCCACATCGGCCGCCTCGGCCTCACGAAGATCGGCGGCGCGCACCTTGGGGTCGGGGTGTTCGCCGCCGAGCATCACAGGCCGATGGTCGCCGCCGGAATCGGCGGCGCGCCAGGGCTCGAGCGGTTCGTACTTCGGTTGCGCACCCTCGACCTCGTGAGGCATCGCTTCGTCGAAAACGCCGTTGACCCATTCGATGATGGGACGGACGGTCCGGAAGTTGGTCTGTAGCCGAACCGGATCGTCGATGCCGTAAGCAGTACGAGCTTCGAGGAACAGCTCGATATCGGCGCGCCTGAACCGATAGATGGACTGTTTCGGGTCACCGACGAAGAACAACCTGCCGCCGTCGATGTGGTGGTCCTGCCAGCGTGTGGGTTGGACATCGCTCGGTGTCGCGGCGATCAGTGACGCCAGCTCGATCTGAATCGGATCGGTGTCTTGGAACTCGTCGAGCAACACGTGGCGATATCGCTCGTGGAGTGCCCGACGAACTTCGGCGTTGCGGCGCAGCATTTGGCGAGCCAGTACGAGCAGATCGTGGAACTCGAGACCGCCGTCGGCGGCGCGTTGCTGCGCCGCGTCGAGCACCTCGCGGGCCGTCAGGTGCATCAGTTGCCTCACCACTGCGTCGCCGACCTCGTCGACGACGGAACGCGCTGCGTCGTTGAGGGCTGTGATCGAGTTCTTGATCTCCTTGGGATCGCATCCCCACGCTGCTTTCCGGCCACCCATGCCCCTCGGCATGTCGACATCACGGAGGAAGCGAAGCCTTCGATGATCGTCGGTGACTGCAGCCACTTGTCGGGCCGTTGGAAGCACCTTGTCCTGGATGTGCCTGATCAGCTTGTCGTCGGAGTCGTTGCACGTGGCCGCGATCCGTTCGAGATCACCGACGGCCGCGTCGAACTGCGCCCCGTCGATCGGACCCAACGGGGGGAGTGGCGCTTCTGCGACCTCGATGATCCGGTCCCAGTTCTGACTGAAGTTCGCCGCGACGTCTTTGAACGACGCCTGGCCGGGATACCGGGGTACGAGCGCTGCATCGATGAGCGCGGCTCGGTACAGCAGCTCGTCGTGATCGCCGTTGTCGTGGAGGCCGTCGACGAAGCGGTCCCAGCGCTGCTCGTGTGCGAGCTGGGACGACACCTCGTCGAGCACCGATACGCGTGGTGGCAGGCCGGCTGCGACGGAGAACTCGCTCAAAATGCGGCTCGCGAACCCGTGCACGGTCGAGATCGCAGCAAGATCGGCGTCGGCGATGGCCTGGTGGCACCGGGCCGTTGTTGCCTCTGATGTGGCGGGGTCGGCCGCACGACGCTCGAACGCAACCCGGATACGCGACTGGAGTTCGGAGGCGGCCGCTTCGGTGAACGTGATCGCCGCGATCTGAGAGAGCGACACATCGGTCGTGAGGACGAGGTTGACGATGCGGTCGACCAACTGGGTGGTCTTGCCGGTGCCGGCGCCCGCTTCGACGAAGAGCGTCTGGTCGAGCCAAGTCGAGCTGATTCGCTCGCGATGGACCACGTCGCCGGGCAGAGCGGCGGCACTCGCAGCGGTCACGTCGACACGCCCGGCTGAGCCCCGGACGGCACCAACGCGCCCCGCACCCCGACTTCCGGAGCCAACTGCTTGGCTGCTGCTTGTTCGCCTCGGCTGCGAACACACACTGAGTCGAACTCGCAGTACGTGCACGTGTCGTTGGTCTGGCGCCACGTGTCCCAGTCGCCCGGGTCCATCGCGAACACGCCGCCGGCGATGCCGTCGGTGATCGCGGCGAGCACCTCGTCGAATCGTCGGCGCAACGACGGAGTCCACTCGTAGCCCCGCAGCGGCTTGGCGTTCTCGACCAACCAGTAGTGAGCCATCGACGACGACAAACCCGTGCTGCGCATTGCCCCTTCTGCATACATCCCGAGCTGGAGCGTGGTGCCGCCGGCGAATGGGTCGGAGCCGAGATCGTTGTATCTGACGCCCTTGCCCGATTTGTAGTCGGTCACGACGACGCGTCCATCTTCGGTGGTGTCGACACGGTCGGCGACACCGTGCAGGGTCACGGTCTTTCCGTTCGACAACTCGACCGGTACCCACCCGTCGTTGCGAACACCCAGGTCGAGCTCGACAGCGAACGGCGTCGCCCTGTTGTGGCGCCGGAAGTCGTTGTCGAAGCGGAGGAACGCATCGAGCGTGTCGTTCAAGTCGTCGCGCCTGACGCGCCAGCTGGCGGGCCGCCCGGTTCGACCTGTCACCTCATATTCCGAGCAGCGAGCCTCGGCGATCTGGTGCAGGCGTTCGCGGTGCGCCGTTGTCCACGCCTGGTCTGGTTTGGGTGGTCCGGATTCGATGACTTCGCCGACGAACTGCTCGAGGATCTGATGGATGAGCGAGCCGCGATCGAGTGCGGAGATGTCGTCGACTCGTTCGGGGTCGTCTCGGTCTGACACGTCGAGCAGGTATTTGAGGAAGTATCGGAAGCCACACGCGGCCCATGATTCGAGACGCGACGGCGACATCGCGCGATCACCCGTTTCGGGCAGGCCAGGGTGGGAACCGACGAGGCTGCCGAGGTTGCCGTCGAAGACGGTGAACCGTGCGCTGGCCCGTTCGCGCTGCATGAGGAGGCCTCTGCCCGCGAGCCGGGCGAGCGGATGTGTGGCCGCGTCACTGCCGGTTTCGACCGCCGCGCCGAGCGCGATCAGGTCACGCTCGTGGACCGACGACGGGGGTTGGCCGCGTCGAATACCTGACGAGAACGACCCAACCGTGTCGACGATTCCATCGCCCAGATCGCCGAACTCAGTGGCGTGAACCCGTTGACCGGCGAGTCGGGAAGCGGTGTCGAGCAGCCATCGCGACGGCAGCGCCCGGCGATTCGAGCGGAGATCACCACGCGGGAACACGATGGTGCGGTTCCCGGCTGGAGCGGACGCCAGTGCAGCGAGGAACGCCCGATGCTGATGGTGGAGCCGGACCGATTTCGACTCGAGCTGGTCGAGGGAGTGCAGACGAACGGCCTCGGGCAGCACGGCGTCGTCTCGGCGCGGCACCGGGAGCAGCCCTTCGGCGGCGCCCAGCACGAATACCGCGTCGAGGTCGTGTCCGACGGCTGTGCCGAGCGGGCCGTACAACACACCGTGACCGAATCGTCCGTGCCGGCCGCGAGCGACGTCGAGCTCGGCCCGCAGGGCACGCATGAACACCTCGGGAGTCGGACGGCCCTCGATGTCGGCGAGCGCCGCGAGACGAACAAGCGCGTCCTCGACTCGGCCGAACGCGTCCTGCTCTGCTTCGGGCCACGACACGTGTCGATGTTCGGGCCCCAGAAGTGCATGCAACAGGTCGGTCGCCGCTGCGCACTTGTCGGGCCAAGTGTGCGCC